>CACDMG010000011.1 GCA_902553845.1 uncultured Pelagibacteraceae bacterium
TAGAATTTATTTAAGCCCAAATTTATTTTCTGAAATGTACAATCTTGAAGACGATGGGTTATTTGCTGTCACTGATTTAATTAAATTTAATTTAGCTCCATTTAATGGATATTTTAAATATACCTCAAAAAAAGAATTTGGAGACGAGTTTAATATAATGAAAGGTTATATAAATTCACATTATGAATTTATTAATAATGATTTTTTTTTAGATTTGTTTAAAATAAATTTTTTGCTTATAGCTGAAAATGAACTTCAATATCTTCAAGAAAATATTTCTCAAATTGCAAAAAAAATAAAAACTTCTTATGATGATTTATATTTAATAAAAAGAAAGGTTATCAATTATTCAATTCATAGAGATAATATTGATAAACTGAAAACTTCAATGGAAAATTGTAAAGTAAGGACTCTAATAAATGGAAAATGGATTAATGAGGATTCAAAGTTAGATTGTCTATTAAAAAACAAAAATTTATTTGATTTTAGTAATCACAAATTACTGAGACTTTCGAATGGTGTGTTTATTTTTAAGGATATTGAAAAAAATAACTACCCTGTAACTCCATTTATTTTTGATAAAAATTGGATATCAAATAATAAGAATATTATAAATTTAGATAATTTTTTATTACTATTAAATAATGATAGCGAATTAGATGACAAAGTAATTCTTAGTTATGAGGATAATATTAGGTATTTTTTAAAAATTATGTCTATAGTAAGTTTTTTGATATTAATGTTGTATATTATTTTCTATAAATGGTTAAAAAGCTTTGCTTATTAAATTAAGAAGATTACAGGATGTCTTTTAAATACCCACTTCTAGAAGATGCTTTTTCAAAAGCTGATTTAAAATCAGCGATAAAAGTCATCAAAAGCAAGAGATTGACTATGTCAATTAAAACAAAAGAATTTGAAAAAAAATTCTCAAAATTTTTTAAAACAAAATACTGTTTAATGTTAAATTCAGGATCTTCAGCTAACTTATTGGCATTTTTTGCACTAATAAACCCTTTAAAGAAAAATAATTTAAAACAAGGTGATGAGTGTTTAATTCCAGCATTATGTTGGTCAACTTCTTTATGGCCAATTATTCAAGCTGGATTGAAGCCTAAATTTATTGATGTTGATTTAAAAACATTTTCACCAAGTATTGAAATAATAAAAAAAAATATAACAAAAAAGACCAAGGCAATTATGTTAATTAATGTTCTTGGAAATTGTTCTGATATAGACAAAATAAGAAATTTTGCTCGCAAAAGAAATATTTATTTAGTTGAGGATAATTGTGAGTCATTAGGTTCAATTTATAGGAATAAATATCTTGGTACATATGGAGATTTTTCAACATTCTCATTTTACTATTCACATCAACTTACTGCAGGCGAGGGTGGGATGATAGTCTGTAAAAATAAATCAGATTATTTAATTTTAAAATCGCTTAGAGCACATGGCTGGGATAGAGAGATTTCTAACAAAAAAAATACTTTTAATTTTATAAATCAAGGATTTAATTTAAGACCATTAGATATTTCTGCCGCCATAGCTTTAAGTCAATTAAAAAGATTAAAAAAAATGGTGAGTGTAAGAAAGTCTAATCGAGATAGAATAGTATCATCATTGAAAAAATCTAAAAAATGGAATAATCAATTCTCTTTTTTTGAAGCAAATAAATTTTTGAGTCCGAGCTGGTTTAGCATTCCACTACTTCTAAACAAAAGATTTTCCAAGAAAAAAAATTTATATCTAAAAAAATTAGAAAAATATAAGATTGAAACTAGACCTATCATAAGTGGTAATTTTGTAAATCAGCCATCAATTAAATTACATAAGCTTAAATTTAAAAAAAAAGATTTTAAAAATTCTCAAGAAATAGAGGATAGAGGATTTTTTATTGGATTGCCGACAAAAAAAATTTCGAACAAAGATTTAAAAAGATTAACCACATGTCTTTTAGATATAAAATAAAATGATTAAATGTGGAATAACTGGTCATAAAGGAGTTTTAGGATCGTTCTTAAAAAAAAAATTAAAATATAGATTTATAAAATTTAATGGAGATATAACCAAAAAAAAAGATGTCAACAAGTGGATATATAAAAATGATTTTGATTATGTAATACATTTAGCAGCTATAGTCCCAACATTTAAAGTTAAAGAAAATTTTATATATTCTAAAAAAGTAAACTATAGTGGTACTAAAAATTTAGTAGATGCTATAATTAAATATAAAAAAAAACCAAAAAATTTTTTTTTCTCGTCAACTTCTCATGTTTATGAGTATACAAATAGATTTTATAAAATAAAAGAAACAGATAAATTAAAGCCTTACAGCAAGTATGGAGAGACAAAGTTACTAGCCGAAAAATATTTAATCAAAAAATTTAGTAAAAAAAAAATAAACTTTTGTGTTGGTAGGATTTTTAGTTTTACCCACATCAAACAAGATAATTCATATGTCGTTCCAAATTTATTTCAAAAAATTAAAAATTCAAAAAAAAATCAAATTTTTTTGAATAATTTAAACCATCATAGAGATTTTATTTCTATAGAGGATATTAGTAAAGCTATAGACATGATTCTTAAAAAAAATTTTGTTGGAGTAGTAAATATTGGTTCTGGAAAAAAAATTAGTTTATTAAAAATAGCTCAATTTTTTTGTAAAAAATACAAAATTAAACTTAAAACACAATCTAATATGAAATCATCTTTTATGATATCAAATAATAGAAAGTTAATTAAATATGGATGGAAACCAAAGATTAGTTTTTTTCATGAGCTAAAAAAATTTAAATGACTAAGATTGCAATTATAATTCCTTCATTTAATGAAAGTGAAAATTTAGAGAACTTAATTAATGAAATTAATTTAAATCTTAAAAATGTAGAAATTTTTATAGTTGATGACTCTAAAGATGATTATTCTGAAAAAATTTTAAATGAAAAAAAAAATGTAAATTTTTTTCATAGAGGGAAAAAGCTTGGAAGAGGATCAGCAGTAATTTTTGGATTAAAAGAAAGTCTGAAAAAAGATTTTGATATATTTGTAGAAATGGATGCTGATTTTTCTCATCATCCAAATGAATTAGTTGAAAAAATTAATTTTTTTAAAAAAAATAATCTAGATCTTTTAATTGGTAGTAGATACCTAAAAAAAAGTAAAATCATAAACTGGTCTCTTTCGAGAAGAATTTTTTCTAAAATGTCAAATTTTTTAGCAAGAATACTACTTAGAATACCAGTAAATGATTATACTAATGGATTTAGATTTTATTCTAGATCAGCAGCTGAGCTAATTACAATAAATTGCGGAAAAATTGGTGATGGTTTTATAATTTTATCTGAAATCCTTTTACAACTTAGTCTACATAAATTTAAGATTGGAGAAATAGAGACAATTTTTGTTAACAGAACTAGAGGTGAAAGTTCAGTTAATATTCGTTTAATTTTAAATTCTTTAATTGGATTAATTAAACTTTTCTTTATAAAGATTAAAATAGAAAAAAATAAATAAATAGAATCATGAAACTAACAAAAGAACAATCAACAGAAATTAAAAATCAACAGTCACAAAATAATCAAACAAAAAGAGTTACTGCACCAGAGCTAGAAAAAATTCTTTATGAAGCTATTCCTGCTTTAGATCATGGTTTTATTAGAGTAATTGATTATATGGGAGATGACACATCTATAGTTCAATCTGCGAGAGTTTCATATGGAAAAGGGACTAAACAAGTTTCTACTGATAAAGGACTAATTAAATATTTAATGCGTCATTGGCATAGTACACCTTTTGAAATGTGTGAAATTAAATACCATATTAAACTACCAATCTTTATTGCACGACAATGGATAAGACACAGAACTGCAAACGTGAATGAATACTCTGCAAGATATTCTATTTTAGATAAAGAATTTTATTTGCCGTCTCCAGAAAATTTAGCTGTTCAATCTATAAGTAATAGACAAGGAAGAGGAGATGTTTTAGAGGGAAGTCAAGCAAGAGAAGTTTTAGAGCTTTTAAAAAATGATGCTGAGAGAACTTATGAAAATTATGAAACAATGTTAAATGAACGATATGATGGATCAACCATTAATGATAGCAAAAAAGGTTTAGCAAGAGAATTAGCAAGAATGAATTTAACTTTAAATACTTATACCCAATGGTATTGGAAAACTGATTTATTAAATCTAATGAATTTTTTAAGACTTCGTGCAGACCATCATGCCCAGTACGAGATAAGAGTTTATGCAGATATTATGTTGGAAACTTTGAGGAAATGGGTACCAATTACTTATGATGCATTTATGGATTACAGAGTAGGAGGGACAGAAGTTTCTGCTAAAGGCAAATTAGTTTTACAAAAATTAATTAAAGGAGAAAATGTATCTATGGAAGATTCCGGCTTATCAAAAAGAGAATGGAATGAATTGATGGAGGCCTTTGATCTACAAAACAAATTAGTCTGATGTATTTTATATCTCATAGAGGAAATTTAAATGGACCAAATAAAAAAGAAGAAAATAAAATTGAGTATATTAATAAAGCATTAAAAAAAAATTTCGATGTTGAAATAGATTTATGGTTCACTAAAAAAAAATTTTTTTTAGGTCATGATAAACCTTTGTATGAAGTTAAAAGAAGCTTTCTTAAAAATAAAAAATTTTGGATTCATGCAAAAAATCTCGAATGTTTTTATGCACTTCAAAATTCTCGATTGAATTATTTTTGGCACGAAAAAGATAAAGTTATATTTACCAGTAAAGGTTTTTTTTGGAATTATCCAGGTACAAAGCTTGATAAAAATAAAAGTATTTATGTTCTTCCAGAATATACAAAAAAATTTGATAATTCTTTAAATTACAAAGGTATATGTTCAGATTTTATTATAGAATATAAAAGAAAAGTACAACAACTAAGAAAAAAGTGAAAAAAGAAATTCAGCTAATAATACCTGTTGCTGGTCCAAATTTTGAATTTTCAAAACTTGGTAATCACAAACTTTTACTAAATATAAATAATAAAAAATTGATACAATGGGTTCAGCTATCTAGACCATATGATTTATCAAAAGGTTTATTTATTTTAAATAAAAATCATGAAAAAAAATATGGTCTTGTAAAAAATATTTCCAAAGCACTTGGAAAAAAAATTAGATTTCATTTACTAGATGAATTTACAGAAGGTTCTCCGCAAACTGTTATGAAAATTAAAAAATTGATTTCATTAGATAAACCCATCTTTATTGATCTTTTGGATCAATATTTAGATCTAAAGAAATTTTATGAACATTGCCTAAAAAAAAGTTTTGATGGATGTATACCAATATTTCAATCACTATATTTTAATAGAGGATATGCAATAATGGACTCAAAAAATAATATTAAAAAAATATCTGAAAAAGATAAAAAACCTATTTCAACAAATTCTACTGGTTGCATTAGCTATTTTAAAAAAGCAAAAGATTTTTTTTATTTTTGTGATTTAATGATAAAAAATAAAAAAAAATCTTCTAATGGGAAATATATGATTAGTTTGGTATATAATGAAATGATAAAAAAAAAATATAAGGTTAAAGGTTATAATTGTGAATTTGTGGCCTCATTAGGAAGTGTCAATAGTATAAAATCTTTTTATGAAAATTGTAGGTTAATCAAATATTAAATATATATGGAAAAAAAATTTGATAATTTCTTATTTAATGCAAGTGTCGATAAATCTAATTATTTTATTGCAAAATATTATGTCAAAAGTAATGACATGCTTAAAGCTGCTGAAGGTATCGCTATTGGTCAGTCAATAGGGAATCCTAATGTAAGATTAGATAGCGAAACAGTAGAATTGCTAGAAAATCATCTTTCAGTAATTTTAGACCATCCTGAAAATTTAAAAAATAAAAAAGAGGGTGTTGTTAAAATTGCTTTTCCAATTAAAAATTTTGATTTAGAGCGAGATGGCATAACTCAGTTAACATGTGCTTTAATGGGTGGCCAAATGGATATTGAAGTAATTTTAGGATGTAGATTGACTGATGTCGAAATCCCAGAAGTTTTTTTAAAAAATTTTAAAGGTCCAAAAATTGGTATGGATGAGATTAAAAAAAGAACTAATTGTGAAAATAGACCTTTATTGGGTGGCATAGTAAAGCCAAAAACTGGACTAGATATAGCAACACTTAAAGAAGTCTGTGCTAACATGGTAAAAGGTGGTGTGGATTTTATAAAAGAGGATGAAATATTAGGAAATCCATCATGCTGTCCATTTGAAGATAGAGTAAAAATCGTAAATGATGTAGTTCAAAATGAAGCTGCAAAATTGAACAAAGAAGTTTTTTATGCTCCTTGTGTCAATTCAGACTTACCTTACCTTTTAGATAGAATAGAATTTTTAGTTAAAAATAATGTAAAAGCTTATCACTTGAATATTTGGTCTGGTCTTCAAATGTACAAATATTTAAGAAGTTTTGATTTTGATATCGCAATGCATTATCAAAAAAGTGGAGATAGAGTTTTAACTGATAAAAACAACGCTTATTCAATATCTTGGACAGTTCTTTTAAAATTAGCAAGAATATCTGGTGCTGATTTTATTCATGCTGGTATGTGGGGTGGTTATTTGTCTGATACAAAAAATGATCTTTCAGAGTGGATGTCAATTTTAACCTCTACTCATGATTTAGGGTTCAAAAAAACAGTTCCATCTTTTTCGTGTGGAAGTCATCCAGGCTTAGTTGACTCAACTGTAAAAAACTTTGGAAAAGAGGTTATGATGAGCTTAGGGGGTTCCTTACATGGACATCCAGGCGGAACTATAGCAGGTGCAAAAGCAATGCGACAGGCTTTTGATTTAAATCAACAAAAAATAAGAGATTCATCAAGTTATAAAGAATATAATGAAGCCATAGATAAATGGGGTTATATAGATGATTAATATTGTTATTCCAATGGCAGGAAAAGGCCAAAGATTTTTAGAAAAAGGAATAAAAACACCAAAACCGCTTATTCAAATTAATTCTAAGCCATTTATATCTCATGTAGTTGATAGTGTTAATTTTGAACAGGCAAATTTTTATTTTTTGATTAGAGAGGAGCACATAAAAGACAACAATTTTGATGAAATTTTAAAATTAAAAAAAATTAAATATAAAATCATACCAATCAAAAAAGATACTGAAGGTGCAGCTTGCACTGTGCTTCTTGGTTTGAATGAAACAAATAAAGATTTACCCTTGATAGTCAAAGATTGCGATCAAGTAATGAATTGGTCAAAAAAAAATTTTTTAGAATTCGTTAAAAGAAAAAAAAATGATGGAGTATTAGTAACTGTTCCTACAAAAAATCCTGGTTTTTCATATGTGGAATTACAAGACGACATGAGCACTGTTTCAAGAACAAAAGAAAAAGAAGTTGTTAGTTCATTTGGAAATACAGGCTGTTACTATTTTAAAAAGACATCTGAATTTGAACATTATACCAACTTAATGATTAATAAGAATATTAGAGTAAAAAATGAATTTTACGTAAGTCAGGTTTACAATGAGTATATTTTGGATAATAAAAAAATACTTCATTACCCAATAGTTGAAATTTTTTCAATCAATACTCCCGAAGAGCTATCAACTAATAAAGAGATAATTACTGAATTTCTTATAAATAAAAAAAATGATTAAGAAGTTTTAAAAATTAAATTTTTTTAAAAATCTTAATTTGTATTTGATATATTTTAAATGAATTTTATCTATCAAAGGAATGTAGGCTTTTTTTGTTGGTTGGAGCGTATAATTTTCATGAGATTTATTTTCTTCTCCAAATAAATTTACTTTGAAATTTTTTATAATTTTTATTTTAATAGATTTATTTCTGATGAAATGATAAAAAAAATATTCTGAACTTAAAGGCCTAGATTCATTAATGAAAATTTTAAGATATTCAATACATTCTTTGAATTTTAAAAAAGTTTTAAAATTTGTTATAAAAAATAAATCATTTAAACCTCTACTGTGAAAATTTTCAGGAAAAATAATTTCATTATTATTTATTTTATTAATATATTTTGAAATATCAAAATTTTTACTTTTTGAATATAAATCACCTCTAAATCTACAAACATAGTCAAAATTAATATTATTTTTTATACTGTAATTTTCTAAATACTTTGTGTTTTCTTCAATTGAATGCCACATATGAAAAATATTTTCTAATTTATAACTTCTATTTTCTTCACCAAAAACATACTTAATCTTTGATATTTCGTAAGACCAATTATTCTGTTCAATTTCTTTAATATCTTCTAAAAAATAAATTCTCTTAAATGAATCTAGATTTTTTTGATTTTTCCATATCAATGGCAAAATCTTAAAATCATAATCTTTAAACAGATTTTTTAGAAATTTAAAATTTTCTTCTTCACATCTTGCTAATCCAGATAATAAAACTGCAATTTTTTTTTTCATTTTTTTGGTTTACAAAAAATCCAATTTTGTAAAAATGTTCTATCTTCATTAGCAGCCAACATTCTATCAATGTCTGAAAATCTTTCTAGAAACTTAAAATTTTCTAAATTATCTAATTCTTTAGACACAAATTCTAATTCAAAAAATTTTTTGAGATTATTTAAAAATATTTCGTTTTCAGAATAATTTTTAGGATGGAATTCAATTATAATGGTTGAATTTTTTAATAATTCTAAATTTTCAATTGTTAAAATTTTAAATTCATCTCCCTCAATATCAATTAAAAAAAAGCAATCTTTTAATTCTAAATTTGTAAGATTCAATTTTATAAAATTTTCATTAGCTTCATGAAAATACATAATTTCATTTTCAATATTATTTAATTGAACGTTACTTTTTAAACTTTCAAGAATATGTTTTTCTTTTTCAAATACGACAGCTTGTTTAAATAAACCTTTTTTTAATAAACCAATTAGATGATAACCGTCTGCACTGCCGATATTAATTAGGTAATCTTTTTTTAATGAAATATCATTTTGAATTTCTTTAATTTTATTTTGAACACATTTTTCATATAATCCTAGTAATTTAGATGATAAGTCGTTTTCTCTCCACTTATTATCACCAATTTTCATTCCTTTATAAATCCCAGATGCAACCACATTATCTGTCTCTTTGATAATTGAATTTGTTACCCAGTCTATTCTTTTTTGAAGACCACTTTTAAATCGAAATTTCAAACCAATCTTTGAGAGTAAAATGTTAGTGAATCCAGTCATTCCATCTCTTGAATATGCATATTTAAATTTAGAAAAATTCATGATTTAGTTATTTTTGCTTATAATCCCAATAGAGCCGGAATGTTCAAGAGCCATAATTATTTTTTTTTGATTATTTAGGTAAAGTATATCTCTGATTCTATCGCCAACAAATATTTTTTCGCTATAGATTAATTTATTAAAATTTTCATCAAATTTGACTCTGTATAATGATTTCCCATTTAAAGAACCTATCAAAAAATTATTTTGCCAAGTATTACTGAAAGAGTTAGGTAACTTAATTATTTCTGAAATTCCAATCGAGGGAACAAATGCATATATAGGTTCAATAAAACCTTCTAAGTAATGATCTTTTTTATAATCTTCACCTTCTAATGATTTATTTTTAAAATATTTTTCTCCATAAGAGGAAATAGGCCATCCAAAATTATTGTTTTTTTCAATTTTATTTATCTCATCACCTCCAAATGGACCGTTATCAGTTGCCAGAGTAACATTATTATCTGAATATAAACCTATAACATTTCTTAAACCCTTAGCATATATTTCGAAAGTTGATTTATTTAAATCGATTAAAATAATTTTTCCACAAATATTTTCATTAATTTGTGAGTCAAGTGTTGTTTGATTCTTGTCATGAATGTTAATTACAGATGATGCACTTAATAATATTTTATTTTTTCCTTCTATTTGTATGAATTCTATTTTCCCTCCATTAGTTACATTTGAAATACACTTGTCACTTGGACTTGTAAAAATTGTTTCAAACTCTAATTTTTTTAAATCAATTTTAGACTTTTTTATTAGTATATAATAATTATTACCAGTCTTAACTAAAACAGAGATATACAAATTTTCTTTGAAAATTTTCATATCTAAAATTCTTTGATCTGTAAGATTAGTTGGAATTTTTTTGAAATCAATCTTGTCTGAATTAAGTTCATTTTTTTTTGCAAAAAATAAGTTACCTTTTTGGGTTATGAAGAATATTTCCTCATTTTTTTCTTCAATAAAAAAAGTGTAATGTCTTGAGTAAAAAAAAGTTGACTCCTTAGGTGTGAGAAAGTCTAATTTAATTTTTTTATAATTAAATTTTTGAAATTGAGTTTCTGGAATAAAAACTTCATTATAGTCATTAAGTAAATTATTTCTTACAGTTCCAGATTTAATAATATTTCTTAAATTTTTTCTTTCGTGTTTTATTGAATAGTCTTTAGAATTAACAACAAATATGATTATTAAAGTAATAAAAATAAAGGATAAAACTAATATTATGTTTAATAGTTTAGCAAACCATTTTATAATTTTGATTAATAACATTTATAGATATATCTTTTTGATATTTTCTGCGAATTCTAAATATTTTTTTGAAATTTCATGATTTGGATATTTTTCAACAATTGGCATTCCTTCATCACCTGATTTCCCTACCTCTGGATTGATTGGAATTTCGCCTAAAAAATCTTTTTTAAACTCTTTAGCAGTTTTAAGTACTCCATCACCACCAAAAATATTATATTTTTTACCATCCTCTGCAATAAAATGACTCATATTATTTATAAGGCCTAATATCTTTACTCCTAATTTATCAAACATTTTGATACCTCTTTTTACGTCTAACAATGCTACTTCTTGAGGAGTTGATACTATTACTGCTCCATCCATTTTTATTTCCTGTGAGAATGTCAACTGTGTATCTCCAGTTCCTGGTGGCATATCTACAATTATAAAATCTAAATCTTTCCAATTTACTTTTTGAGTAAATGTTTTAATCGCACTTGTAACCATAGGACCCCTCCAAATCATAGGCGTTTGTTGATCAGTTAGAAATCCAATCGACATACACTGAATGCCATATTTATTTACTGGCTCTAATTTTTGACCATCACTTTTAGGTTTTTCGTCAATACCAAACATTTTTGGTATAGAGGGTCCATATATATCAGCATCTAATAATCCAACTTTGCATCCAATTTTTTTAAGTGCTAGAGCAAGATTTGTGGCAAACGTAGATTTTCCCACACCTCCCTTAGCACTGGAAATAGCGATAGTAAATTTTGTTCCTATTATAGGATTTTTTTTAAAAACCTTTGGTTCCACTTTACTTTTCATTGCGGCACTAAGTTCAGGCTTTTTATCGGACATAAATAGATCTTAACTTGTTTTTGATAAATAAGACACTATATAGATAATGTATGTCTGACGATTTTCAACAAAGAGGTGGAAGTCCTTGGGGAACACCCCCAGGCGGAGGTAATGGAAATGGATCTGGAAGAGGTCCCACGCCACCAGATGTTGATAAAATCATAAAAGAATTTCAAGAAAAAATTAAAAAATTTTTACCAGGTGGTAGTTCTTCTGGTGGGAAACAAGCGATTTTAGTTTTAATAATCTTAGGTTTTGTATGGCTTGCAAGTGGACTTTACAGAGTATTACCTGATGAACAAGGTGTTGTTTTAAGATTTGGAAAGTTTGTAAAAACTACGCAACCAGGATTAAATTATCATATCCCATTCCCAGTTGAGAGTGTATTAACTCCAAAAGTAACAAAAGTAAACAGAATTGATATTGGTTTTAGATCTGAGAGAGACAGTGGTTTTTCCTCATCAGGTGGTGTTGCAGATGTTCCTCAAGAGAGTTTAATGCTAACTGGAGATGAAAATATTGTAAACATAGATTTCTCTGTATTTTGGGTAATAAAAGATGCTGGTAATTTTTTATTTAAGATACAAGATCCAGAAGGAACTGTAAAAGCTGCAGCTGAAACTGCAATGAGAGAAGTAATTGCAAGATCTGATATTCAACCAATCTTGACAGAGGGTAGGTCAGTTATTGAGACTGACACACAAGAAATTATACAAAAAATTTTAGATGAATACACTAGTGGAATTCAAATTACACAAGTTCAAACACAAAAAGCTGACCCACCTGATCAGGTTATTGATGCTTTTAGAGATGTTCAGGCCGCAAGAGCAGATATGGAGAGATCAAAAAACGAAGCAGAGGCGTATGCTAATGATGTGATACCAAGAGCTCGAGGAGAAGCGCAAAAGATTTTACAAGCTGCAGAGGCTTACAAAAAAGAAGTAGTTGCAAAAGCTGAGGGTGAAGCTAGCAGATTTTTAGCAATCTATAATGAGTACAAAAATGCCAAAGCTGTAACCCAGGAAAGAATGTATTTAGAAACAATGGAAAAAGTATTAGCAGATATTGATAAAGTGATAATTGAAAAAAATGCAGGATCAGGGGTAGTTCCATATTTACCATTACCTGAATTACAAAAGAAGAAAGTGACTAATTAGCATGAACGTTGGAAAAATTATAGCTGGAATAATTATAGCAATAGCTGCAACAGCTTTCTTTTCAATATTTATCGTTAAAGAAGTTAATCAGGCTATTGTACTCCAATTTGGAGATCCAAAAAGAATAATTTTAAAACCTGGACTAAATTTTAAAATTCCATTTATTCAAAACGTTGTATATTTGGATAAGAGAATTTTAAATTTAGATACTCCACCAGAGGAAGTAATTGCATCAGATCAAAAAAGATTAATTGTTGATGCATTTGCAAGATTTCAAATAGTAGACCCTCTTAAGTTTTATATATCTGTTGGAAATGAAAGAGTTGCAAGATCAAGATTAGCAACAATTATAAATTCAAGAATAAGAAATGTTTTAGGTCAACAAGAATTACAAACGCTTCTTTCAGAGGATAGAACCAAACAAATGGCTTTAATTCAAGAAGGTGTAAATACAGAAGCTGAAAATTTTGGAATTAAAATTGTTGATGTAAGAATTAAAAGAGCTGACCTTCCTCAGGCAAATAGTGATGCTATTTTTAGACGAATGCAGACTGAAAGAGAAAGAGAGGCAAAAGAATTTAGAGCACGTGGTGCTGAGATGGCAGTTACTATTACATCAACCGCTGATAAAGAGGTAACAGTGATTCTGGCAGATGCCCAAAAGAAATCAGAGATCATGAAAGGTGAAGGAGATGGTCAAAGAAATAAAATTTTTGCCAATGCCTTTGGACAAGATCCTGAGTTTTTTGCATTTTATAGAGCTATGCAAGCCTATGAAAAAGCATTAATTGGTGGAGAAACATCTTTGATATTATCACCAGACAGTGAGTTCTTTAAATTCTTTGGAAATATAAAGCCCCAAACAGAATAATTTTTTATGAAAGAATTGATCATTGCATTTGGTCTATTCCTATTCATTGAAGGTATTTTGTATGCCATATTTCCATCAAAAATGAAAAATATGTTAAAAAAATTAGAATTTATAAGCGATAGTCAATTAAGAACAGGTGGATTAATTTTTATGATTATAGGATTTATCATAATTTATTTTAAAATGAACTGATCATGACAAAAGTTAAAATATTTCTTTTATCCTTCTTATTTATTTTTAGTTTTAACCTAAATTCTAACTCTCAAAGTATTCCAGGATCATTTGCCGATTTAGCAGAAAGATTAATGCCATCTGTTGTTAATATTTCTACGACTCAAACAGTAGTTTCAAGAAGTAATCCATTTCCAGGTTTTGAATTTCCTCCAGGATCACCTTTTGGTGATATGTTTAAAGAATTTGGGACACCACAAGAAAGACAATCCTCAGCTTTAGGTTCAGGATTTATAATTGATGAGAAAGGAATCGTTGTAACAAATAATCATGTAATTGATGGTGCTGAAGATATTGTAGTACAAGTAAATGGTGAAAAAAAATTCAATGCAAAAGTTATTGGTGCAGATCCACTTTCAGATATTGCTGTTTTACAATTAGACACTAAAGATAAATTTATTCCCGTTAAATTTGGAGATTCAGATAAAGCTCGGATTGGTGATTGGGTAATAGCTATAGGAAATCCATTTGGTTTAGGTGGAACAGTAACTTCTGGAATAATTTCAGCAAGAAATAGATCAATTGGATTATCCAGGTATGAAGATTACATCCAAACAGATGCTTCAATTAATTCTGGAAATTCAGGAGGACCTTTATTTGATATGAATGGAGACGTCATTGGAATTAACACTGCTATCTTAGGCAGAAGCGGAAATGTTGGAATTGGTTTTTCAATACCTTCAAATAGTGCAAAGATTGTCATTGATCAGTTAATTGAGTTTGGTGAAACTAAACGAGGATGGCTTGGAGTTAGAATTCAAGATGTTACAAAAGAGATTGCTGAAGTCGAAAATTTAGATGAACCAATAGGAGCTCTTGTTGCAAGTGTAGCACCAAATAGTCCTTCAGAAAAAGCAGGAGTAAAAGCAGGTGATATTATTCTCGAATTTAATGGAGAAAGAATTCAAGAAATGAAAGAACTTCCAATTATAGTTGCAAGAACTGCAGTTGGAAAAAAAGTTAAAGTTAAAATTTGGAGAAATAAAAAAGAAATTACTAAAACTATTACACTTGGAAGACTTGAAACCTCAGAGGATTTTAAAGTTGCTGAAAAAAATACCCCTCTTGAAGAACAAAAAATTGAAAGCTTAAAAATAACTGTAAGAAAACTTTCAAGAGAGGATATAAAGACAAGAAACTTACCAAATCAAACTTCTGGTTTAGTTATTACTCAAATTGACAACAATAGTCCTTTAGCTAATTCAATTGAAGTTAATAGTATAATCTTAGAGGCACAAAAGAAAAAAATCAAAAGTTCAGAGGATTTAAATCAGGCAGTTAAGAAAGTATTAGAAAGTAATCAAAAAACTATTCTGTTAGTAATCTATAATAGCCAAAATCAAAGAAGATATATTGGTATTAAATTAGACTAATATATGGATTTAAAATCCAAAATTATTTTAATTTATGGTCCAACAGCTTCAGGAAAATCTAAATTTGCTGTTAATTTAGCCAAAAAAATAAATGGTGAAATTATTAATGCAGATAGCATGCAAGTTTATAAAGAATTAAAGATTTTATCAGCCAGACCTAATCAAAAAGATTATAAAAAGATCAAACATTATCTATATGGATTTCAAAATGTAAAAAAAAAATTTTCAACAGGTAGTTGGTTAAAACTAGCTTATAAAAATATCTCTGATATTAAGAAAAGAAAAAAAGTACCAATCTTGGTTGGGGGCACAGGTTTATATTTTAAAGCTTTAACTGATGGCTTAGTTAGAATTCCAAATATTCCAATAAAATATAGAGATAAAATTAGATCTTTACATAAGAAAATTGGATCAAAAAATTTTTTTTTAAAATTAATAAGATTAGATCCTTTAGTGAAAAATTATTTAAATCCCCTGGACACACAAAGAGTAATTCGAGCTTATGAAATTAAATCATTTACAAAAAAATCTATGTATGAATGGTTTAAAAATACCAAATCAAAATATGAGCAAAGAGATTTTTATAAAATCTACATTGATTTTCCAAGAGATGAGCTAATTAAGCGAATTAACTCGAGAGCTAGTGAAATGATTGATAGAGGAGCAATTTTAGAGGTGAAGAAGTTTGTTAAGCTTAAAGTTTCAAAAAACAATAGCGCATCAAAAGCTATTGGAATAAGTGAGATAAGAGAATTTATTAACAAAAAAATTCAAATTTCAGAATTAATCGATAAAATATCAATAAAGACTAGGCAATATGCTAAAAGACAGGTGACATGGAGTAGGGGCCACATGTCAGACTGGAACAAGATAAAGTCAAATAACCTGAATCAATTTTTAAAAAAAATTTAGAAATCTTCGACTTAGTCTTGACCAATTAGCACAACTTCAGCTAGATTGCATGAATGTCTAAATTATATTCTGGAGCTGAAATCGTATTCAAATGTCTTGAAGATCAAGACGTAGAATTCATTTTTGGTTATCCAGGAGGAGCTGTTCTACCAATATATGATGAGTTAAAAAATCATTCTTCAATAAAACATATTTTAGTCAGACATGAACAAGGAGCAGGACATGCAGCAGAAGGTTATGCAAGATCATCTGGAAAACCAGGAGTAGTTTTAGTAACTTCTGGACCAGGTGCCACTAATGTTGTAACAGCTTTGACTGATGCGTACATGGACTCCGTTCCACTGGTTTGTATTTCAGGACAAGTGCCAACACATTTGATTGGTACTGATGCATTTCAAGAATGTGACACAACAGGAATTACTAGACCATGCACAAAACATAATTGGTTAGTAAAAGATATTAAAGATTTATCTAAAATACTTCATGAAGCATTTAGAGTTGCAACAACTGGAAGGCCAGGACCTGTACTAGTAGATATACCAAAAGATATTCAATTTGCTAAAATAAATTATTCAAAACCAAAAACTGAAAAAAAATTAAATGGAAAATCTTTAAATCATTTTTCTCAAAATGATATTAACAAGTTAATAGATTTGATGAACAAATCAAAAAAACCAATTTTTTATTCTGGTGGTGGAGTAATAAATTCTGGTCCAGAGGCAAGTGAGTCATTAAGAGAGTTGGTACAGCTGACTGGTTTTCCCATAACTTCAACATTGCAAGGTCTTGGAGCATATCCTGGGGATGATAATCAATTTTTAGGAATGCTCGGTATGCATGGAACGTATGAAGCAAATAATGCTATGCACGATTGTGATTTATTAATTAATGTTGGTGCAAGATTTGACGATAGAATAACAGGTAAGATAGATGAATTTTCACCCAATTCAAAAAAGGTACATATAGATATTGATCCATCCTCAATAAATAAAATTATTAAAGTTGATTTAGCATTAGTTGGAGATGTTAATAATGTAATTAAAAGTATTAATAAAACTCTAAAAAGTAAAAAAATTGATTTGAAAAAATCAAATAAACAAAAAATATCAAAGTGGTGGGAACAAATTCAAAAATGGAGAACAAAAAACTCATTGAATTTTAAAAATAGTGATACAAATATTAAACCGCAACATGCTGTTCAAAGACTTTATGAGCTCACTAAAAATAAAGATACATTTATTACAACTGAAGTTGGACAACATCAAATGTGGGCTGCTCAACATTATAAGTTTAATAAACCTAACCGATGGATGACTTCTGGAGGATTGGGCACAATGGGTTATGGATTACCAGCTGCTGTTGGGGTTCAAATTGCTCATCCAAAAAAATTAGTAATTGATATTGCTGGAGAAGCTTCAGTTTTGATGACTATGCAGGAAATGTCTACTGCGGTTCAATATAACTTGCCTATTAAAATTTTTATCTTGAATAATCAATACATGGGAATGGTAAGACAATGGCAAGAATTGCTTCATGAAAAAAATTATTCAGAGAGTTATTCAGAGGCTTTACCTGATTTTATTAAATTGGCAGAAGCTTATGGTTGTAAAGGTATTATGGCAGACAAACCGAGTGATCTTGATGAAAAGATTAAAGAAATGGTTCAATATGATGGACCAGTCATCTTTGATTGTCGTGTGGACCCAAATGAAAATTGTTTTCCTATGATACCGTCTGGCAAACCTCATAATCAAATGATACTGGGGCCTAGTGAAAAAGAGGAAAATAAAATTACTGGCAAAGGAAAAGCATTAGTATAATCATGGCTAATCCAAAATCAGCATACAGTGTTTCTACAAAAAAAGAAAAAACAGATACTCACATAATTGTTGTTTGGGTTGATAATGAAGCAGGTGTTTTAGCAAGGGTTGTAGGATTATTTTCTGGTAGAGGATATAATATTGAGTCTCTAGCTGTAGCAGAAGTAGATGCAAAAAAAAATATTTCAAGAATAACTATTGTGACCACAGGTACACCACAAGTAATTGATCAAATAAAACTTCAATTGAAGAAGTTAGTTCCAGTTCACAAGGTCGCTGATTTTAAGAGAAATGATAAAGGAGTAATATTTAAAGAAATGGCTTTATTTAAAGTTGTTGGAAACACTAATAAGATAAAAAAAGCTATTAGTGCTTGTAAAAAATATAATGCTGTAATATTGGATAAAACTAAAAAATCTAATGTTATACAAATTACAGCATTAAGAAGAGAAATTGACAAAATGACTAAAAATTTAAAGAAATTTGGATTAGTGAGCGTTTCTAGAACTGGTGCAGTGGCAATGACAAGAGGAGATAAAATTTTTAATTAATTATTTAGGAGAAAACTATGAAAATGTTTTATGAAAAAGATACAGATGTAAATCTTATAAAAGATAAAAAAATTGCAATTTTTGGTTATGGAAGCCAAGGACATGCTCATGCATTAAATTTGAAAGATAGTGGAGTTAAAGAAGTTGTTGTTGCTTTGAGAGATGGATCCTCAAGTATTCCTAAAGCAGAGTCAAAGGGTTTAAAGGTAATGAATTTATCAGATGCAGCAGAATGGGCTGACGTTGTAATGGTTTTAACACCAGATGAATTACAAGCATCTATTTATAAAAATCATATTGAACAAAGAGTTAGAGAAGGTACGTCGATTGCTTTTGCGCATGGTTTGAATATTCATTATGATTTAATTAAAGCAAGAAAAGATCTTGATGTGTTTATGGTTGCACCGAAAGGACCAGGTCATTTAGTTAGAAGTGAATTCGTAAAAGGTGGCGGTGTGCCATGTTTATTTGCTGTTCACCAAAATGGTTCTGGTAAAGCTAGAGATCTTGCGATGTCTTATGCATCTGCAGTTGGTGGAGGAAGATCCGGTATTATTGAAACTACTTTTAAAGATGAAGTTGAGACTGATTTATTTGGTGAACAAACTGTTTTATGCGGTGGATTAGTAGAATTAATTAAAAATGGATATGAAACATTAGTTGAAGCTGGTTATGAACCTGAAATGGCTTATTTTGAAACTGTTCATGAAGTGAAGTTAATCGTTGATTTAATTTATGAGGGTGGAATAGCTAACATGAATTACTCTATTTCAAATACTGCAGAGTATGGTGAATATCAATCGGGACCAAGAGTTGTAAATAAAGAAGAAACAAAAAAAAGAATGAAAGAGGTTTTGGATGATATTCAGTCAGGGAAGTTCACAAAACAGTGGATGGAAGAATGTAAAAATGGTCAAAAAAACTTTCTAGCAACAAGAGCTAAACTGGCAGAACACCCTGTTGAAAAAGTTGGTGCAAATTTAAGAGCTATGATGCCTTGGATTGGCAAAAAGAAACTTGTAGATAGCGATAAGAGTTAATTTTAAGTTTTATTTTCATAAATATTTTGCAATTTCTAATATAGATTGTATTATAAGTTTTCCAAATTTTTATAGTTATGGCTAATAAAGATAGAGTTTTTATATTTGATACAACGATGCGTGATGGTGAACAGTCACCAGGAGCATCTATGAGTCTTGAAGAAAAAATTCAAATTTCAAGAGTGTTTGACGAATTGGGTATTGATGTTATTGAAGCAGGTTTTCCAATTGCATCTCCAGGTGATTTTGAGGCAGTCTCTGCAATCAGTAAAGTTTTAAAAAAATCTATTCCTTGCGGATTAGCAAGACATTCAAAAAAAGATATTGATAGATGTTACGAGGCATTAAAACATGCACCTAGATTTAGAATTCATACATTTATTTCAACAAGCCCTCTTCACATGAAACATAAACTCAATAAGACGCCTGAACAAGTTTATGAGTCAATAAAGGAACATGTTACGTATGCTAGAAATTTAACAGATGATGTTGAATGGTCTTGTGAAGATGGAACTAGAACGGATATGGATTATATGTGTAAAACTGTAGAACTTGCAATAAAATCTGGAGCATCAACAATAAATATTCCAGATACAGTTGGCTATACAGTTCCATCTGAATTTACAAAAATTATTGAAACTTTGTTAAATAAAGTTCCAAACATTGATAAAGCTATTCTATCTACACATTGTCATAATGATTTAGGTTTAGCAGTTGCAAATTCTTTAGCTGGTGTACAAGCTGGTGCAAGACAAATAGAATGTACAATTAATGGCATAGGAGAGAGAGCAGGTAATGCAGCTTTAGAAGAAGTTGTAATGGCTATCAGAACAAGAAATGATTTAATGCCATATGAAACAGGGATTAATACAACACTATTAAGCAAAGCATCTAAGTTAGTATCTAATGTTACCGGTTTTCCAGTTCAATTTAATAAAGCAATTGTTGGAAAAAATGCTTTTGCTCATGAATCAGGAATTCATCAAGATGGAATGTTAAAAAATAGAAATACTTATGAAATTATGACACCTGAAAGCGTTGGAGTAAAACAAACCTCATTAGTTATGGGAAAACATTCTGGAAGGCATGCTTTTAAAGATAAATTGATTAGTCTTGGTTATGCAGATTTGACTGATGATGTAATTGAAAATGCATTTGGAAAATTCAAAATTTTAGCAGACAAGAAAAAACATATTTATGATGAGGATATTATTGCATTGGTAGATGACAGTTTGGTCACAGATAATAAAGCTAATAAAATTATCTTAAAATCTTTAAAAGTTTTTGCTGGAACAGGGGAGCCTCAAAAAGCTGAAATGAAACTAGATATAGATGGACAAATTAAATCAGCCTCAGAAACTGGTGATGGACCAGTTGATGCTATATTTAAGTGTATTAAAAACTTATTTCCACATGATGTTAATTTACAATTGTATCAAGTACATGCTGTGACAGAAGGTACAGATGCGCAAGCCACTGTAAGTGTTCGTATTGAGGAAAATGGCAAAACAACAGTTGGTCAAGCTGCAGATACAGATACATTAGTTGCGTCGGCGAATGCATATATTGCTGCCTTGAACAAAATGATCATTAAAAGAGATAAAACTGCTCCAATGGAGCAAGAAAACGAAAAAGTAAGGGGAATATAGATGGGAATATTTGATAGAGTAAAAAAAATTTGGAGCCAAGATATGGCAATAGACTTGGGTACAGCAAATACACTTGTTGTTGTGAAAGGCCAAGGTGTTGTACTTAATGAACCTTCAGTTGTAGCAATAGTTGATCAAACTGGA
>CACDMG010000012.1 GCA_902553845.1 uncultured Pelagibacteraceae bacterium
TAATAATTTTAATTTTTGATTTTAGTCTTGAAAAAATTATGAATAAAAAATCAATAGTAATTGAAGATGATGAATTAGGTTGGACCATTAAACCTAATGCAGATGTAAATTTTTCTCAAGAAACTATCAAAAGAAATAAATATAATGTCGAGTACAAATCTTCATCAATGAGAGATTTTAGAGAATTTGGAAATATAGAAAGTAAAAATCAAAAGATCATAGTAATAGGTGACTCTGCAACTGGAGGTCCTTACGCATCAAATGATAAAATGTATTACAATATAATTAAAGAAATTTTTGATAAAAATAATTTAAATTTAGAATGGTTTGTAATGGGCACAGGGGGTTTCGGTACTGTTCAACACTATATATTGCTTACAAAATATTTTGAAATGATTAAGCCAAATATAATTTTACATCAATTTTGTGTTAATGATTTTTTTGATAACAGTGCAGAAATAAGTAGATTATCTACAAGCCATAATCAATATTATAGAAGACCTTATTTTGATTTTGATCGTGGAAAAATATCCAAAGTAAATAACTTTTTTGCTAAAATTTATAGAATTTTATATGAATATAGTTTTATTTTTAAAAAATTTGATCAGATATATGAGTTCAAACAGTTTAGAAATTTTGGAAGATTTAAAAAAGATATACCTAAAGAATTAATTTCGCAATCTTTAAAAGATACTGAAATTTTATTTTTTAAAATTAGAAAATTAATTGGTGAAAATGTATTATATTTTTCAACTAATTGTGCAGATGATACATACTTCGATCTTACAGATGAATGGGAAGAAATTATTAAAAATATAAATGGAATTGCTATTGTCAAACCGGGTAAACATTTAGTCAAACTTAAAAAAGAAGGCCTTGATGTATATCATGAGGATGGTGGACATCTAAATGAAGAAGGTAATAGAATTTATGGTGAGCTTACAGCTGATAAAATGATAGAAATAATAAAAAATGAAAAATATTAACGAAATAGTATCTAAATTATTAATCGACAGCTCAGATAATTCTGAAATTGTTTATGATCAACAAAGTAAAAATTTTAAATCACAAAATAAAGTTTTTTCTAAAAAAGAGAATATTACTGATTTTTTTTGTGAAGAGAAAAATTCTGATCATGTTACATCTAAACAAAAAAATTTTTATGAAGATGTGATGTTTCCCAACTATGATGGATTAGAAACTTATGGTGATTTATTAGATAAATCTAATAAACAAAGTCATTTAGCTGCAATTTTAGATCGAAACATAAAACATAGTTCTAGTATACTTGAAGTTGGATGTGGCACTGGACAATTATCTCTTTTTTTAAAAAGATATAATAGAATTATTTTTGGAATAGACTTATCAATACCGTCTCTTAAACTTGCTGAAAATTTCAGATTAAGAAATGATATTAGTAATGTTTTTTTTTCAAAAATGAATATTTTTAATTTACAATTTAAAGATGAGGTGTTTGATTATGTTATTTCAAATGGTGTATTACATCATACCTACAACACAGAAATTGCATTTAAAAATATTTTAAAACCTCTGAAAAAAAATGGCTATGTTATTATTGGATTATATCATAAATACGGACGGCTCTATACGAACTTTAGACAACTGGTTATCCAAAACTTAGGTGAAAATTTTAAATTTTTAGATAAAAGAACTATTGATAAAAATATATCAGAAGAAAAAAGGTATGCGTGGCTAAAAGATCAATATAAAAATCCTCATGAAACTTCTCATACTTTAAAAGAAGTAAAAAAATGGTTTAAAAGATATAATATTGATTATATTTCTAGCATTCCTTTTGACTATCATGATACCAGTAAAAATATATTTGAGCATGCAGAGAAAAAAACTAATTTTTTAAACTTTAAAGAAATTTCATTAATGTTTTCTTTAAGTCAAATTAAAGAGGGAGGTTTTTTTGTAGTTGTTGGTAAAAAAAACTAGCTTTACTAATTTTTATTATAAAAAAGATTTGTTATATTTTTAATTTAATATATAAGTTTCGGGAATTTCAAACTTAATAAAGTCAATTTACTACTTATTATGGCAACAGATATTATAATTCACGATCAAAAAGATAATGTAGGAGTCGTTGTCATTGAAAAAATTATTCCAAAACAAGACTGTAAATGTTGGATTATGGAAAATGATAGTTCAGTCAACATTCAATCTTTAAATGAAATACCTTTAGGTCATAAAATTGCAATGGTTGATTTAAAAGAGGGTGATACAATTCTAAAATATGGTCATGATATAGGTAAAGTTGTTAAATCAATCAAAAAAGGTGAACACGTTCATGTTCATAATGTAAAAACTAAGAAGTGGTAATAATATGGAAATTCCAAAAAGTTTTTTAGGTTACAAAAGAGAAAATGGAAGAGCAGGAACAAGAAATCATGTAATTATTCTTCCAGTTGATGATATTTCAAATGCTTGTGCAGAGGCAGTAGCAAATAATATTAAAGGGACGATTGCACTTCCTCATTCCTATGGAAGACTTCAATTTGGTGCAGATCTTGAATTACATTTTAGAACCATGATCGGAACTGGAAGCAATCCTAATGTTGCAGCTGTTATAGTAATTGGTATTGAACCGAAATGGACTAAAAGAATAGTTGATGGTATCGCGAAAACTGGGAAACCTGTTGAAGGTTTTCACATAGAGCGTACTGGAGATATTGGTACAGTTATGAAAGCTTCAAAAAAAGCTCAAGAATTTGTGATGTGGGCATCTGAAAAACAGAGAGAAGAATGTCCTATAAGTGACTTATGGATTTCAGTTAAATGTGGAGAATCTGATACTACATCTGGTTTAGCTGCTAACCCGACAGTAGGAAATTTAATGGATAAACTTGAGCCCTTGGGGGTTCATTTATGTTTTGGTGAAACATCAGAACTTACCGGAGCAGAAAAAGTTTGTGCTACAAGAGGAGCAACAAAAGAAGCTTCTGATAAATTTATGAAAACTTGGAGTGCATACAATGATTTTATTTTAAAAGAGGCTACTGATGACCTTTCTGAAAGTCAACCAACTGCAGGAAACATTGCAGGAGGATTGACCACAATTGAGGAAAAAGCTTTTGGTAATTTTCAAAAAATTGGAAATTGTAAATTTGTAGATGTTTTAGAACCTGCAGAAGAGCCAAAAAAAGGTAAAGGTCTTTATTTCATGGACACATCTTCAGCTGCTGCTGAATGTGTAACCTTACAAGCAGCAGCAGGATTTAACATTCATTTATTTCCAACAGGTCAAGGTAATATTGTTGGAAACCCTATTGAGCCTGTGATTAAATTAACTGCAAATCCTTTAACAGTTAAAGGTATGGGTGAACATATTGATTGTGATGTATCTAAAATACTTTCAAGAGAAATGAATATGTCTCAAGCGGGTGATGAATTAATTAAAACAACTTTAAGAGTTGCAAACGGAAGACTAACTTGCGCAGAAGCTTTAGGTCATAGAGAATTTGTGATGACAAAACTTTATAGAAGTGCCTAAAATTATTTAGCAGTCTTTACTAGATATTTTTTTCTTAACCCAGATAAGAATCTTCTTATGAATGCTGCACCTATTCCAAGAGTAACTGCAAATAAAATTGAGAACAATCCATAAAAGAAAGGCATATCTTTTGAAAAATCTTTGATAAATCTAGAAAAGAAATTTAAATCTTGATCATTAGTTAAAATCACCTCTTTTTGAATTTCTTCAGCAAAAAAAGTATCGTAAGCTATTGCAATACCAACAATTAATAATAAAATTGCTAACAACGCTTTTAATCCAGAACTATCAATTTGTTCCCCTAATTTTTGGCCAACTTGGACTCCAATTATCGAACCAACAACCAACATGAGAACTAACATTAAATCTATTGAGCCATAATTAATTGAATGTAAGAAAGTTACTATGACACTTACAAAAATAGTTACAAACAAAGATGTACCCGGAACTAATCTAGTGGGCATTTTGATTATATAGATCATTGCCGGAACTAGAATAAAAGCTCCACCTATTCCCATTATTGCAGCAATAAAACCAACTAATAGTCCAATTATAATAGGTGTGAAAATACTTTCGTATAATTTAGATTTTGGAAATCTCATTCTAAATGGTAGACCATGTATCCAATAGTGGACATGTAATTTTTTTCTCTCAATTACATTTTTCTTTTTCTTATCGATTTCTCCTAAACTTTCTACCAGCATCAATGTTCCTATTATTGCAAGAATATACATATAGGCTAAGGAAATTACTGTATCAATTTTTCCAATATCTTTGAAATAAGTAAAAGTATAAATACCCAGTGCAGTTCCGATAGAACCACCAATTACGATCATAAAACCCATTTTATAATCCAAAGTATTTTTTAACCAATGAGTGGTTGATCCAGAGACTGACGTTGCTAATATATTATTAGCCTCATTGGCAACCGCATAAGCTGGGGGAACACCTAAAAAAATTAAGAATGGTGTCATTAAAAATCCACCTCCAACTCCAAACAAACCAGATAAAACTCCGACTAGCGCACTTAAAAAAAGAATTTCAATCGGATTAACAAAAACTTGAGCTATCGGTAAAAAAACTTCCATCTAAAATAAATAAAATTTTTATTAAACTTATTTAAAAGTTAAAAAAGTTCCAATTAAGATAACACCCCAACAAGTAGCTATAGCTGAAAAAATTCCAGTTTTTATAAAAGTTGTTTTTTTTTCTATAATTTTTTGAGGAATTTTTATTTTTGAAAAGTGCATCTATATCTTTCAATACACCCAGTAAAAAAATTGTCAAACTTTAATTAATATATTGTAGCACCAAAAATCTTAACCTCATCATCCTCAATACCAAGTACCAATCTTCCTAAAAATTCTCCAGGAATTTCCTTATTGGTCTGTTTAATTAATACAGTTATGTGGTCTCCTCTTCTCAATGCTCCAAAAGGCTCATAAGTTTCATTTAAATTTGTTATAATCTTATTATTGGCCCATTGCTTGCCAAGCTCTACTTCATTAGCTCCAAACAACATTTGAGTTGAAAAATCTTTTGTAAAACCGCCATAATCTTTCATATTTGAGGCTCTAACAAGATTTTCCCAAAAAGGTTTGGCTATTGCAAAAATCTCTTTATCTGATTTTGCCAAAAGATCCATAGATTTACTTTAAATTGTTAAGAGGCTTTCTTCTTCTCTTTTTCATCCACAATATGATAAACCGGTACTTTTTCCATTGTAAATTTACCAGTTTTTGGATCTCTCCTTGAAACTGTAAGACAATGCCAATTATCATCATCTAACTTCATATGATCTCCTCTATAATAATAACCTGGCCAACGAGTTTCCTCTCTAAATAAAGTATGCTCCGTTACACATTGAGAAGTTAAAGTTCTGTGCTTAAGCTCCCAGGCTCTCATAAGTTGGTGATAATCTTCTGCTCCAACATTTTCCAAATCCTCTTGAAGCCAATCTAATAATTCTAAGGCTCTTTTTAACATATTACCATTTGTCATGTAATTAGAAGTTATACCACCAACATATTCATCCATAATTTTTTGAAGTCTTTGTAGTCCTTGAATAGGAGAAATATAACTTGGTGATACAGTTCCACCTGTGATTTCATTTTGAGCAACAGTATATGTGTCTAATGGCTTATAGACAGCTTTTTTGAAATCATCGCACTGTTTATCTGAAACATTTATACCATTAGCTTTTTGATCTTGAATATACTTTACAGCTGCTTTAGCTGCTAATCTTCCTTCAGTAAACGAACCAGATGAAAATTTATGAGCACTTCCACCAACTGTATCTCCTGCCCCAAAAAGTCCATCAATTGTCAACATTCTGTTATATCCCCAGAAATATTCTGGTGGCGATAAGTCTTCTGGACCACTCACCCAAGCACCCGAACAAGTAGCATGTGAGCCCATGACATAAGGTTCAGATGTTGTTAATTCAGGATTTGTATATTTTGGATCAATATTTTGAGAAGCCCAAACAACTGCTTGCCCAACTGTCATTCCTAAAAAGTTTTCCCAACCAACTGTTTCTAAATGTGGATCTTGAAAAGCTTCTTTTGTTACCATGTGAATTGGTCCACCACCTGCAGCTACTTCTTGTATAAATGCATGATTTCTTAAACATGTTGGTGTTGGATGATGATCAATATATTCACCAACTAACTTTTTAGTTTGGTCATACCATTTCTTTTCATAATTTTCGCCATTAGCATTTTGAGTGTATGTTTTTAAATGTAAAAAATATGCACCAACTGGACCATAACCGTCCTTAAATCTACATAAAACAATTCTATTTTCCATTTGTGTCATCTTTGCACCAGCTGCAATAGGTAGTGCATATGCTGAACCATTACTCCATGGCGCATACCAAGTTCTACCCATACCTTCTCCAACAGCTCTTGGTTTGAAAATGTGCGACGCTCCACCTGCTGCAACTATTACTGCTTTTGCTCTAAACACATGAAAATCGCCTGTTCTCATATTAAATCCAACAGCTCCTCCAATTCTATTTTCTTTAGCTTCATCCATTAAAAGATGGGTAATCATTATTCTATTGTAAATTTTATCTGCAGATTTTTTAGCAGCCTCAGCAACTATTGGTTTATAACTTTCACCATGAATCATTATTTGCCACTTACCTTCTCTGAGATATCTTCCTGTCTTTTCATTTTTCATCATTGGAAGACCCCATTCATCGAACATGTGAACTGTTGAGTCTACATGTCGAGCCATATCGTAACCCAAATCTTCTCTAACCATTCCCATTAAATCATTTCGAGCATATCTTACATGATCTTCTGGTTGATTTTCATCCCATTGCATTCCCATATAACAATTAATAGCGTAAAGACCTTGAGCAACCGCTCCACTTCTATCTATATTAGCTTTTTCTACACAAATAATTTTCAAATCTCTTCCCCAGTGTCTTGCTTCGAAAGTTGCTCCTGTTCCAGCCATTCCACCACCAACTACTAGAACATCACATTCCTCAAAGTGAGTTTTATGTTTAGCCATTAATAATAAACTCCTTTTTTAAAAGATTCTTTTGGAACTGCAGGTAATTCTTTATTTGTATTTAGACCTTCTGGTTCTCTATATAACCTTTGTGAATTTATTTCTCCTTGATTAGGAGTGTCACCGTCAGCAAGTTTAGGAATAAACTTTCCCCAAGGTTTTGTTGTAATCGGTGAAACAAAATTTTTTTCTGTTCCATTTCTAAATTTTATTTTCCAAGAAATAGTTCCTTTTTCTTCTTCTCTTCTTACTCTTACACTGTGTCCCATAGGAGCAAAATCAGCATACCCTCTGACATCGATAGCATGATTTGGACAAGCTTTTACGCATGAGTAACATTCCCAACAAAAATTTGGTTCAATGTTTTTTGCACGTCTTATGTTTTCATCAATATGCATAATATCTGATGGACATATATCTACGCAATGACCACAGCCATCACATCTAGTCATGTATACAAAAGTTGACATAATTTTTATTTTTTTCCTTTTTTTAATAACATATTAATAATGTTTTGGCTCTTCTCTTTTTATACCTAGGCCAAATTGCTCAGGGGCATCTGCAGGAGGAGGTAAATTATCTCTTGAACCATCTGCCTCTGCCAAATTTTTTTGTATCGCTGCTCCTGGTTTATAGAACATGTGTGCAAATTTTGACCAATATACACCACCAAATAAAATTAAGTTTGAAGCAACAAATAAAGTAAAAAACAAGTATGATAATCCCATTTGGTCATTGAATTGTGTGTATGACCAAGCTAATCCAAAAGTTGAACAAGCAAGTAAAGCTAAAACAAATAAGTCTGCTTTAATAACTCTGTACCAAGGATGAGCCTCTGCAGATACGTCAACTCTTAAAAAAAACCAAAACCAATAACCACCTACACAAGTTAAGATTGCACCTGCATGCCAAAGAATTGACCAGGTTTCTGAATTTGATTTATCTGCTCCTGTATAACAGAAAACTAGAACTGCACTTGATAACCAAAATAAAATTGTTCCATACATTCCCAAAACATGCGCCAATCTTCTTTTTCCAAATCCTAATTCTGAAGTCGTTCCAATATCAACAACTGTTGTCTTAGCAATTATTGATGCTTTCTCTCCAACACCTAATTTTTTTGTTGCTGCAAGTTTTGCTTTTTTTGCATTTTTCAAAAAATAAGTCAGATTTTTGTGATGTATCATTTGTATTATAGTTCCTATTGCAATCAACAATATCATTGCAATAATAAAATATTGCATAGCAATAGTCGGAACACTCTCTGACAATAAAGAAAAAGGATTGTTGTTTAACATTTCCGCCTTTAGTTAAATTTTTGAATTATTTTTTGTGTTTTTATATATAGTTGATTTAATAGTTCAACCTCAAACTCAAGTCAATTTGTCTTTAATAACAGCCTATTTCTTTCTTTTATAATGCTGTTTATTTGGAATGACAGATCTCACTCCACCTTGAGGATTCTCTACATCATTTTCTCGTCTTGGAATTAAATGAAAATGACAATGAAAAATTGACTGTCCAGAAACTTTTCCGACATTTGTTCCTAAATTAAATCCACTTACTGATTTGTCTTTATTAATTATTTCTTTTTTAATAATTCTTATAAGCTCATCGCAAGCTATAAGTTCATCTTTATCTAAATCAAAATAATCTTTTATGTGTCTTTTTGGTATAATCAGGCAATGATATTTTGAAACTGGATAGGTATCATAACTTGTATATGCTAAATCATTTTCATGAGCACACCCACTATATTTAATATTGCAAAACAAACATGGTTTATTTGGGTCTCTCATGCTAAAATTTTAGTAAATTACACTGCTTTATTGCTGCTTTATAATATTTTGAAAATAATCTATATTTTTTCAAACTTTTTCTTTTCCAACCAATTTTATTAATTGTTTTTACAGAAGCAACTCCTTTACCTGAGCCAATCAATATTATTTCATCGTATTTTTCTAATTCATTTATAAAAATATCTTTTTTAATTATTCTTTTAATCTTAGATTTAAAAAATTTATAAGTGTTACCCTCATAATAATTTTTTTTTGGTACTAAAACTCTTTGATTTTTAATGAATAATAAATTTGAAGTTCCTGTTTCTAATATTTTTTTATTATTTACTAATGCAATATCCGATTTAGCATTATCTATCTTGGATAAATGAGTTAAAATTTTTTTATATTTCAGATTTTTATATTGAGGTCTCTCTCTTTTTAAATTGATAAGTTTTAAACTAAAATCTAATTTTGGAGGAACTCGTTTTCTCATTGATATTGAAATAACTTTTTTATTCAAAGCAATTCTTAACAAATGATTGTACTTCGTATTTTTAGCAAGATTTTTATTAATAATTTTAAGGATATCTTTTTTTAGAGATTTTCTAATTATTCCATATTTTTTTAGGGATTTAATTAAATTATTGATATGACTTTTAAAAAATAGAATTTTTGCTGGTCTTCCAAAAATCCACATAGTTGTAAAAATACCATGATCATCCCAAAGATCTTTAAAATTTATTTCCCTTAAATCTTTAAGCTGATAGGATTTTTTTAATGAGTAAGTTGCCATTGATTGTTAAAAAAGACTCTGGGTGAAATTGAAATCCATAAATTTTATCAATATTATTTTCAAAAGCCATCGCCACTTTTGATTCTAAACATCTCATAGTTATCTCAAAATTATTATTTTTAAAAGGTTCTTTTAGTTTTAAAGAATGATAACGACCTACTTTAAATGTTTTTCCCCTTTTAAATAAAGATTTATTATTAACAACTCTAATATTTGATTGAAAGCCATGATATATTTTTTTTTGTTCAATTATTTTTGCTCCTTCACAAAATAATATTTGTTGAAAACCCAAACAAATACCTATCATTTTTTTTTTACCTTTAAATTTGTTATAAATTTTTGATGTTTCTGGATAATCACTTGGATTACCTGGTCCAGGGGAAAAAACTAATACGGAAGCTTTTTTGATTTTATTAATATTTATTTGATCATAATTATCACATACAACTTTATCAAAACATGAAAATTGATGGATTACATTATGAGTGAATGAGTCATTATGATCGATAACGTAAATCATTTGAATAAATCAATTAATGCTTTCGCTTTAATATAGTTTTCATTAAATTCGTGATTAGCATTACTATCCACTACAACACCTGATGCTACAGAAATTTCTGAAGTATTTTTAAAATTTAAAATTGATCTAATAATTATATTGAATCTCATATCACCATTAAATTTAATAAATCCAAAACTACCTGTGTAAATATTTCGATTTTCTTTTTCCTGATTATTTAAAAGATTTAGAGTACTTATTTTAGGACATCCAATAACTGATCCACCTGGCATCATAGCTTTAATGATATCAATATTTTTAATATTCCTCTTTAATTTACCTGTTATCAGGCTCACATAATGAAAAAGATCTTTATATTCTTCAACTATTTTTTGTTTATATAATTTAACAGATCCAATTTTACAAATTCTGGATAAATCATTTCTTTCCATGTCTACAATCATATTATGCTCTTTAGTTTCTTTAATATTTTTTTTAAAATATTTAAGAGCATCATTTCTATTTAAAATTTTTGTCTTTTTAACTGTACCAGCAATTGGTTTAGTGGATATAAATGAACCTTTTCTAGTAATTAAGTTTTCTGGAGAACAGCTTATAATAGAATAATTATTATCTCTTATCATGAAAGCTTCTGGAGCTAAATTCGTCTTTGACAATCGAACAAAAAAATCTAAAGGATCAATTTTAGATTTTGTTTTATATTTGGTGCAAATTTTGATCTGATATGTTTCACCACTTTTAATTTTCTTTTTAAACTTATTGAATATTTTTGTGTATGTATTTCTATTTATATTCAATTTAAATTTAGGATTAAGAGAACGATGAGAAGTTTTATATTTTAAATTATTACTTAAAGATATTTTTTTCTCTGGTTTATAAAAAATTCCTTTAGGAAAGCTTATATTCTTTTGCTTAGGAATTTTGACCTCAATTAAATTATTTAGTAATTCATATCCAAAGAAACCTATAAACAAATCGGTGTTAATTGACTTTCTTTTGTATTTTCTACTTAAAAAATTATTAATATTTTTATAATTAAGAATAACTTTTTTTGAAAAGTCTGTGTAAAGATCAAACCCTTTTTTTGATCTATAAATAATATATGGTCTACCAGAATTGTTTATATCTGTAAGTTGGTTTGTTTTGGTCAATTTATTCTGTTTTTAATCTTAAGACTGGTTCTTCTTTAATTGGTAAGTGTATTATTGCTGCGAAAACAGACAAAGCAATAGCTAAATACCACGCATAGTCATATGAGCCATAAAGATCGTGAAATAAACCTCCCAAATACGCACCAAAAAAAGAACCTATTTGATGACTCAAAAAAACAATCCCATATAGCATACCTAAATATTTTGTTCCAAAGATGTGTGCTACAATACCACTTGTAGCTGGAACTGTTGAAAGCCATAAAAAACCAAAACTTGCTCCAAATAAAAATGCACTAATATTGGTTGCTGGTGTAAATATAAAAAGAATAATAGAAATACCCCTTAAAAAATAAATAGCACTAAGAATAATCTTTTTACTCATTTTTGCTGAAAGATATCCGCTTAATAATGAACCAAATATATTAAACAGACCAATTAATGATAAAATAGCAGCAGCAGTCCAATCTTCTAAACCTCTATCTATAACGTATTTCGGTACATGGGTTCCAACTAAAGTAATATGAAAACCACAAACAAAAAATCCTGATACAAGCAAAATGTAGCTTTTAGTTTTAAAAGCTTCTATTAGAGCTTCTTTAAATGATTGATCTGAATTTTTTTCTACGCTCTCTGCCTCTGATGGAGATCTTACAAAATAAGCAGCAACTAACCCTATTATTATGATTAAAGTAAATATGAATAAAGTATAATTCCAACCATATTCTTTTAAAGAATAAGTGGTAAAAATTGGTGAAAGAAAATAACCAAATGATCCAATAGCGGTAACAATGCTCATTGCAATTGTTCTTGTTGATAACGGAAAATGTTTACCAACAACAGACATTGGGATACTTATTGCAGTACCTCCAAGACCAATACCTATCAATAAACCCATGTGAATTTGAAAAAAAATACCAGTGTTTGGTCCTGTATGTAAAAAGTATACACCTAAGGTATAAAATATGAATGCAGAAATTATAGCTACATGACCACCATATCTATCAGCAATTGCTCCAAAAATTGGACCCGTTAAACCCCACATCAACATTTGTATTCCAATTGCTAACCCAAATGCTGTATTACTAATTTTAAGGCTTTCATTAAAATCAATAAAAAATAAACCGAAAACTTGTCTTACCCCCAAAGAAATTAAAACAACAAAACACGCTGCAAATAAAGTTACAATTGCAGTTTTAGAATAAAAAAATTTTTCTGATATCATTTTAAATGTCTTAATGCTTGTTTTATATCTGCAATTAAGTCATTAGGATCTTCAAGACCAATATGGAGTCTTACTAGATGTTCATCATTAGCTAAATTCATATAAGTCCTATTTCCAGTCTCTCTAAACTCTTGATGAAGAGCTAAACTCTCAAAACCTCCCCAACTATAACCATAACCAAAAAGTTTTAGTGAATTTACAAATTTTCTAACTGAATTGATATTTTTTGATTTTATTTTTAATCCCATTAAGCCAGATGCACCTGAATAATATTTTTTCCACATCCGAAAATTGTGTGAATCCTTTTTGTAAGGGTAAAGTAGTTTAAATCTTTTATTTTTAGATAAAAAAGCTGCTACCTTTTTTGCATTCTCACTGTGTCTGTCTAATCTAACATCAAGTGTTCTTAATCCTCGAGTAATCAAATAAGCATCATCAGGGCCAAGTCTCAGACCAGTAATTTTTTCTGCATCTTTTACTTTAGAAAAAACTTTTTTATTTACAGCTAAGCTTCCTCCCATTACGTCAGAATGTCCAGAGTAATATTTGGTTGCTGATACTATTGACATGTCAAAACCAAATTTTATGGGTTTAAAATAATATGGTGTTGCCCATGTGTTATCTATTGCAGTATAAATCTTATTTTTTTTTGCAATTGATATTATCTTATTTAAATCTTGAAATTCAAAAGAATTACTGCCAGGATTTTCCACAAATATTAATTTTGTTTTTTTTGTAATATTTTTTTCAATAGATTTTAAATCATGAGGATTGTAAAAAATTGTTTTTATTTTAAATTCTTTTAAATAATCCTGTGTTAATAATCTGGTTGGACTATAAACAGGATCTGCTACTAACATTTCGTCACCAGGTCGGACAATACTAAATATTGCTAAAAAAACAGCACCAAAGCCTGTAGGAGTTGTAAAGACATGATAACTTTCTTCTAATTTAGTTAGTATTTTTTGAAGAATATGCGTTGTTGAGGTCCCTTGCCTTCCATAATCATAATGACCGCCTGTTGGATTCCTAAGCGCTTTAAGTTGTGTTCTCCTGATATGCTTCATTGATTTGAAAATGATAGTAGAAGCCCTAACTACAGGGGGATTTACTGATTGGTTGTGAAAATCTTTTGCAGTATGTTTTAAAAAAGTTTTAAAAGATTTAGACATAAAAAAAATTGATAACTTCAAAAGACAATGCTATATCCCAACAGTAATTTCAATTAAATTATAACCAAAGGAAATAATGGGATACCCAAAAAAGCATAGAGGTCGGAGAAAAATGGGCTCTAAAAAAAGAAGAGCAAGAAAAAAAAATAAAAAAAAATAATACCTAATGGACGAAATTAATAAAGTAAGGTCCATTAGTATATGGATCTTTATAGTGCCATTTGTAGCTGTTAATACTTGTCTTATACTTGTAACCCAGTTTCATGGATTATTTCCAAATCAAGAAAATATTATTCACAATACTTTACCTTATATTGATGGTGGTGCATCGATAAGTAGAACTGCAAGACCCTATCCATCATGGTTAGTTTTTAAACCTGCCATGTTTTTAACTGCATTTTTATTAATAAAGTATTGGCTATACAATAAAAGTATAATCGAAATTTTAGATAAAGATCATAAACATAAAAATAAGTTGGTTTATTTTGGTATTGCATCGGCAATTGCTTTGGTTATTCATTCTATATTTTTAGGTATTAAATTTGATAATGATTTTTATAAATTATTTAGAAGAATAATTATGTTAATGTTTATTATATTTGAAATTGTAGCTCAAGCATATTTGGTATCCACACTTTATTCATTGAGAAATAAATTATCTAATTATATCAATAATCTTTATTTAAATCTAAAAATTTTTTTAGTTTCATTTTTAATAATAGTCGCGTTAGTAAGTATTCCTATAATAAGTTTGCCAGGTGATAATTTCCTTGGTTTCAATTTAAAATTTTTTAAACATGCATTGGAATGGGATTATTTTTTGGGGGTAATCTCTTTTTATCTTTTAACTTTTCTTATGTGGAAAAAAAATTAGTTTTTAATCCAACCACCTCCTAAAACTTTATAACCGAATTTGTCTTGATTATAAAAGACACATGCCTGGCCAGGTGAAATTCCATCCTCAGATTCTTTTAAATAAACATTAGCTAAATTCGAGTCTACAATTTCTACTTTTGCTTTTAGAAGTTTTCCTGTAGATCTTACTTTAACTAAAATTTCTTTGTCCAGTTCATCTTTATCAACTAAAAGATTTAACCTATGAAGATTTATATTTTTTTTACCTAAATATTCTCTTGAACCAACTATTATTTCATTTTTTTTAGAGTTAATTTTTACAACATATAAAGGATCTTTACCTGAAACTTTTATTCCTTTTCTTTGGCCAATAGTAAAATTAATTATTCCATCATGAACTCCTATGATTTTTCCATCAATATTTTTTTATATTACCCTTTTTAAAAGACTCTGGCTTAAATTTTTGAATTACTGATACATAATTTCCATTTGGTACAAAACAAATATCTTGACTATCGGGTTTATCAGCAACATTAAGATTTAATTCTTTTGCAATTTCTCTTGTTTGATTTTTTAACATTCCTCCTAAAGGAAATCTTAAATAATTTAATTGCTCTCTGGAAGTATTAAAAAGAAAATAACTTTGATCTCTATTTTCATCAATTGCTCTATACATATTTGTTTTATTATCTAATGTAATACTTTTTACATAATGACCTGTTATCATTGCATCCGCATTTAGATTTTTAGAAACTTCAAATAAATCTTTAAATTTAACTGTTTGATTACACTGAACGCAAGGAATAGGGGTTTCACCTTTTAGATAACTTTCAACAAAATTATCAATAACTCCTTGTTTAAATTTATTCTGATAGTATAGAATTTTATGCTCGATATTTAATTTATTTGCTACTCGCTTAGCATCCATAATATCTTGGCCAGAGCAACATTGTTTTGATTTGGCAACTTCCTTAGTATCATCATAAAGTTTTAAAGTAATTCCAATAACTTTATATCCATCTTTTTTCATCATTCCTGCAACTGTGGAAGAGTCAACGCCTCCAGACATTGCAACAACTACAGTTGTATCCGATGGTTTTTTATCTAAGCCAATAGAGTTTAATTCTTTATTCATTTGGTGGTATTTATACTCATTTCTAATATAAGTTAAATTAAATGATATTTGATTTTGAACCAGGTGACAAAGTTATAAATCCAGCTAATAAAGATTGGGGTGTGGGCCAAATTCAATCAATAATCAAAGAAAAAATAACTGTAAATTTTCAAAATGTTGGAAAAAAAAGTAATTAATGCTGAAAATATAGAATTAAAAAAAATAAATGAATAAAATTAATATTAAAAATATTATCGAAAATTTAATCGATACTTTTTTATTTGCTGGAAAAATTTCTTTAAATCTAAGAGAAAAAGGTCTTATTAAAAAGATAAAGACAGATAACACCCCAGTTAGCAATGGAGATTTAGAAGTTAATAAAATAATTTCAAAAAAAATAAGTCAATTAACTCCGAATATTCCAATTATTTCTGAAGAAACTTCAGATAATAAATCAAATACAGATCTTAAAGATTTTTGGTTAATTGATCCAATTGATGGGACTCATGATTATATTAATAACCTTGAGGAATTCACAATAAATGCAGGTTTAATAATTGATAAGAAACCAGTGGCAGGACTTATTAATGCCCCGGCAAAAAAAAGAATGTTTTATTCTTATGGTCAAAATACTGCATACGAATTAATTAATGGAAATGCAATTAAGTTGGATAGTTCTAAAAATTTTAATAAAGATGAAATAAAATTTGTATCTTATTCAAACAAAATTAAACCTGAAATTCAAAAAATACATAACAAATTAAATGTGAAAAAATTTGTTCGTATGAAAAGTTCCTTAAAGTTTTGTGTTATCGCAGCTGGAGAATATGATGGATATGTTGCTGAACCAAGAGCATGTGAATGGGATATTGCTGCTGGGCATGCAATTTTAAAAAATGCAGGTGGTAATGTTACTGATTTTGAGGGGAATGAAATATTATATGGTAAAGAAGATTTTAAAAACCCAAGTTTAATTTTAAAAAGTAAAAACATCATATGATTGAGGGTCAATTAAAAACTATTTTAATAATAATTATTTCAGTTTCAATTTTTGGATTAATTGTTTTTGTATTAGTTAAAAATTTTATTAGAAATAAAATAAATCAACTAATTCAAGAAAAAAAAAATAAAAAATTATAGTAACTTAACTATCTTAATAAAATCATCTTTATCGATATCCATTACTTTTTTCGAAGTTTCAAAATCAAATCCATTTCTTGCTAGTAAAGAAATATCTTTTTTATAAAATAAAGGACGATTATCTTCTGTCCTGGCAGGACCAATCCTTTTTTTTTTACAAATTTTTATAGCTGAAAAAAAATCTTGTTCAGAATTATTTTCTTGAATTTTAGACACTGTATCTTTTATAAACTGATTGTCTATTCCTTTACCAATCAAATAATTTCTTATTTTATTTATCGAATTACCTCTTTGAATCATATTTCTAGCTTTACTATCTGAGTAAAATTTATCATTTATAAATTTATTTTTTTCCAAATCAGATAAAACAATATCTATTAAATCATTCACATCTTGTTTTTTGACAGTCGGAACTGAGATTTTTAGATATTTCTTCAATAAATAAGTTTTTAATTGTTGTTTTGAAGGTGCATATTTTTCAACATACTTGAGAGCAAAATTTCTCATTTCTTCAACTGTTATCTGTAATGTTTTTTTTTTATTTCTTATAGGAATCATAAATAGATTTAATATAATATAATTTAAAATGATCGAACAAATTTACAATTATTTCAATATTGAAATACTATATTATTGGGTGAATTTTGGAGTTCTACCCTTTTGGTTAATATTAATTTTTTTTCCACAATCAAATATTTGTAAGTATCTTGTAACTTCTATATTTCCAATTTTTATTCTAAGTGGGGCATATGTCTTTATACTTTATAAATCATATTTAAATTCTTTTGATTTTATCAGTAATTTTGATCTTTACATAGGAATTGAATCATTATCAGATCTATTTACTAACAAAAGTTTTTTAATAATGTTTTGGATACATTTTGTTTCTATAAATCTTTTTACAGGGGGGTGGATTGTTAGAGACTCGCAAAGACTAGGAATTAATAAAATACTTTTGATCTTACCTCTGGTGATTACATACTTAATAGGTCCTTTGGGTTTGTTAATTTATTGGTTAATAAGAATATTTCATGCCAAAAGTATAAATTTATATGACTAAATCAATTGATTTTTATTTTGATTTTATAAGTCCATATTCATATTTAGCTTACAAAAAGATCAAATTTTTAAAAAAAAGAAATTAAACCTAATATAAATTATAAACCAATTTTATTAGGTGGACTGCATAAGCTTGGTGGAATAACTGCTCCAGCATTTAATGAAAGAAAAATGAAAAATATGAAAAATGATTGTGAATTAGTTGCCTTTAAAAATAAGATAAATTTTAAATGGAATACAAAATTTCCAATTAATTCATTACATCTCATGCGAGGCTATCTTGTGATTGATAACAATTTAAAAGAAAATTTCTTTGAAACTTGTTTTGATGCTTATTGGAAAGATAATAAAGACATCTCTAAAGAGGAAAATGTTAATGAAATTTTGAATGTACTTAAAATTGATAAAAAAAAATTTTTTTTAGATATTGAGAATCCTGATATAAAAAATAAATTAAAAGAATTAACAAATAATGCATTTAACAATGATATTTTTGGTGCCCCAACTTTTGTAGTAAACAATAAAATTTTTTGGGGTCAGGATAGATTAAGTTATGCATTAGATGAATATAATTCTTAGACAATTTTAAATTTACTATTTTTTAAAGATCCAAAACCACCATCAATATGCGATACTTTTTTAAACCCCATATCCTTTAAAGATTTTGCAGCTAACGCTGATCTTAAGCCACCAGCACAAAATAAAACCATTTCCTTATTAAGATCTAATTTTCCCTCTTTGAAATATACACTTTCAGGATCTAACCAGAATTCTAGCATTCCTCTTGGTATATGATTAGCACCTTCAACTTGTCCTTCTTTTTGTAGTTCTCTTATATCTCTAATATCTATTAGATTACATTGATTATTATTAAATATTTCGTAGGCTTCATCATTAGAAATTGTTTTTATTTCTTTTAGAGCTTCAGAGACTAGAGTTTGAGATGATTTAATTGTCATAATAATGTAAATATTTATATCATAAATTATAAAACATATGAAAAAACTTTTCATAAAAATTTGTAAATTATTAGGTTTTGAAATTATTGATCAAAATAATTTTTTATCTCCAACTTTAGATAAAGAACTAAATGAGGATCTCTCAATAATAAATGAAAAATCAATAGTGTTACCTTTGGGAGAAGTTAAAATAAACCGTAAAGTTAAGTCGATTTTAATAATTGTAAGAATGAACACAGATATAGAAATCTGGGACCAAAGTAAAAAAAGAATATTTGAACAGCCTAAAATAGAATATTCAATTCGTTCTTTAAAGTCTCTTATAAATTCAATTAATTTTTGTGAAAATAAATATCCAGAAATAAAGATCAAAACTATAATTGTTGATGACCATTCAAAAAAAGGAAACTTAGAACGAGTAAAAGAATTAGTTAGCAAAAAAAATTTTGAGATATTTTCACTTGATCATAAAAAATTTGAAAATGTGATAAAAAAACAAAAGTCAAATGAAACTTTTTCCAATTTAGCAAGCTTATTACAAAGTTTTCAATTAGGAAAACAATTTGGCGATGATTTGATTTATTTTATAGAAGATGATTATCTACATTTTGAACCAATGTTAGAAGAAATGGTTGCTTCTTATGAAAGAATAGCCTCACAAATTAATAAAGACATTTTCATGTGTTCTTCAGATTATCCGTATCTTTATATGAACAATGAAAAAACCAATGTTTTAATAGGAAATAAAAGACATTGGAGAACTATTAATCAAACACTTTGTTCATTTATGACAAGTAAAGATTTGTTAATTAAATATTGGGAAAATTTTGAAAAAACATGTCTTGATAGACATGATCCTTTTGAAAAATACTTGAATCAAATTTATCAAAATGAAATATGTGTTTCACCTTTAAAGAGTTTGTCTCTTCATTTGACTAATATAAACTCGAGTTATGGTCTTTCACCTTTTATAGATTATAAAAAACTTTGGGATGAAAACAATTAAAAGCCCCCTAGAATCAGAGGGCTTTTTTTCTTTAACTAACTAGAGGAACTAAAATTTTTAAGGGACCCTCCGATGAGTAACGTTGCGGATACACAGAGAACGAAGGATCCCTTTATTGTTAACAATTAGTCTCGAATTGCATATGCAATTACACCAGTTTCAGTAACA
>CACDMG010000013.1 GCA_902553845.1 uncultured Pelagibacteraceae bacterium
TTTTTTAAAATACATTTTTGTGGGAATAATAGTAAAACCATCTCTTTGCATTTTTCCTATAAGTTTATTTATTTCTTTTCTATTAAGAAGTAATTTTCTTTGATCTATTGGCTTATGGTTTGAATAGCTTGCTTGTTTATAAGAAGCAATATGAGAATTAATTAAAAATATTTCTCCATTTTTTTCAACTGCATAGGAATCTGCAATATTTACTTTACCATCTCTCACTGATTTTATTTCAGAACCTTTAAGAACTATACCAGCCTCTAAAAGTTCATAAAAGAAATAATTGAAACTTGCTTTTCTATTTAAACAAATAATCTTTAAACCAGTATTGGTTTTCTTGTTCATTAAATCAGTTTAGCAGAATGAAGAGCTTTTTTTATAATTTCTTTTGTTGAGTCTTTTACACCGACAAGCGGTAATCTTACGCTATCATCACACAATCCTAATAGTTTAGCAGCATATTTTACAGGGCTAGGATTACTTTCAACAAACATAGAATGATGAACTGGCTGTAAAACTTTATCTAATCTTTTTGCTTCTTTGATCTCATTATCACTTTCTGAAATTGAAAATTTTTGAAAATCAGAACAAAGTTTAGGTGCGATATTTGCAGTTACGCTTATAGCACCTATTCCACCTCTTTTATTAAACTCAAACGCATTATCATCATTACCAGTTAATTGAATAAAATCTTTACCCATCTTTTTTAAGGTTTGATCCACTCTATTCAAATCTCCAGTAGCATCTTTGACACCAATAATATTTTTTAATTCATATAATCTTGCCATTGTTTCTACGGACATATCGATAACAGATCTTCCAGGTATATTATAAATTATAATTGGAATTCCACATTTATCATTTATTGCTTTATAGTGTTGATATAAACCTTCTTGAGTTGGTTTATTATAATATGGGGTAACTACTAATGCACCATCTGCTCCTATTTTTTCAGCATGAGTTGTTAAAGAGATAGCTTCTTCAGTTGAATTTGAGCCTGTTCCTGCAAAAACCGGTAATTTACCATGACTTTCTTTAACGCATAATTCAATAACTTTTTCATGTTCATCATGGCTCAAAGTTGGAGATTCTCCTGTTGTGCCAGCTGGAACTAGACCATTTGTACCATTTTCGATATGAAAATGAATTAACTTGATATAAGTTTCTTCATCAAGTTTATCATTTTTAAATGGGGTGACTAAAGCTACATTTGAACCTTTAAACATAAATACTTATAACATAGTTTATAGATTCATATAGTAAAAGATTATGTTAAAAAAATTATTATTCTTTGTTTGTATAGTTATATTTTCAAATTTTTATAATTTGGCTTTAGCTGATGTATTGCCATTAAAAAAACCTTCTCAAACAAAAATAGAAAAGGAACAAAAACTATTAATTGATATTCTAAAACCTTTGCCAAAACCTATTACTAAAAAAGTAATAAAAGAGGAAGAAAAACAACCTGAAAAAAAAATTGCCTCAAAAAAAGACAAAATAAGTGGTTTAATTTTACCCAAAAAGAAACCTTTAATAGCAGGATCCAAAAAATCAGATACAGCAAAAAAATCTAAATATTATAGTAAAAAAGATTATAATTTAGCAAAAAAAGCTTTTTCAGAAATGAAACAAGCAAAATGGACTAATGCTTTAAAGACAGCAAAGAAAGCTAAAGATAAGTCTATATACAATTTTATACAATGGAGACATCTCTTAACAAAAGGTAATAAAGCCTCTTTCTATGAATATAAAACTTTTATAGATAAAAATGAGGATTATCCAAGAATTGGCAGAATAAAATATCTATCAGAGCACAAACTTTCAACAGATACAATTTCTCCAAAAAAAATTATAGATTGGTTTGGCCCAAACGAACCACTTAGTGGCTTTGGAAAAATGATATTAGGTGAAAGTTATATTTTAAATGGTGATATACAAAAAGGAACTTCTCTAATAAAAGAGGGATGGATTACCGCTGAATTGAGTAAATCCGAACTAAGATTTTATCGAAAAAAATTTAAAAAATATTTAAATGCTGATGATTATATAAAAAGAGCTGATTATCTTGCGTGGAACAATAAGTACTGGGATCTAAAGAGATTGTTAAGATATTTACCAAAAGATTATGAATTGTTATACACAGCAAGACAATTATTAATGAGCAAATCATATGGTGTTGATACTGCTATATCAAAAGTACCCTCAAAATTTAAAAATGATCCTGGGTTAAATTATGATAGATTAAAATGGAGAAGAAAAAGAGGAAGAGTTGATAGTTCTCTTGAAATATTATTAAAAATAAGAAATACAAAAGATTACTTAATTAGACCTGATAAATGGTGGATTGAAAGAGAAATAATTTCAAGATCTCTTATTTATAAGAAGAAATATGAAATTGCTTACAAAGTAGCAAGTAGACATGCTTTAACAGATGGACCTGAATTTGCTGCAGCTGAATGGATGAGTGGATGGATAGCTTTAAGTTTTTTAAATGACCCATTGTTAGCTAAAGATCATTTTGAAAATTTTTATAATAATGTAGGTTATCCAATAAGCACATCGAGAGGAGCTTATTGGTTAGCTAAAACATATCAAAAATTAGGTCAAGATGATTTATCTAAAGAATGGTTTGAAAAAGCTGCAAAATTTTTAACAACATATTACGGTCAATTAGCTTTTATGGAACTTAATCCAAACGGAACTTTTGAACTTTCGAAGGATATGGAAGTATCAAAAGATTATAGAGATTATTTTTTTAAAAAAGAATTGGTTAAAATAATTTATCTTCTTGATGAACTTAATGAAAATAAATATTCAAAATATATTCTAAGACATTTGGCAAATGATGATATAAAAAGTGGAAGTGAAATATTAGCATCTGAATTAGCAACTAATATTGATAGATATGATTTTGCAATTCAAATTGCAAAAATTGCTTCTTATGAAAAAAGATTTCATAATACTTATAATTATCCAATCATAAGTACACCCAAATATATTAATGGAAGAAAAATTCCTGATACAGCTTTTATATTATCGATCATAAGACAAGAAAGTGAATTTGATTTAAGTGCAAATAGTCATGCAGGAGCAAAAGGGCTGATGCAACTAATGCCTTACACTGCTAAATTAGTTGCAAAACAAGCAAATCTTCCATATTCAAAATCAAGACTAACAAAAGATGCTGAGTACAATATTAATTTAGGCTCACACTATATTGCTGGTTTAATACTTGAATATGATGGTGCTTATCCATTTGCAATTGCAGCTTATAACGCTGGACCTAAAAGAGTCAGATATTGGAAAAAAATAAATAAAAATCCTCAAAAAGATCAAATTAATTATGTTGATTGGATTGAATTAATAAAATTTAAAGAAACTAGAAATTATGTTCAAAGAGTATTAGAGAACTATAATGTCTATCGTTATATTTTAGAACAAAAACCAGTTAAGATGAAAAATTTCTTTAAAGATGAACCTTTATATTAAAACTGGCGGAAGAGGAGGGATTCGAACCCTCGGTACAAGTTTCCTCGCACGGTCATTTAGCAAACGACTGGTTTAAGCCTCTCACCCACTCTTCCAGGAAATTTGTCACTTCTGATTGTATTGAATAATCAATATTTATAAAGTAATTATTCATTATAATGAAAAATAAGTATTCTATATTTTCGTTGGTCAAAAATGCTTTTTCATATCATGAAAATTGGGAAAAAGCATGGAAAGACCCTGAGCCCAAAAAAGAATATGACGCTATAATTATAGGTGGAGGTGGTCACGGATTAGCAACTGCCTATTATCTTGCAAAAAAACACGATATGAAAAATATAGCTTTAGTAGAGAAAGGTTGGATTGGTGGAGGCAATACTGGTCGAAATACTACAATTATTAGATCAAATTATTTATGGGATGCAAGTGCTGGTCTTTATGATCATGCATTAAGAATATGGGAGGGATTATCTCAAGAATTAAATTATAATGTGATGTTTAGTCAGAGAGGAGTGATGAATCTTGCTCATAACTTACAAGATGTAAGAGATCTTAAAAGAAGGACTCATGCAAATAGACTTAATGGAATTGATGCAGTTTATCTTAATACAGAACAAGTAAAAAAATTTTGTCCAATCATTAATACATCACCAGATATTCGTTATCCAGTTTTAGGTGGTACTCTTCAGCGAAGAGCAGGTACAGCACGTCATGACGCAGTTGCTTGGGGATATGCACGTGGTGCAAATGAAATGGGAGTAGATATTATTCAAAATTGCGAGGTAAAAGGTATCAAAAGAAACGGTGATAGTGTTGAAGGAATTGAAACAACAAAAGGATTTATTAAAACAAAAAAAATTGGTGTTGTTGCAGCAGGTCATTCAAGTGTTATAGCAAGCATGGCAGGCCTAAAATTACCACTAGAAAGTAAACCACTCCAAGCTCTAGTATCTGAGCCAGTCAAACCAATTATTGATACAGTAGTAATGTCTAATGCTGTTCACGCTTATGTTAGTCAGTCTGATAAAGGAGAATTAGTTATAGGCGCAGGTACAGATGATTATGTTTCTTATTCTCAAAAAGGAAGTCATGATATTGTAGAAGGAACCTTAAATGCAATATTAGAATTATATCCAATATTTAGTAGAATGAGAATGTTAAGACAATGGGGTGGAATTGTTGACATATGTCCTGATGCAAGCCCAATTATAAGCAAAACATCAATAAAAGGATTGTATTTTAATTGTGGTTGGGGGACTGGAGGATTTAAAGCAACTCCTGGTTCAGGAGATTTATTTGCTCACACTATTGCAAATGATGAACCACATAAATTAAATGCTGCGTTTAATATAAATAGATTTGTTAGTGGTAATCTAGTTGATGAACATGGTGCTGCTGCTGTGGCTCACTAATGTTTGTAATTAATTGTCCTTATTGTGGTGAAAGAGAACAAAGTGAGTTTAAAGCTGGTGGTGAAGCTCATATAGTTAGACCCAAACAACCAACAGAATTAAGTGATGATGAATGGGCAGAATATTTATTTATGAGAAAAAATATTAAAGGTATTCAATTTGAAAGATGGATACACACACATGGATGTAGAAAATGGTTTAATGTTGTTAGAGATACTTCTAATGATAAAATAAAAGCAGTTTACAAAATGGGTGAAGAACCTCCAACTGTCTAAACAATGAAAAAAAATTTAAGAGTTAAAACAAGTAATTTTATTGATGAAACATATAAAATTTCATTCAAGTTTAATGGAAAAACTTATTACGGATATAAAGGAGATACTTTAGCTTCTGCTCTTTTAGCAAATGACATTCATTTAGTTGGAAGAAGTTTTAAATATCATAGACCTCGTGGAATTATGACTGCAGGTTCAGAGGAACCTAATGCCATAGTCCAATTGCATAACGATACATCAAGAACAGAACCTAATGTGAGGGCTACAGAAATAGAGATCTATGAAGGTCTTGAGGCCTCAAGTCAAAATTGTTGGCCAAGTGTAAATTTCGATATTGGTGGAATAAATAATCTTTTAAGCCCAATTCTACCTGCTGGTTTTTATTATAAAACTTTTATGTGGCCAGCTAGTTTCTGGGAAAAATATGAATATTTTATTAGAAAATCTGCTGGATTAGGTAAATCACCTACAAAACCTGATCCAGATATTTATGAACATAAATACATTCATTGTGATGTTTTAATTATTGGTGCTGGTATTTCAGGTATTATGGCAGCAAAAATATCTGCCAAGAATGGATTTAAAACACTCTTAATTGATGAAAAGCCATACTTAGGAGGTTCAACTATTTATCAAAATACAGAAAATTTTAAAATTAATAACCAAACATCAAGCTCATGGTTAAATAAAGAAATAAATGAAATTAAAAAAATTAAAAACCTTGAAATTAAAATAAGAACAAGTGTAGCAGCTTTTCATGGGTATAATTTCTTACTAGCTAGAGAAAGTCTAACTGATCATTTACCTTTAGAACAAAGAGACAATAAAACCCGTCATAGACTGCTCAAAATTCGAGCAAAAAAAGTTATAACAGCCACAGGATCATTAGAAAGACCTTTAATTTTTGATAATAATGATCGTCCGGGTATTTTGCTTTCATCAGCAATAGAGAAATACTCAAATCTATATGGTGTAGCATGTGGTGAAGAGAATATTCTTTTTACAAATAATGATACTGCTTATGAAGCTGCAATAAGTTTATTTCAAAAGGGAATTAATGTTAAGGCTATTATAGATAATAGAGAAGAAGTTGATTCAAAATTAATAAAGGAAACTGAAAAAAATAACATTCAAATCTACAGAGGATACACAGTTGTTAATACCAGTGGATATAAAAGAATTAATGGAATTTCAATAATGCAACTTTCAAAAGATGGTCAAAAAGTAATTGGTCCTAAAAAATCTATTTCATGCGACTGTCTTGGAATTTCTGGAGGATGGACTCCTGCTGTACATCTTTTTACACAATCAGGTGGCAAATTAAAATTTAGAGATGAAGATCAGGTTTTTATTCCAGACAAATATCCATCAGATCAAATTAGTTTAGGTTCCTGTAATGGTGATTTTACTTTAGATGAAATATTTTTAAGTATACCAAAAAAACTTAAAGATTTTTTAAATATCAAAAAAACCGATTATGAAAATCTTGAAATTTACTCATCGTTTAATAAATCAAAAAGAAATATATGGTTACTTCCATCAGACAAAATTATTGGAAAAACAAAACCATTTGTTGACTACCAAAATGATGCTACAGCAAAAGACATTAAATTAGCATTGAGAGAAGGTTTTAGGTCAATAGAACATGTTAAAAGATATACAACTACTGGTATGGGAACTGACCAAGGTAAACTTGGTAATATGCATGCATTAGGAATTATTTCCGAAACAGCCGATTCTAAGATGGGAGAACTCGGTACAACAACTTTTAGACCACCCTACACTCCTCTCACATTTGGAACAATAGTTGGAAGAAATGTTGGTGAATATTTTGATGTATTTAGAAAAACTCCAATTCATGATTGGCACGTTAAAAATAAAGCTGAGTTCGAAAACGTCGGTCAATGGAAGAGAGCTTGGTATTATCGAAAAGATGGTGAGAATATGCACGATGCAGTTCAAAGAGAGAGTAAAGCGGCTAGAGACAGTGCCGGTATATTAGATGCGTCCACTTTAGGTAAAATTGATATTCAAGGAACTGATGCTTCAGAATTTTTAAACAGAGTTTATACCAACGCTTGGTCAAAACTCGCTATTGGAAAATGTCGATATGGTTTAATGCTTAACGAGGACGGTATGGTTTATGATGATGGTGTAACAACAAGATTGGGTGAAAATCATTATATCATGACTACTACTACTGGTGGGGCTGCGAGCGTTTTAGGAAAACTAGAAGATTATTTGCAGACAGAATGGCCTGAATTAGATGTTTATTTAACATCTGTAACTGACCATTATGCAACAGTCAGTGTATGTGGACCGAACAGTAAGAAAATTGTTTCTCAAGTAATTCCTGAACTTGATTTTTCAGATGAAAGTTTTCCTCATATGTCTTTTAAAAATGCAAAAATTGACAAAATTAAATGTAGAGTAATGAGGATAAGTTTTACTGGTGAACATAGTTACGAAATAAATATTCAAGCTAATTACGGTAAATCTGTATGGGAAAAATGTATGAAAGTCGGAAAAGAATTTAATATTACACCTTATGGAACTGAAACTATGCATTTACTAAGAGCTGAAAAAGGCTTTATTATTGTGGGTCAAGATACTGATGCAACTATGACACCAATCGATTTACAAATGGATTGGATAGTTAGCAAAAAGAAATATGATTTTATTGGAAAAAGATCTTTGTATAGATCTGATACGATTAGAGATGATAGAAAACAATTAGTTGGTCTACTTACAGAAAATCCAGATGAAGTTTTAGAAGAAGGCTCACAAATAGTAGCTGATATTAAAAAATCCCCAGTTGAAATGTTAGGTCATGTAACCTCAAGCTATTATAGTCCAAATTTAAAAAAATCTATAGCTCTTGGAGTTGTGAGAGGCGGGAAAAATATGATGGGTCAGAAATTAATTATTCCAATGGAAAATAAACAAATTAATGTAACTGTTGCAGACCCAGTTTTTTTAGACAAGGAGAATAAAAGATTAAATGCTTAATTACTCAAATACAATAACTGATGATAAATCTTATTCAGGTTTACAAATGAAAGAAATCAAACCTGTTATGAAATTAATTATTAGAGGTAAAAAAAGAGAATTTTTATCTGCAGTTGGTAAATCATTAAATTTATTATTACCAACAGAAGCTAATACATCATCAAGAAGTGAAAAATTAACTGCTCTTTGGCTTAGTCCAGATGAATGGATGATTTACTCTAATGAAACATTAAACTCTGAAAGTAATGACTATGAAACTGAAAATTTATTAAATAAGAATATTTCTAAAACAAATTTAGGAGCTGTGACAGATGTTTCTGATCAATTTGTTCTTATAAATATTAAAGGTGACAAAATCTTTGACTTATTCGAAACTGGATCTCCTTTTAATTTTAACGATTTCAGAAACAAAAAAGGCTCTGTTACTCAAACGATTCTCGTTAAAATTGATGTTATTATTCATAATCAAAACCAAAATGAAGTAAATCTTTTTGTCAGACGTTCCTTTTCACAACATTTATTTTCGTGGATGAATGATAGTGCGTCAAGATTATAGTTTCATTTATTTTTTCAAATAAGTTATTAGATAGAATGAAAAAATTATTTCTTATAGCATTATTTGCTCTTTTACCCTTTTCCTTAAATGCAGAGTCTAATTTAGACAAGATTTTATCATCAGGGGTTTTAAAAGTTGGGACAACTGGTGATTGGGATCCTATGACAATGAAGGATCCAGCAACAAATAAATATAAAGGTTTTGATATCGATGTAATGAATGAACTTGCAAAAGACATGGGTGTCAAAATAGAATTTGTACCTGCTGAATGGAAAACAATTGTTTCAGGTATCACATCTGAGAGATACGATATTTCAACAAGTGTAACAAAAACTCCAAAAAGAGCTGAGGTAGCAGGTTTTACAGATACTTATTATAAATATGGAACTGTTCCACTAGTACTTAAAAAAAATTTAAAAAAATTCTCAACATGGGACTCTTTAAATAACTCTAATGTAACAATTGCTACTACTCTTGGTACATCACAAGAAGAAAAGGCAAAAGAATTTTTTCCAAAATCAAAATTAAACTCAGTAGAAGCTCCTGCTAGAGATTTTCAGGAAGTTTTAGCTGGAAGAGCTGATGGAAATATAACTAGTTCAACAGAAGCCAATAAATTAGTAATCAAATACCCGCAATTAGCAATTGTTCCTGATGGAGAAAAAAATCCCGCATTCCTAGCGATGATGGTTCCAAAAGGTGACGATAAATGGAACAGTTACGTTAATGATTGGATAAAAAAGAAAAAGTCATCAGGCTTCTTCACTAAGTTACTAGCTAAATATAATTTAAAAAGCTTATAATCAATTAGTAATTAATTTTTAATTCTTTATAACTTTAAGAGTGAGAAATTTATTTTTTTTACTTTTAATTTTACCTTTAACTTCATGCGGTAAAAGTGAACTTAATTGGTTAATTTTATCTCCTAATAATATGGAGGGATTAACTAATTTAAAATTTTTATTAAGTGGTTTAACTACAACCATCTTTATTTCTTTAGTTTCAATAATCATTTCTATCTTTTTAGGTTTAATGATTGCAATACCCTCTTTAGCTAAAAATAAATTTTTAACTTATTTAAATATTGGTTATGTCGAAATAGTGAGAGCAATACCATTATTAGTTCTTATTTTATGGATCTATTACGGATTACCGATAATGACAGGTATAAGTTTTAGTCCATTTGTCTCTGGTATCATTGCTTTATCAATTAGTGAAAGTGCTTTTCAAGCTGAAATTTTTAGAGCTGGTATAAATTCAATCAAAAAATCTCAGTGGGAAGCTGGAAGTTCTCTAGGATTAAATTTTTTTAGAAAACTTAAATTGGTTATACTTCCTCAGGCTATTAAAAATATTTTACCAGCAATTGGAAATCAGTTTGTATATGTCTTAAAGATGTCTTCATTAGTATCTATTATTGGTATTGGAGACTTAACAAGAAAAGCTAATGAATTAGTGGTCACAACTTATCGACCTCTAGAAATATATACTTTTTTAATATTAGAATATTTAGTTTTAATATTAGTTGTTTCTTATTTGGTGAGAAAATTGGAAAAAAAATTACAAAGAGACTAGTTTTTTTTTCTCCAATCCCATGGATACTCAAACTTCATAGACCACATACCAAGTTTATTTGATTTAGCAAAATCTTCATCAACAATAAACTTTTTAGAATATCTTCTGTATGCAAAAGCATAACCATTTTTGACTAAATAACTTGATAAACTTAAATCATTTACAAAACATTCGGCGAGCGTTCTTTTGTATTGATCTTTTCCTTCTCTAATACAATTAATTTTATTATTACCAATGATCTTAATAAGTAATTCCTTAGCAAGAATACCACATTTTATAATTTCATTATTTTTTGTACATGTTTGTTTTATTTCAGGAGTATCGATACCACTAAAACGAATTTTTTCACCATTTAAATAAATAGTATCACCATCAATAACTTTAACTTCAACAGACTTAACATCGTTATATGTTAGAAAAAAAAATATTAGACAGATACTAATAACTAAAAAGAGGTTTGTTTTGTTTAAATACATTGTTTAGAAAATAACCAATAAATATTAAAACAGCAATTCCCATTGCCCAATTTGTAGCCATGATTGTATAGAAAATATCCTCATAATCACCATCCCTGATATTTATAACATACCATAAGCTCAAAAAAGGAAATGCGGTTAATCTTAATATACTTAAGTATAAACTATAAAGAGGCTTCTTAACTGCCTGAAATACTGCAGTAGTAATAAAGAACACTGGATAAATTGGTCCAATCAAAGCTGCAACTTTTAAATAAATAGCTCCACTCACAACTGCTTCTTGGTTGTCTGTAAATAGAGAAACAAAAAATTCTGCACCAAAAAATATTATTATTCCGGCAATTGCCATAAAAGAAGAACCGAATAATAAAGCTTTAGTATAAAGTTCTCTAATCCTATCATAAGCTTTAGCACCAAAATTTTGTCCACCAATAGAAAGAACTGCTGTATTCAAACCGATAACAGGAAGTAAAAAAACTTGCTCTACTCTTAATGCAGCACCATAGCCAGCAGTAGCTAGATCACCGAACTGCCCAATAAAATATAAAATATTAAATATACCTACTCCAATAAATAGCATACTAAACATAACAGGGACTGCTTGTGTTGTTAAAGGTTTTAGATATTCAAACTTGGGAATGAAGCATTGCAATTTTAAATATTCTTTTATCTTACAATTATTAACTTTGTAAGCTAGATAGATTGTTCCAATTAACTGTGAAATCACTGTTGCTATTGCTAGTCCAGCTATACCAAAACCAGGAATAAATCCATATCCCCATATAAAAAGAGGATTTAAAAAAATGTTGAGAAAAAAACTAAATATTAAAACATTTCTATAACTTCTTGTATCACCTTGAGCATTTAGAGTTCCGTTTAATGAAATTTGTATCAGCACGATAAAAGTTCCATAAAAGATGATATCTAAATACTCTCTGGTTAAAGCTATACCTACATTATCAGATCCCATAACACCTAATAGATAATTTGAAGCATTCAAGCCAAATAAGGTTACAAATATTGATACAGTTAAAGCAAAAATCAGAGATTGAGCAATATACATGGAAGCAACTCTTACTTTTTTTTCACCAATTGAATTTCCAATCAAAGCATTTGTGGCTGCACCTAAGCCAACACCAACAGCTATTATCGTAAAATAAATTGGAAAAGATTTTGCTATGGCCCCTATTGCTTCTGCAGAAATCCTACCAGCAAACCAAGTATCGACTAAATTATAAAAAGTTTGGAATAATGAGCCAACACTTGCAGGTATAGTTACCTTTCTTAATAGAGTCCAAATTGGATCTTTAGTTAATTTGATTGATTTAGACAAAGTTATCCTTATTTAAATTCTTTTTGAAAAATATGTTTTTTTCCAGATTGTTTTGCTTTGTATATCTGACTTTGTCTCATTCTAAAACGTGATTTTTGAGTTTCTGTTAATTTATCATGACAATTTGGGCAAGAAACTCCTTCTTCATACTTATTTGATCTTTTATCTTTTGAAGATATTGGCATTCTACATCCACTACACATAGAATAGGAGCCTAACTTTAATCCATGTTTTAGACTAATTCTATTATCAAATACAAAACACTCACCTTTCCACAAACTTTCATTTTTCTTTATCTTATTTAGATAATTTAAAATTCCACCATTTAGCTGATAAATATTTTTAAATCCTTTCTTCTTTAAATAAACAGAAGTTTTTTCACAACGTATTCCACCAGTACAAAACATTGCTACTGGTTTATTTTTTTTCAGTTTATTTAAATACTTAGGAAAATCTCTAAAATTAGTTACATTTGGATTTACTGATCTTTTAAAAGTCCCAACCTTATATTCAAAAGGTTTTCTAGTATCAATTATGTGAGTTTCTTTATTCTTAATTAGTTTATTCCAATCTTTTGGGTCTAAATGAGATTTCATATTTCTCTCTTTAGGATTGATGATTAAATTCATTGGTACGATTTCTTTTTTAATCTTAACTTTAGGCTTATGAAAAGGCTGAAATTTAGATTTAGATTCATTGCTACTATCGAATAGTTTAAATAAGAATAAAGATTTTAATTTTTTGGTAGTTTTATCAATATCTTTGATACTACCAGAAATGGTGCCATTTAATCCTTCTTTAGCAATGATTATCGTTCCTCTAATATGCTTTGAAATAAGGAACTTCTGTAAAAAATCTTTGTTTTTTTTTAAAGATTTAATCCTTACAAATTTATAAAAACCAAAAACTTTAAACATTATAAAACCCTACAAACAGTCATCCCATCACCTAATGGAATAATGATTTGCTCTACTCTTTTATCTTCAGATACAAATTTATTAAATTCTCTAATATTTATAGTAAATTTATCATTATTTTTTTCATCAGCTACTTCACCGTGCCATAAAACGTTATCAATAATGATTAACCCACCTTTATTTAATAATTTTAGGGATTTTTCATAATATGCCTTATAATTCATTTTATCAGCATCAATAAAGACCATATCAAATTTATCATTAGATAATTCTCTTAAACTTTCAAGAGCAGGTTTGATTATTGTTTGAATTTTATGATCTTGATTTGCTTTTTTAAAAAAATCAGATGCAATTTTGTTTGTCCCCTCATTTTTATCAAGAGCAATTAGTTTCCCATCATCAGGTAAGGCAAGTGAAATTGTTAGAGCACTCAGGCCAGTAAAAGTTCCAATTTCAAGAACATTTTTTATATTTGAAACTTTTATAATTAGGTGAAGAAAATGACATTGAGTAGGATCGATCTGCATTCTTTTGATGTCACCCAAGGTTTTATTATAATTGATTATCTCTTGTTGAACTGGGTGTAAACTTAATCCAAAGTCATTTATGTAATTTTGTAACTTTTCTGTAATATTAAGGTTTGCCCCCATTCTACTGAAGTTTTTTCTTTAAAATATCATTTATAAGTTGAGGATTGGCTTTACCACCGGAAGCTTTCATGGCTTGACCAACAAAGAAACCAAATAATTTTTCCTTACCTTGCTTATATTCAATTGCTTTTTCTCTATTATCATTAATTATTTTATCAATTAAAGCCTCTATCGCTTTAGGATCACTTTGTTGTTTAAGTCCTTTTTCTTCAACAATTTTTTGAGGATCTTTATCCCCGTCCAACATTAGTTCAAATACCGTCTTTGCTATTTTTCCTGAAATTGTTCCATTCTTTATTAAGTTAACTAGTATAGCTAAATTCTTTGCACTTACTGGGCTTTGAGAAATTTCTAAATTTTGATTGTTTAAAACTGCAAATAATTCACCTGTAATCCAGTTAACTGCTAATTTCATATCTTTGTTCTTGCCCATCTTAGCTACAACTTCTTCAAAATATTTTGCTGTATCAATATCTGAGACTAAAATTGTTGCCTCATATGGCGACAGCTTAAATTCATCAATAAATCTTTTCTTTTTATCATCTGGTAATTCTGGGATATTATTTTTAAGTTCTTTAACAAATTCATCAGATACTTCTAACGGTAATAGATCGGGATCAGGAAAATACCTATAATCATGCGCATCTTCTTTTGATCGCATTGATCTTGTTTCATTTTTTTTTGTGTCAAATAATCTTGTCTCCTGATCAATTGATTTACCTTCTTCAATTAAATCAACTTGTCTATTTGCTTCATATTCAATAGCCATTTGCATAAATTTGATTGAATTTACATTTTTAATCTCACATCTTGTTCCAAATTCTTTTGAACCTTTTGCTCTTACAGATACATTTACATCTGCTCTTAATGATCCTTCTTGCATATTGCCATCACATGTACCTAAATATCTCATTATTGATCTTAATTTTTTAATATATGCACTTACTTCATCAGGGGATCTAAGATCTGGTTTACTAACAATTTCCATTAAAGCCACCCCTGATCTATTAAGATCTACAAAAGTATTTTGAGGATCAAGATCATGAATACTTTTTCCTGCATCTTGTTCTAAATGTAATCTTTCAATACCAACTTCTTTTTGTCCATCAGGCATGTCTAAAATAACTTTACCCTCACCTACAATAGGATCTTTAAATTGAGAAATTTGATATCCTTGAGGTAAATCTGCATAAAAATAATTTTTTCTATCAAATACAGAACGTTTATTAATTTTTGCATTAAGGCCAATACCAGTTTTAATAGCTTGTTTTACACAAAATTCATTTATTACAGGTAACATTCCTGGAAATGCCGCATCAACTAAACTTACCTGGGTATTTGGTTCGGCTCCAAATTTAGTAGCAGAGGTAGAAAATAATTTTGACTCTGACAATACTTGAGCATGAACCTCTAAACCAATAACAACCTCGTATTGATTATCTTTTCGATTGATTAAATACTCTGAATTTTTTTTACTCACTTAATCCACCAATCTGTAATTTTGTTTTTAAAATTAATCTTTTCTTCCATTGCGAAAGCAATATTTAATATATTTTGTTCATCAAAAGCTTTACCAATTATTTGTAAGCCTAATGGATACCCTTTTGAGTCATGTCCTGCTGGTATTGAAATTCCTGGTAAACCTGCAAGATTAACTGGGACTGTAAATATATCATTAAGATACATCGAAACTGGATCATTTGTTTTTTCACCTATCTTAAATGCTGAACTTGGTGTTGACGGAGTTAAAATTGCATCAACCTTTTTATATGCTTCATCAAAATCATTTTTAATTAACTTTCGTACTTTTTGAGCTTTTAGATAGTAAGCATCATAATAACCAGACGATAAAACATAAGTTCCTATCATAATTCTTCTTTGTACTTCTGCGCCAAAACCTTCGGATCTTGTCTTTTCATACATATCAATTAGATTTTCACCTTTAGCTCTAAATCCATACTTAACACCATCATATCTTGCTAGGTTTGAAGATGCTTCTGCAGGAGCAACAATATAATAGGTAGGCAAAGCATAACTTGTATGAGGGAGTGAAATATCAATTGTTTCAGCTCCACAATCTTTGACATACTGAATTCCTTTTTGCCAAAGATCTTCAATTTCTTTTGGCATTCCATCTACTCTATATTCTTTTGGTATCCCAATTTTTTTTCCTTTTATGTTATTTGTAAGTTCTTTACTGTTCTGATTTCTTTTAAAATCTATTGAGGTGGAGTCTTTTGGATCATAAGTACTAATTACCTCTTGTAGTAAAGCACAATCTTTAACATTTTGTGCCATAGGTCCTGCTTGATCTAATGATGATGCAAAAGCAACAATTCCATAGCGTGAGCAGCTTCCATAAGTAGGTTTTAATCCAACTGTTCCTGTAAAAGAAGCGGGTTGTCTTATTGAACCACCAGTATCAGTTCCAATTGTAATCGGTGTTAATTGTCCAGCCACTGCTGAAGCAGACCCACCTGACGAACCACCTGGAACTAAGTCTTTATCAATTGGATTTTGCACGTTACCAAAAAAACTAGTTTCATTTGATGAGCCCATGGCAAATTCATCACAATTTAATTTACCTAAAAGTATTGCACCTTCTCTCCAGATATTATCAGTTACTGTCGATTCATATGTTGGTACAAAATTATTTAGAATTTTACTACCAGCAGTTGTTTTAACATCTTTTGTACAAAATAAATCTTTTACTGCCATTGGAATACCTGGCAATTTTAAATCTAAATTAGGTTTTTGATCAAATTTTTTTGCTTTATCTAAAGCTGTTGTGAAATCCTCAGTGATATAAGCATTCAATTCTTTAGACTTTTCAGATCTTTCAATAAATGCTTTAGTTACCTCTGTTGAAGACAGTTTTTTATCTTTAATATTTTTAACTAATTCTGTTAAAGATTGTTTTGTTATATCTGACATTACTCAATTACCTTTGGTACAACAAAATAATCTTCATTATCTTGAGGAGAATTTTTAACTATTTGTTCTCTAATATTCTTACTTTTAACCTCATCAGGCCTTAATTTTAATGTTGTTTCAGCTACAGAAGTTAAAGGTTCAACGTTCTCTGTTTTTAATTCATTTAGTTTTTCAATAAAATCAAAAATTGAATTCAAATCACCAGCTAATTTTTCAGCTTTTTTTTCATCAACTGAAATTCTTGATAATTTAGAGATATGTTTTATTGTTTTAAGATCTATACTCATATGCTATTTAAATATGACGCAAACTATCATTTAAGTTTGAAATATACAATATGATCACTTTAGAAGAATTTAAAAAAAAACACTCAGATAAGTGTAGATTAATAGGTTTAGACCTTGGTTCTAAAAGAATCGGTGTATCTATTTGTGATGAAAAACAATTAATTGCTACTCCTCTCAAAACAATAAATAGGAATACGCTTAAAGAATTAATTTTTGAACTTAAGGTGATTATTGACGAAAATAATATTAAGGGAATCATTATTGGAAATCCTCTAAATATGGATGGTTCATCTGGAAGATCAGCACAATCTGTGAAAGATACCTCTCAAAAAATTGAGGAAAACATTAATATTCCTATTTGTCTGTGGGACGAAAGGTTATCAACAGTTGGTGCTTTTAATCTGTCTAGTCAATTAGATATTAATGTAAATAAAAGAGAAAAAAAAATCGATGAAAATGCTGCTGCTTTTATATTACAAGGAGCAATAGATTTTTTAAATAATTAATACTTGCTATTGTAGGCATTTATAGTTATAGAGTTGGTTTTAATGGCAATTAAAACAAATAAAGCTATTAAAATTTCCCGTAAACATTTGTTAGGTATCCAAGATTTATCAATTAATGATGTTAATTTGATACTTGATGAAGCACACGCGTTTATAAAAGTTAATCAAAGTAAAAATAAAAAAATAGATGTTTTGAGGGGAAAAACTCAAATCAATTTATTCTTTGAGCCTTCTACTAGAACACAAAGCTCATTTGAATTAGCTGGAAAAAGACTTGGAGCAGACGTTATGTCTATGAATATAAGTAACTCTGCAATTAAAAAGGGTGAAACATTAATCGATACAGCCATGACTCTAAATGCGATGCATCCAGATATTATTGTAGTTAGACATCAAGACTCTGGAGCTTGCAACTTACTTTCACAAAAAGTAAATTGTGCAGTTCTAAATGCTGGTGATGGAAGAAGAGAGCACCCTACTCAAGCCCTTTTAGATGCTTTAACAATTATAACTCGAAAAAATAAAATTGAAGGATTGAAAATTGCAATATGTGGAGACATTTTACATTCAAGAGTAGCAAGATCAAATATTTATCTTCTCAATATGCTTGGAGCTGAAGTAAATATAATTGCTCCAACAAATCTTATGCCTAAAGAAATTGAAAAATTTGGTGTTAATACTTTTACCGATATGAAAAAAGGATTGAAAGATTGTGATATCGTCATGATGCTAAGATTACAAAATGAAAGAATGACAAGTTCATATCTTTCATCAAATAGAGAGTATTATGAATATTACGGTTTAACTCCTGATAAACTTGAGCATGCTAAATCTGATGCACTAATTATGCACCCTGGACCAATGAATAGAGGTATAGAGATAGATACAATATTAGCAGATGACATAAATAAAAGCGTAATTAAAGAACAAGTTGAACTAGGTGTAGCTGTAAGAATGGCTTGTTTAAAGATATTTTGTACATGATGAAAAAGCAATATTTTATAAATGCTAACATAATCGACCCTCGTAATTCAATTAATGAAGTTGGGGGTTTGATTATAAGTGAAGAAGGTAAAATCGAAGCAATAGGAAAAAAAGTAAATACTAATAATCTACCTACCAGAGAAAAACCAATTGACTTAAAAGGAAAGTATATTTTCCCAGGCTTGGTAGACATGAGAGTTTTTGTTGGTGAACCTGGGTATGAATACAAAGAAAACTTTAGAACCTTAAGTAATGCGGCATTATCTGGTGGAGTTACATCAGTAGTTACGATGCCAAATACTGATCCAATTATCGACAATGTATCTATAGTCGACTTTTTAAAAAGAAGAGGAAGAGATAAGTCAAAAATAAATATTTTTCCATCTGCTTCTCTTACAAAAAATATTGAAGGCACCAACATGACAGAGTTTGGTCTTTTACAAGCCAAAGGGATAATTGCTTTCACCGATGGAATAAAAACAATTCAAAATCCTAGATTAATGTCAAGAATAATGAACTCAGCTAAAGATTTAGGTTGTCTAATAATGCAACACGCTGAGGACTACGAACTTGCAAAAAATGGTATGATAAATTCTGGAATAATTGCTTCTAAATTGGGATTATCAGGCATACCAGAGATCGCAGAAAGAATTTTAATAGAGAGAGATTTAACATTGCTAGAGAAAGTCAAATGTAGATATCACATATCTCAATTATCATCACAAAAATCGGTTGAAGTTATCAAATATAGAAAGGAAATTGTTAAATTTACATCAGGGGTTTCGATTAATAACTTATCCTTAAATGAAAACGACATTGGAGATTTTAGAACTTTTTTAAAGTTATCTCCCCCATTGAGAAGAGAAGAAGATAGATTGGCTCTAGTGCAAGGATTAAAAGATGGCTTGATTGATGTAATTGTTTCAGATCATAAACCTGAAGATGAAGAATCAAAAAGATTAACTTTTGCTCAAGCTGCTACAGGTGCTTCTGGTATTGAAACACTCTTGTCTTTAAGTTTAGAATTATATCATAATGGGTCTCTCAAACTTGAAACTATTATCAAAGCTCTAACATCTAATCCAGCAAAAATACTTAAAATTGATAAAGGTAACCTTTCTATAGGAAATGACGCAGACTTATGTATAGTTGATATTGACAAACCATGGATTGTAAAAAAAGATAAATTAATCTCAAAATCAAAAAATACGTCAATAGAAGATAAAAAACTACAAGGTAAAGTTACAAATACCTTTGTAAAAGGAAAAGAATTATTTAAGCTATAGGATGGATATTTTTTTAATAGGTACAATTTCCTACTTTATGGGCTCCATACCATTTGGATTCATACTTACTAAAATATTTTTAAAAAAAG
>CACDMG010000014.1 GCA_902553845.1 uncultured Pelagibacteraceae bacterium
TGAAAAATAACCAGAAATAAGAGAGCAAATTTTTGGTAAATTTTTTGGAGTTTCGAATCGAAAGTCCTCAATTATTTTTTCTATTAAATCTTTTGGTTTTTCTTTTAATTTAATTTTCCTATTTTTTTCAAATAAATATGAATTATTATTATTGAATTCCCATATCTTATCTGGGTTTCTGCCAAATATGGTATATCTACCTTTGATTTTACCTTTTTCTACAGACTCAAAAATAAAACTATTTTTTTCATTTAAAAAATTATTAATCAAATTTAAAATTTCATCATCATTTTTAATTTTTTTAGAAGTATAAATTATTTGATTTTTTTTGCTTCTGTGTCGAAACTCGAATTCTTTGAAGCTTCGATTGATTATCATTGAAAGAAATTCTTAACTCGTTCTACTGTTTTTTGATTTAAAACAACATTATATTTATCATTTAAATATAAATCATAAGATTTTAACATATCATTCTTTATATTTGAATTCAGTTTATCAATATAGGTTTTTGTCTTATCTGATTGATTTTCAATTTTTTTGTTTTCAAATTTTTTTACTTTTGCTAGATAAATATTGTTTTCTTCATCATTTATTAAGGTAACTGAATTTATTGGCAAAGAATATAAAACTTTAATTGAATTTATATCAAACTTCTTATTATCTCTAATTGAATTTAATTTTAATTTTTTAATATAACCTTTGCCAAATTCTAAAAAGTCATTGTCATTAAATTTCTTTTCATTTATTTTTTTTAATAATTTTTGATTATATTCAAATTTATTTTTTTGAGATATTAATCTTACCAACTCGTTTTTAGTTTGAGGATCATTTATATCAGGTTCTTTTTTATAAATATTTTGAATTTCATACATTACATAATCGTCACCAATTTCAAATATATCGATATTATTTTGTTTTAATTCAAATATTTTTTTTTCAATCTCACTTATGTCATTTGAAAATTTTAAGTTAGTTTTTACTATTGGAATAATATCCATTTTTTTTATGATATCTTTAAATTGAATGTTATTAGCTATATCAATTTCAATTTGATCAATTTTATCAAAAAAAGATTGATTGAACTCATTTGTTCCTAAATTTTTAGGATTAATTATAACATAATTAAAATCTAAATATTCTATTTTCAGTTTATCTTTATTTTCATTAATAAAATTCTTTAATTCATCAACAGTAAATTCTTCTTCTTTTTTATAAAAATTTTTTAGATTAATAAATTCAATCTCGAGTTTTTTATTTTCTTCTTCATATAATTTATTTACTAAAAATTTTGGTGAAACAGTTCCTGCACCAATATAATCAAATAAATTTTTTTGTAACTCACGTTCTTTTAATCTTTTTTCAAATTGAGGTGCTGATTGGTTATTTTCTAATAAAAATTTTTCATACTTAATCCTTTGAAAGTTTCCATTTTCATCAAGAAAATTTTTATTTTTTTTTATTTTTTGTGATAATGAATTTTTAGAAAAAATAAGATTTAAATCATCAATTTCTAAATTTAAAATTGTAGTTGATATTAGATTTGATAATAATTCTTCAATTATATTTTGATCTAAATTTTCTCTTATGGTTTCCTGAGGTATGCCTGTGCTATTTAGATAATCTATAAATTCTTGGGTTGAAATATTATTTTTATTTACCTTAGCAAGATTATTTGTATTGCCACTACTAAACATACTTCCCATGCCCCAAAAAACAAATGGGATAATCATAATAAAAACTAATAATCCTGCAAATTTAGTTTTGGCAAAATTTCTAAAACTACTTATCATTACACTATAAATTTATTGAACTATAAAAAGCAAAGCTATAGATTAAAAATTACCTTATGACAAATAAATATATGTATTTTATTGCTAATTGGAAAATGTATGGCAATACTAAATCATTAAATACATTGGATAAAGTTATTAAATTTTCAAAATCCAAGGAAATTAATAAAGGAAGACTAATATATTGTCCCCCATTTACTTTGCTGAGTTCATTTTCAAAAAAATTTCAGAATTGTTTGATAGATATTGGTGCACAAAATTGTCACGAGAGTAATGACTATGGTCCACATACAGGTTTCATTAATTCCAAGATGTTAAAAAATGTTGGTGCTAATTATGTGATAATTGGTCACTCTGAAAATAGAGAAAAAGGTGAAACTGATAAGATAATAAATCAAAAAATTCAAAGTGCAATTAAAGCAAAACTTAAAATTATTTTTTGTATTGGCGAAACTTTAAAACAAAAAAAAAATGGAAAAACAAAATCAGTTTTACGAAAACAAATAAAATATGGTTTAAATAAAATAAGTAAAAAAACAAATTTATTTATTGCTTACGAACCTGTATGGTCTATTGGAACTGGAAAAATTCCAAAAATGAAAGATCTTGAACAAACTGTAAAGTTCATAAAAAGTAATTTTAAAGAAAAAAAGCCAAAAATATTGTATGGAGGATCAGTAAATCCAAACAATATAAAATATTTGAAAACAATCAAAGAACTTGATGGTTTTTTGATTGGTGGAGCATCACAAAATTCAAAAAAATTTATTGATATAGTTAAAAAAACATATAATTAACCCTTCATGGAAAATATACTGTTAGTACTCAATATCGTATTTGCTGTTATATTGGTTTTGTTAGTTTTGATGCAAAAATCTGAGGGAGGTGCATTAGGAATCGGTGTTTCACAAGAAAATTTGATGTTTTCTAAATCTGCAGGTAATTTTATGACTAAAGCAACTGCAGTTATAGCAACACTTTTTATTATATGTAGTTTGGCTTTGACTATTGCTTCAAGAGGAGAGCTAACACCGTCAAGTTCAGTTTTAGATACAGTTGAGGAAAAATCAGAAGATACCCCAGCTATTCCTGATAATAATAATTAATCCTTTTCAAATTCTTTTTTTACCGCTATAAGATACTTCCATGGCGCGATATATATTCGTTACTGGCGGCGTGGTTTCCTCACTAGGAAAAGGTTTATCATCTGCTTCATTAGCTTACTTATTAAAATCTCAAGGATATAAAGTTAGATTGAGAAAAATGGATCCGTATCTTAATGTGGATCCAGGAACAATGAGTCCATTTCAACATGGAGAAGTTTTTGTAACAGATGATGGTGCTGAAACAGATTTAGATTTAGGCCACTATGAAAGATTTACTAATATTTCCTCTAAGCAATCAGATAACATAACTACTGGTCGTATATATAGTGATGTAATTAAAAAAGAAAGAACAGGCGGGTATCTTGGGAAAACTGTTCAAGTAATACCACATGTAACTAATAGAATTAAGGAATTCATTAAGAAAGATATTTCAAATGAGGATTTTGTTATTTGTGAAATAGGTGGCACAGTAGGAGACATAGAAAGCTTACCATTTGTCGAAGCTATTAGACAATTTTCAAATGAACACGGAAAGTCAAAAACTTTATTCATTCATTTGACCTTTGTTCCTTTTTTAAAATCATCAGATGAAATAAAAACAAAACCAACTCAACATTCTGTTAAAGAGTTAAGGAGCATTGGTATTCAACCAGATATAATTATTTGTAGATCACAACAATCAATACCATTGGATCAAAGAAAAAAAATATCTCTCTTTTGTAATGTTCCGATTGAAAATGTAATCGAAACAGTTGATGTAAGAACAATTTATGAAGCACCAATTAGTTTTTTTAATCAGAAACTTGATAAACAAGTTTTAAAGTATTTTAAACTTAAACCTAAAAAAAGAGCCAATTTAAATCCATGGAAAAAAATAACCAAAATAACTCTTAATACAAAAAAATCAATTGATATTGCTATAATTGGTAAATATGTAAATTTAAAAGATGCATATAAATCTTTAGATGAGGCTTTAGTTCATGGAGGTATTTCTAATAAAATTAAAGTCAATTTAGTTAGAATTGAATCTGATAATTTAAAAACTAAAGAAATAGGAAAAAAACTTAAGAATGTTTCAGGATTATTGATACCAGGTGGATTTGGGAAAAGAGGAACCGAAGGCAAAATTTCAGCAATTAAATATGCTAGAGAAAATAAAATACCTTTTCTTGGTATCTGTTTTGGTATGCAAATGGCAATTATAGAATTTGCAAGAAATAAATTAAAAATTAAAAAAGCTGGATCGAGTGAATTGGACAAAAAATGTTATCCAGTTATAGGATTGATTAATGAATGGGATAAAAATGGAAAAATAATAAAAGGAACAGATAAAAATTTAGGTGGAACAATGAGATTAGGGTTATATGAAGCTAAATTAAGAAATAATTCTGCCATAAATAGAATTTATAAATCTAGGTCTATAAAAGAAAGACATAGACATAGATATGAAGTTAACAATAGTCTCAAACATCAATTTGAAACAAAAGGATTAATTTTTTCAGGAATGTCACCAGATAATAAATTACCTGAAATAATAGAGCTCAAAAATCATCCTTGGTTTATAGGCGTTCAATTTCATCCAGAATTTAGATCTAGACCTTTATCTCCTCATCCATTATTCTCATCTTTTATCAAGGCAGCAAAAAATCATAAATGAGCACTATCAAAGTAAATTGTGGAAAAATTGAAATATCGAATGGTAACAAGATTTGTATAATCGCAGGACCATGCCAACTTGAGACAGAGCAACACGCAATGGACATGGCAGGAAAAATTCAAGAAATTACTAAAAAATTTAATGTTGGTTTTATATATAAAACTTCATTTGATAAGGCTAACAGAACTAGTCTTAAAGGTAAAAGAGGAGCGGGGCTAGAAACATCACTCCCAGTTTTTGATAAAATTAAAAAAGAATTCGACATACCGATTTTGACAGATATTCATAATATTGAGCAATGTTCGATTGTTGCAAATCATGTTGATGTACTTCAAATTCCAGCTTTTTTGTGCAGACAAACAGATTTATTAGTCGCAGCAGCAAAAACAAATAAGATTATAAATGTTAAGAAAGGTCAGTTTTTAGCTCCATGGGATATGGTTAATGTAACAAAAAAAATTTCAGACTCTGGAAATAAAAAAATTTTAGTTACTGAGAGAGGAGCAAGCTTTGGTTATAATACTTTAGTTTCAGATATGAGGTCTATTCCAATAATGGCAAAGAATGGTTATCCAGTGATTTTTGACGCAACTCACTCTGTTCAACAACCTGGAGGGTTGGGAGAAAAAAGTGGAGGTCAAAGAGAATTTGTCGAATACTTAGCAAGAGCTGCTGTAGCTGTAGGTGTTGCTGGTGTATTTATTGAAACACATCAAGATCCAGACAATGCTCCATCAGATGGGCCAAATATGATTCCATTAAATAAATTAGAAAATTTATTAAAACAATTAACAGACATAGACAGTTTAATAAAAAATTAGTGAGTAAAATTATTAAAGTAAAAGCCCGTCAAGTTTATGATAGTAGAGGAAATCCAACTATTGAGGCAGAAGTTTATATAAAGAATAATAGTGCAAAAGCTATTTGTCCATCTGGCGCATCAACTGGAACATTTGAAGCATATGAAAAACGAGATAAAAACAACAAAAAATATTTAGGTAAAAGTGTTCTTAGTGCAATTAAGAATGTTAATTCCAAAATTTCAAAGAAATTAAAAGGACAAAATATTCATAATCAAGAAAAAATAGATGCTTTAATGATTAATTTAGATGGAACTAAACAAAAAACAAGATTAGGTGCCAATTCTATTTTAGCTGTTTCAATGGCAGTAAAAAAACTTTCAGCTAAAGTTAGAAGATTACCTTTATATAAAACTTTTTTAGTAAAAAATAATTTTAAATTACCATATCCACTTATGAATGTTATTAACGGAGGTGCACATGCTAATAATGGATTAAGTATACAAGAATTTATGATAAGGCCTGACAGAGCCAAAAATTTTTCAGAAGCCATTAGAATTTGTTTTTTAGTTATTCAAAATTTAAAAAAATTGTTAAAAAATAAAGGATTATCAACATCGGTTGGTGATGAGGGGGGATTTGCACCGATGATTAACAATAATAATCAAGCTTTGACTATGATAGTAAAAGCTATAAAAAATTCTGGATATAAGAACGGCAAAGACGTATCAATTTGTTTAGATGTAGCAGCTAATGAACTTTATAAAAAAAAGAAATATTCTATTCATTCAAAAAATTATTTATCTGTTGATAGAGCCATTCAAGAATACAAAAAAATTATCAACAAATATAAAGTTAAATCTATTGAGGATCCATTTGCTGAAAATGATTGGATTTCATGGAATAGGTTTATGAAATCAATAAAGAATGTTCAAATTGTTGGCGATGACCTTTATGTGACAAATTTAGAAAGACTCAAAAAAGGATTTTTGAACACCTCTTCAAATGCAATTTTGATAAAGTTAAATCAAATTGGTACAGTATCTGAAACTCTTGAAGTAATTAAATTTGCCCAAATTATTGGATTTAAAACAATTATTTCACATAGATCAGGTGATAGTGAAGATACATTTATTGCAGATTTATCAGTTGGAACAAATTCAAATCAAATTAAAACAGGATCTTTGGCAAGATCTGAAAGAATTTCAAAATATAACCAATTAATACGTATAGAAGAAGAACTTGGAAAAAAAGCTAGAATGAATAAGATTCATTAATGCTTAAAAAATTAAAAAAAAATTATTTTTTAATTGTATCTATTTTTTTGTTTCTATATTTTATTTTCAATCTACTTTCAGGTGAAAGAGGTCTTTTTTCTTATTTTAAAAAAAAACAAATTTTATATAGTCTTCAACAAAAAGAAGCTTTAATAATCGATCAAATTAATGACTTGGATTTTAAAAATTCACTATTAAGTGACAATCTTGACCTTGATTATGTGGAAACTTTGATTAGAGAAAGATTCTTATTTGGTAAAAAAAATGAAAAAATTTATATAATAAAAGATAATGAAAATGATAAAAAAAATTAGACCCAGACATCCAGAAAAAGTTAATAATCCAATAAATCCAATTAAAAAAAAACCAGAATGGATACGATCTAAACTTTCTAATAGTAAGGAATTTTTTTTAACTAAAACGATTGTTAATAAAAATAATTTGGTAACTGTTTGTCAGGAAGCAAACTGTCCTAATATTACAGAATGTTGGAGCAAAAGACATGCAACATTTATGATTATGGGTGATACTTGTACTAGAGCATGTGCTTTCTGTGATGTTAAAACAGGTAAGCCTGGTAAACTAGATGAATTTGAACCTCTAAAAATTGCTCAAGCTGTTAAAAAATTAAATTTAAAACATGTAGTTATAACTTCAGTAGATAGAGATGATCTAGAAGATGGTGGATCAAATCATTTTTTTAAAGTTATCAATCAGACTAGAAACAGCAATCCTAATACAACCATTGAAGTTTTAACACCTGATTTCTTGAGAAAAGGAGATGCATACAAAAAAGTTCTGGAGGCAAATCCTGATGTTTTTAATCATAATATTGAAACTGTCCCAAGTCTTTATTTGAAAGTTAGACCAGGTTCTAGATATTTTTCATCTTTGGAACTTTTAAAAAATGCAAAAAAAATAAATAAAAAAGTTTTTACAAAATCAGGAATTATGGTTGGATTAGGTGAAAATAAAGATGAAATATTACAGGTCATGGATGATCTTAAAGCAGCTGATGTAGATTTTTTAACTATTGGACAATATTTACAACCCTCTGTAAAACATTTTCCTTTAAAAAAATATTATACACCACAAGAATTTGAGGAACTTGGAAATATTGCAAAAAATAAAGGATTTTTATTAGTATCATCGTCACCTTTAACAAGATCTTCTTATCACGCGGATGAAGATTTTGCTAAACTCCAACAAAATAGAATAAATTTTCATTAATGCCAAAGGCTTCAGTTAAGAGACTGATTGAAAGCAAAAAAAAAGATTTGATTGATTTAGTTTTAGATATTGAAAAATATCCTGAATTTGTTCCTTTTTGTTATGATGCAAAAATATATGAAAATGAAAATTTAGATGATTCAAAGAAAATAATTGCCGATTTAACTATCGGTAAAGGACTTTTTAAGGATACATACAAAAGTGATGTTTTTTTTGATAAAAAAAAAGATTTAATAAGAGTAAAAAATATAGAAGGGCCTTTAAAACATTTATCTAATACTTGGCAATTTTTAGACAAAAGAAATGGGATTACAGAGATAATCTTCGATATTGATTTTGAAATTAAGAATAAATTTTTAAATTCATTAATGACTATTTCATTTCAATTTGGTTTAGAAAAAATTGCTGATGCTTTTCAAAAAAGAGCAGAAAAATTAAATTCAAAAAAAAATTAAATTTATTATTTGAATTTAAACAAATTTGCCACTCTATAAGTAAATATTAATATTAATATTTTTCTTATAATATTTCTTAAATATATTAGTAATTTAGAATATGCATATTTGTCTTGTTCAATATACAAAGTTAAATAATAGTAATATCCTTTAATTTTTTTAAAAAAATTCATTTTATTATCAAATTTATATCCAAATATTTTCATGTAATTATAAAAAATAGACTCAATTAATAAAATATCTTTTTGACTTAAAACATTTCTCCAACGTTTTTCAACATTTTTTTCCAGGTAATATTCTTCACTTGGTTTTTCTTTTACTTCATCCCAAGCTAAATAAACAGATTCACCCTTCCATTCTTTACCTAAAAAAGTTTGATTGAGAAGAGTTTTTTCAAAATCAATATTTAACCATTTGCAAAGTCTATTTAATTCTCCATTAAAATCTTCATGCATTTTCTCATTATGTAAAGTAATAAAATTTTGCTTATTTAATTTATATAATTCAAATGTAGTAATCATATCTAAAATTACTGTATCGAATTGGAAAGCATTGATTTTATCAATTTTATTAAGTTGACTTAGTTTATATATACTTCCTGCTATAACAGCTTTCGGGTTTCTAAAAACTAAAATATGTTTTGCATTAAAATATTTATTATATTTATGATAATGCCAGGTTACATGTTCGTGTATCACTATACATTTAATTTTTGAAATATCTATATTGTATAAAATACAGAATGCATAATGAAGACCAAAGAAAATTTTTTTATATAAATCATCTTCATTATTAGAAAGATATTCACAAAATTTCTCCTTGAATAAATTTTTTTCATTTTCGTTAAAAATAAATTTTCTTCTTTTAACTTGATAAATTTTATCGTTTAAGAAAAGTTGAGAAAAAATTTCTGAAATTTCTGACATATTTTTTGTTTTTAAATCTACACATTTTCTTTTTTCAATCTCATAAATAGTTCTGTAAAAACTGAAGGCAGGCATAATTAATATTTGAGAATGAGAATCTAATAAACTATGTGTCCAATCAATACCTGAATGAGCCGCTGATTCCAAGACATATACCGGTAATTTATTAAAGGTCATTTAATTAATATTTAAAAATATTCTAATAGCATAAATTAAACAAATTAATATATAATATAATTGTAAGTTTCTTTAATCGACATTTTTATTGAAATATAAGGTAATTAATATTTAGAATATTATTTCAAAATGCATAAATATTATTAATTTGTAATATGAAGAAAATAATTAGCAAATTTTTAAAAATAATTTTACCAAATGATATTTATTTAAATAGAAGAGATAATTATCTTTTCATTTTATACAGTAAAATAGAATTTTTTTTAAAAACCTTCAGTTTAAGAATTAGAAATTTTAAATTTTTATTCATTCCATCTAAACACATAGGATCAATTTTTTTATTAGAAAAATTATCTATTTTTTTTAAAAAAGAAAAAATTGATTTTTTTTTATGGGATGCATGTTTACTTGGCGCTCTTAGAAATCAAAATGCTATCGCAGGTTCTGCTCTTGATATAGATATAGGAATTATTTTTGATCGAAAAAAACATTTAAACAAAATAAAGTCTCTAAAAAATGAATTTAAATTGAAATTTCATAATAATTTTAATTCTGTTCAATTATTTCACTCGTGGGGCACTGTTGATATTTCTTTGTTTACAAAGAAAAAAAACATCATTTTTATCACAGAGGATGTTGCATTAGGTAAAGAAACCAACACTCATAACCCAAAAAATTATATTAAAAAAAAAAAGATTTTTAAATTTAAAGATTTTATACCTTTTAAAAAGGCTAAAATATATTCAAAAAAATTTAATATTCCAAAAAACTCTATTCTCTTGTTAAAAAAAAAATATGGAAGAAATTGGAAGATACCAAATAAAAAAGGTCAACTTTATTTTACCTAAAATATGATAGAGGTATTTATAATTATTGAACTAACATTTCTAATTTATAAATTTATAACAGATTAAATTATTTGATGGTGCCCCCGCACGGATTCGAACCGCGGACCTATTGATTACAAATCAATTGCTCTACCAGCTGAGCTACAAGGGCACAACGCGATGTATAATTAATTATTAAATTATTTCAACTTAAATTAAATTTCTTAAATAATCATAACTTTTTATAATTATTGTATTATTAAATCATTTTATAGACATAAAGTTCTTTTAGTCTATTAGTATATTTCATGACCAAAATTATCGCAGAACTTGGAATCAATCATTATGGATCTATTAAAATTTGCAAAAAAATGATTGATCAGTCTTTAAATGCAGGTTGTTGGGGAATAAAATTTCAATATAGGAATTTAAAAAGAAATTATATTTATAATAAGAATAATTCTGAGATAGGTCTTGAGATTATTAATAGGGAAGTAAAAAAAAATTATTTAAAACCAAATATTATTAAAAAATTATCCAATTATGCTAGAAATCTAGGGTTAAAAGTTGGAATTAGTTTCTTTAGGAGTGAAGATATAAATGATTTTAAAAATTATAAATTTGATTTTTATAAAATTCCTTCTGCTGAATCTTTAGACATTGAATTAATATACAAACTTCTTAAAAAAAAAATTTTTTTAATAATATCACTTGGTGGTTTGAGTGAAAAAAATATTTTGTTTCTAAAAAAGAATATTTCTAAATTTTTAAAAAAATCTAATATTTGTTTCATGCACTGTATTTCTAATTATCCTTTAAATCCAATTAATGCAAATATTGGATATATAAATAGATTAAAAAAAATTTTTAAATCAAATAAAATTGGATATTCAAGTCATGAGAATAACATACATAATTGTATATTATCTCTAACAAAAGATATTGATTTTATTGAGAGACATTTTACTTTAAATAAAAAAGGTAATGGTATTGATCATTCCTCAAGTTCAGATTTTTTGGAAATGAGAGACCTTTGCTTTTATGCAAAAAATTATAAGATCATATCCAATAGTTCTTCGAGTAAAAATATTAATCAAGGTGAAAAAATTAACATCCAAAATTTGGGAAAATCCGCTATAAGTAAAAAAAAAATTTTAAAAGGTAAAAAAATTAATTTCAACCATATCTATTTTAGTTCACCAAAAATTGGTTTATCCAAAATTGAATTAAAGAATTATCTTGATAAAAAATTAATAGCTGACCTTCCAGCGAATACTCCAATTACAAAAGATTTTTTTATTAAAAGAAATATAAGTAAATTAGTATCAAATTCTATTATAAATAAAAAAAAAATTTCAATTCCTATTAGACCTCATGATTATGAAAAAATGAATAGAAATTTTCAATTAAAAAATTATGAATTTCACTTAAGTTTTAATGATGTGAATAATTTTAATTTTACAAAGATTAAAAAAAACGGTTTTTTTTCAAAAAAATTTTTTACAGTTCATGGACCAGATTATTGTAGTCAAACAGAAATATTAGATATTTTTTCAAAAAATAATAAGATTAAAAAAAGATCAATTCATTTAATAAATAAGACAATAAATTTGTGTAAGCTGATTAAAAAAGAAACTAATCATTCTCCATATTTAATCCAAAGTTTTTCTAATGATAATGAGAGATCTGATAAATATAAACTTTACTTAAAAATAAAAGAGTTTGTAAAAAGAGTAAAATCAAAACATGGAATAACTATTTTGCCTCAATGGTTACCTCCAATTGCTTGGTATTTTGGTGGATCTGTTAAAATGTTTTTATTTACCGAACCAAGAGATTTAAAGTTTTTAAAAAAAATAAAATTAAATATTTGTATGGACCTTAGTCATTTTTTAATGTCTTGTAATTTTTTTAATAGTAAATTTGATTTATTTTATAAAAGATATTCCAAATTATTTTCTCATTATCACTTATCTGATGCCCAAGGAATAGATAGCGAAGGACTACAGTTAGGTGAGGGAGATTTGTTAAAAAAAAATAAGGCAATCTTCAAAAAAATTATTGACAATAACAAGATCAAAGTTCTTGAAACATGGCAGGGTCATTTAAATGATGGCTTAATATTTAAAAATGAATTAAATAAAATTTCTAGATTTAAATGAAAAAAAAAAAAGTCTTAATAACAGGAATTAATGGTCAAGATGGAGCTTATTTATCAAAACATTTAATCGAAAAAAATTACGAAATTGTAGGTTTGTTAAGAAGATCTTCAAGTTATAAATTACAAAGATTAGATTATCTTAATATAAGAAATAAAATCAAGTTTTTCCACAGTGAATTAAATGAGTATAAGAATATTGAAAGAATAATCTTAGAGACTAAACCGGAAATAATTTATAATTTAGCAGCACAAAGTTTTGTTCAATATTCCTTTGAAAACCCGACATATTCTTTTGATATAAATTTTTCGAGTGTATTAAATATGCTAGAAGTAATTATTAGAAATGGTTTAGATACAAAATTTTTTCAGGCCTCAACATCTGAAATGTTTGGGAATTCTAAACTAACATCACAAAATGAAAATACACCATTTAATCCAACTAGTCCCTATGCTATTTCAAAACTTTCTTCACATCAATTAATAAAAAATTTTAGAGAAAGTTATGGTAAATTTTTTTGCAGTGGCATTCTTTTCAATCATGAAAGTTTTTTGAGAGGTAGAGAGTTTGTTACTAAGAAAATAGTACATGGACTTGTAAATATTTATTATAATAATGGACCGATCGTTAAACTTGGTAATCTTAATAGCTCTAGGGACTGGGGTCATGCTGAAGACTTTATAAATGCCATGTATCTAATAATGCATAAAAGTCGTTTACCAGACGACTATGTTGTGGCAACAGGAAGAGCTTTTTCAATTAGAGATTTTATTAAAAAAGTTTGTGAGTGTATGAATATAAAGATCAGATTTATTGGAAAAGGTTATCAAGAAAAATGTATAGATATAAAAAATAACAAAATTTTAATTTCAATTGATAGAAAGTATTTTAGAGAAAATGAACTTCTAAAATTAAAAGGAAATCCAAATAAAATTAAGAAAAAACTTAATTGGAAATTAAAATACAATTTTTCAAAATTAGTTGAGGATATGGTTAAAAAAGAAATAGATAATATTAAATCAGAAAACAGTATATTTTTTTAGTGAAAGTAATTAAATTTTTAGCAGTTATACCAGCAAGAAAAAATTCCAAGAGAATTAAAAATAAAAATCTCATCAAATATAAAGGAGTACCGCTAGTTAAACATACGTTAAATCAAATTAGTAAATTAAAAGATATAAAGTTATCAGTATTATCATCAGACTCTGATAAAATTTTAAAATATTCTAATAAAATTAAAAACTGTATTGCAATTAAAAGACCAAATAAAATATCAAAAGATAATAGTTCTACAGAAGATGCGATTCTTCATGCTATTTCAGTCATTGAAAAAAAAGGTTTTAAAATTGAAAATATAATTTTATTACAAGTCACAAGTCCTTTTAGAACATCTAAAGATATCAAAAACTGCATTGATGAATTTAAAAAAAAGAAATATATAAGTATATTTTCTAGTTACTCTAAAAAAAGTTTTATATGGCAGAAAAAAAATAAAACTTTGAAAAGTCTTAGTTATAATTTTCAAAATAGGATTAGAAGTCAAAAATTGAAAAATTTATACTATGAAAATGGTGCAATCTATATTTTTGATTGTAAAAAATTTAAAAAAATAAAAAATAGAATAATGAAACCATTTGGAACTTATTTAATGTCAGAACAAAATTCTTTAGATCTAGATAGTAAAGATGATTTAATTTTTTTGAGAAAAGGTATTAAATGAAAATTGGAATTTTTTTGGAAGGTTCACCCAAAATTGGAGGAGGTTTTTTTCAATCATTAAAATCGTCTTTTCTTTTACTTGGTATTGAGAGTTTCAAATCAAATTTTGAATTAATAATTACCGATAAAGAGACTTATAGTTATTTAAATAAAGAAAATTTTCAAAATAAATTATATAAACCAAATATATTTATTAAATATTTTTCTGAACTTTTTGAGATTGATCTTGTTAAAGATCTTTTTTTTAAACTTAAGATAATGCATCCTTTTACAAAATTTTTAAAAGAAAATGGTTATGATTTAATTATTTTTTTGGGCCCATCAATGATGTCAAAATATTGTGGTGAAGTAGGTTTTGTAACAAATATTTGGGATTTAGATCACAAAAATAATAGTCAATTTCCAGAACATAATAAAAATTTTATTTTTGAAAAAAGAGAAAAACTTATTAAAGAAATAATCTACAGAGCATTTAGAATTATAGTTGCTCATGACTCGAATAAAAATGAATTAATAAATTTTTATAATGTGAAGAATAATAATATAGTTGTTCAAAATTTTATTCCAATGTTACCCTCAATTTATGAAAAAAATATACACAATCAAAATAAATATTTAAAATTATTTAAAGATTTAGATATTCCAGAAAACAAAAAAATAATTTTTTATCCTGCTCAATTTTGGGCACATAAAAATCATAAATATATAATAGACGCATTAAAAATTTTAAAAGAAAATAAAGATGAAAGATTTTTTTTTGTATTTTGTGGTGCCAATAAAGGTAATTTAAAATTTATTGAAAATTTGATTAAAAGAAACAATTTAGAAAAATTTATAAATATATATAATTTTATTACTGATGATCAGGTTATTTCTTTATATTTAAATTGCAATGCTATTGTTATGCCCACTTATTGTGGACCAACTAATTTGCCAATTTATGAATCTTTTTATTTTAAGAAGATTATATTTTATACAAAGGACTTAATACCTAATGATGACATCAACAATCGTCTAATCGAAATTGATATTTCTTCTCCTTTGGACTTTTGCAAAAAATTAGAAATTTGTTTTGATGAAAACAAAATTGAAGAAATTACTAAAAGTAATTTTGAATATTATAAATTAGTGTGTAATGATAAAGATTTTAGAGTCAATTATGAAAAAATTATAAAAGATTTTATTTATCTTAAAAGTAGATGGAAAAATTAAATTTATTTAATTTTATTTATGTGATCTAAATAATGAAAAACAATTGCAGCGCTATTCGATATATTCAAACTTTCTACTTTGTTATTGATATCTATCTTTACTAAAAAGTCAGCATATTTAGCAGTATGTTTATGAATTCCAGAACCTTCTGAACCAAATAATAAAATATTATTTCCACTCCACTTAATTTTTGTAAAATCCTCTTTTCCTTTTCCATCAAAACCATAAACCCAAAAATTTTTATCTTTTAGATTTTTTAATGTTGAATTAATATTTGATACTTCAAATATATTTATATACTCCATTGAGCCACTTGCTGCTTTGTACATTACTTTACTTTCACTTGGAAAATTTCTTTCTTTAATAATAATTCCATCAATATTAAATGAAACTGCACTTCTTATAAGTGAACCAATATTTCTAGGATCTGTTACTGAGTCTAAACAAACTAAATTAATATTTTTTTTTGTATTTATAAAATCTTTAATAAGATTTTTTTCTAAATGTTCTATTTCAGCAACATAACCTTGATGAAGTAGGTTTTCTTTACTTATATATTTGTCTAATTCTTTTTTTGTTTTGAAATATACTTTTACATTGGTTAGAAGGTTTTTGTTTGGACTTCTTCTGTGAATACTTTTTTTACTTTCTTCAGTAAGGAAGAGGCGCAGAACTTTTCTTCGAGGATTTTTGAGCGCTTCAATTACCGCATGTTGTCCAACTATAAAAAATGATGATTTATTCATAAATTTTAACTATTTTTACACGTTTTTTCGAATATTTTCCTAATAAATCACGTGTTGCATTTGCACAAATAAAATATATAAAACGCATGTTGTTTGAAGCTTTATTGGCAAGGGGACACTTCCCCAAAGGAGGGGTTCCAGAGCGGTCAAATGGGGCGGGCTGTAAACCCGTTGACTTCGGTCTTCGAAAGTTCGAATCTTTCCCCCTCCACCAATCAATAAATCTTAATTCAACACTGGAGTGATACTCTTGGGGTTGTGCGGGTGTAGTTCAATGGTAGAACGCTAGCCTTCCAAGCTGGATGTAAGGGTTCGATTCCCTTTACCCGCTCCAAGAAAAATATAAAAAAAAGGAAAGAAAAGAGGAAAATAGTAATGTCAAAAGAAAAATTTGTAAGAAATAAACCGCATTGTAATATCGGTACAATAGGCCATGTTGACCATGGTAAAACAACCTTAACAGCAGCTATTACAAAAGTTTTAGCTGAAACTGGTGGTGCTACTGCAATTGCATATGATCAAATTGATAAAGCTCCAGAAGAAAAAGAAAGAGGAATTACAATTTCAACTGCACACGTAGAATATGAAACTGAAAAAAGACACTATGCTCATGTTGATTGTCCTGGTCACGCTGATTACGTGAAAAATATGATTACAGGAGCAGCTCAAATGGATGGAGCTATACTTGTAGTAAATGCTGCTGACGGTCCAATGCCACAAACTAGAGAGCACATTCTTTTAGCAAGACAAGTTGGTGTACCTGCAATTGTTGTTTATCTTAATAAAGTAGATCAAGTAGATGATAAAGAGATGATAGATCTTGTTGAAGAGGAAATTAAAGAATTATTAACTTCTTATAAATTTCCTGGTGATAAGACTCCAATAGCCAAAGGTTCAGCTCTTGCAGCAGTTGAAGGAAGAGATGATGAAATTGGAAAAAATTCAATTTTAGAATTAATGAAAAACGTTGATGAGTTTATTCCTCAACCTGATAGACCAAAAGATAAAGATTTTTTAATGCCAGTAGAGGACGTTTTTTCAATTTCTGGAAGAGGTACAGTTGTTACAGGGAGAGTTGAGTCTGGAGTAATTAAAACTGGTGATGAGATTGAAATAGTTGGAATTAGAGAGACAAAAAAATCTGTTTGTACTGGTGTTGAAATGTTTAGAAAACTTTTAGATTCCGGAGAAGCTGGTGATAATATTGGAGTACTATTAAGAGGTGTAGAAAGAACAGACGTTGAAAGAGGTCAAGTCCTTTGTAAATCTGGATCTGTTACACCACATACTAAATTTGAAGCTCAGGCATATGTTTTAAAAAAAGAGGAAGGTGGAAGACATACTCCTTTCTTTACAAAATATAGACCACAATTTTATTTTAGAACGACTGATGTTACTGGTGAAGTAGAATTGCCATCTGGAACAGAAATGGTTATGCCAGGTGATGATGCTAAATTTACAGTTAAACTGATAACTCCTATTGCAATGTCAGAAAAACTAAATTTTGCAATTCGAGAAGGAGGAAGAACTGTTGGAGCTGGGGTAGTAACTAAAATTATAGAGTAAGCTCTATATAGGAGTGTAGCTCAATTGGTAGAGCGCCGGTCTCCAAAACCGGAGGCTGAGGGTTCGAGTCCCTCCGCTCCTGCCAATAAAATATTAAATGTGTATGTGCAAATGAGAAACCCGATTAAATTTATTCAAGAAGTTAAACAAGAAGCTTTTAAAGTTACATGGCCCACAGGAAAAGAAACGCTTCAGGGTGCTTTAATGGTTTTTGTTATGGCTGTAATAATGTCATTATTTTTTTTACTATTAGACCAGGTACTAAAATTTTTTTTAGAAATTTTACTTAAAGTGAGTATTTAATGAAAAACTGGTATATCGTTCAATCTCATTCTAGTTTTGAAAATAAAGTTGCTGGATTAATAAAAGAAGAAGCAGAAAAAGCAAAAATTTCAGAAAAATTTGATGAAATAATTGTTCCTACCCATGATGTTACTGAGGTGAAAAGAGGAAAGAGAATTCAAAGAAAAAAAAAATATTTTCCAGGATATGTATTAATAAAAAGTGAAATGGATAATGATATTTATCATATGATAAAAAATATAAAAAGAGTTAGTGGATTCTTAGGATCAAAAGGAATGCCAGTTCCGGTATCAGATAAAGAAATAGAAAAAATTTTAGGACAGATTAAAGATGGTGTAGCTCAACCAAAATCTGGAATAGAGTATAACGTTGGCGAAAAAGTTCAGGTAGTAGATGGTCCTTTTGCTTCATTTAATGGAATGGTTGAGGGAATAGATGAAGAAAAAGCTAGACTTAAGGTCTCCGTTTCTATATTTGGAAGACCTACACCTGTAGAATTAGAATATAACCAAGTGGAGAAAATAAGCTAATGGCTGCAAAAAAAGAGATAAGTGGATTTATAAAATTACAAATTAAAGGGGGTCAAGCTAACCCCGCACCGCCCGTAGGTCCTGCTTTAGGTCAAAGAGGTGTAAATATTATGGAATTTTGTAAAGCTTTTAATGATAAAACTAAATCTTTAGCTGGAAAACCTGTTCCAGTTGAGATTACAGTTTATAAAGATAAAAAATTTGATTTTAAAATTAAATCACCGCCAGCATCTTTTTTTATCAGAGAGGCAGCTAAATTAAAAAGTGGATCACAAGAACCAGGTAGAAATATTGTTGCTTCAATAACAAAAAAACAAGCTGAGGAAATTGCAAAACAAAAAATGAATGATTTAAATGCTTTAGATCTTGAACAGGCAGTTAAGATAATTGCTGGATCAGCAAGATCTATGGGAATAGAGGTGAAAGATTAAATATGTCGTCAAAAAGATTTAATAAACTTCCTGAAAAAACATTTGATCTTCCAGCTGAATCCATTAATAAACTTTTAGCTGTTGTAAAAAAGAATTGTACAACTAAATTTGATGAGTCTGTTGATTTAAGTTTTCAGATTAATAATAAACAAAAAAAAAATGAGATTAACATTAGAACTGTTGTAAATCTTCCTGGTGGCTCTGGTAAAAAAATTAAAGTTGCTGTAGTATGTGAGGATTCAAAATCTTCAGAAGCTAAAACAGCAGGTGCAGATATCGTTGGTGGAGATGAATTTATTGAAAAGATTAAAAACGGTGAAATAAATTTTGAAAAACTGATTTGCACACCTTCAATGATGGTCAAACTTTCTAAGCTTGGAAAAGTTTTAGGGCCAAAAGGACTAAT
>CACDMG010000015.1 GCA_902553845.1 uncultured Pelagibacteraceae bacterium
ATTTGCAACACCAGGTGTAAATATTGGATTATTTTGTAGTACCCCAATGGTTGCTGTAAGTAGAAAAATAAATAGAAAACCGATGATGAAAATGCTTTTGACTGGAGAACCTATTAAAGCAAATTATGCAAAAGAAATTGGTTTAATAAATGACTGTTTTTCCAAATCAAAATTGAATAATGAAGTAATGAAAGTTGCAAAAAAAATATCATCTAAATCAAATCTTACAATTAAAATTGGTAAACAAGCATTTTATAAACAATTAGAAATGCCTTTAAGAAAAGCGTATGCATATACTAGCAAAATGATGACAATCAATATGATGGCAATGGATGCAAAAGAGGGAATATCAGCTTTTTTAGAAAAAAGAAAACCAAAATGGAAAAATAAGTGAAATTGAAAAACATTGTAACTATTATATTAATTATTTTTGGACTTTATTTTATTTCTACTTTTAGGGATCATAATTTTAAAAGAGCTATAGATGCCTGTGTTGCAGGTAGCCAAAAATTAGAAAAACCAATGACTCTTCAAGAAGCTAAGAGGTTTTGTGAGGATAAGATTAAAGATAAAAATTAAATGATATGGAAAAAACAAAAGTAATTTTAGAAAAATTTAAAAAAATTGCTTTAGTTGGTGCGAGTAAAGATTTAACAAAAACTTCTTCGATTGTAATGAAATATTTACAAGAATATGGATTTAAAGTTTATCCAGTTAATCCGTCTATTAAGGGAGAAAAATTATTAGGTGAAAAAGTTTTTGGAAGTATTTTAGAAATTGATAGTCCAGTTGAGATAATTGATGTATTTAGACCATCTAATGAGGCAACTGAAATTGCTAAAGAAGCTGTTAAAATTAATGCAAAAGTTTTGTGGTTACAATTAGATATAAAAAATCAAGAAGCAAAAAAGATTGCTGAAGAAAATAATATTTTATACATAGAGAATAAATGTACAAAGATTGAATTTGAAAAATATTTTAGTAGATGAAAAAAATATTCCTTATTTATGGACATTATAATGAGAATTCATTTAACGCTGCTATAAGAGATACTTTTATTAAAACAGCGGAAGAAAAAGGTCATTCAGTTGATACAGTGGATCTTTATAAAGAAAAGTTTGATCCAGTTTTTGCCGGTGAAGAACCAGATAATATAGTTTTAGATCACAGAAAAAGAATAGAAAGCTCTGATGCAATAGTTTTAATAGCGCCAATATGGAATTTCAGAATGCCTGCAATTGTAGAGGGATGGATAGATAAAGTTCTAGCTCCTCCATGGGCATTCAGATTTAAAAGATTATTTGGAAATTATGGTTATCCAATAGGTAATCTCAAAGGTAAAAAAGCAGTAGTGTTTTGTACTTATGGATCTCCTCAATTCGCTGTAAGAACTTTTTTTCTTAATATGCCAACCAAACGTTTAAGAAGAGGAGTATTTAATATATGTGGCATAACGGATGTTGTTTATAGAAGATACTTTGCTGTACCATTTGTTGGTGAAGAAAAACGAAAACAGTTCCTGGATGATGTTAAAAAAACTGCTCTTAACGTTTAAAATTATTTTACTCTATTTTTCTACCACAGTTTTTTTAAAAGCTGACTTAATCGAGCCAAATAAATTAATAAAACCAAAAGAAGTAATTCAAATTCAACTTTCTGGATTAATGAAAAATGATAATCATTTTAAAGATAGTGGTATCGAACAAACCTGGAATTTTGCACATCCAGAAAATAAAAAAAATACTGGTCCACTACCCAGCTTTAAGATGATGATTAAAAGTAAATCTTATCAAATGCTACTTAACCACATTAGTCATACAATTACTGTTGTAGGAAGTAGTGACAAATGGGCTCAATTTGAGGTTATAATTTTGGATAAAGAAAAGATTTATCATAAATTTAACTGGCAGGTCGAAAAATATACAGGGGATGGGCCCTTAAAAGATTGTTGGCTAACCACAATGGTCTCAAGTCCTATTCCATTAGGAAGCTCAATTTGATTATCCACAATACAATTTTGTTTCGTAATGAATAAAAATTTAGTAGGAATCGACTAATGAAAACTAAAACAAAAGTAGTTGTTGTAGGTGGGGGAGTTGTTGGTGTTAGTGCTCTTTATCACCTTGCAAAAAAAGGTTGGTCAGATGTTGTTTTGATTGAAAGAAAAGAGTTAACTTCAGGTTCCACTTGGCATGCTGCAGGGTTATTACCTCTTTTTAATATGAGTTATTCTGTTGGACAACTACATAAATATGCGGTCGACCTTTATAAAAAATTAGAAGAAGAAACAGGAAAAAATGTTGGTTTTAGTGTTGTATCTAATATTCGTTTAGCAAGCACAAAAGATAGAATGGATGAATATCACCAATACGCTGGTGTAGCTAAAACGATTGGAGTAGATGTAAAATTTTTAACACCACAACAAGTAAAAGAAATTTGGCCTTTATGTCATACAGATGATTTAGTTGGAGCAATCCAGCATCCAGAAGACGGATATATTCAACCAGCAGATTTAACACAAGCACTTGCAACAGGTGCTAGAAATAGAGGAGCTGAAATTTATAGAAATACAACCGTCATAGCTATGAGACAAAATAAAGATGGTTGGATAGTGGAAACAGATAAAGGTTCAATTGAATGTGAACACGTAATATCTTGTTCAGGAAACTTTGCAAGACAAACTGGAGAAATGGTTGGTTTAGATATTCCAGTTATACCTGTTGAACATCAATATATAGTAACAGAACCACACCCAGAAATTCAAAAAAGAAAAAAAGAAGGTCTACCTGAAATGGGAGTACTAAGAGATAGTGATAGTAGATGGTATATGAGAGAAGAAGCAGGTGGATTAATTTTAGGACCTTATGAAGATGGGGCTCCAGCGTGTTACGTTGAAGGACCATCAAAAAATTCGGAATATGAATTATTTCAAGAGGATTTAGATAGACTTGCCCCACATATTGAAGGTGCGATACATCGAGTACCTGCTTTTGGAGAGGTTGGAGTAAAAAAAGTTTATAATGGAGCAATTTGTTATACACCTGATGGTAATCCTATAGTTGGTCCAGCTTGGGGGTTAAAGAATTTTTGGATTAATGAAGGGCATAGTTTTGGAATTACAGCTGCAGGAGGAGCGGGTTGGCAATTAGCAGAATGGATTATAGATGGGGAACCTACAATAGATATGCTTGGTGTAGAACCAAGACGTTATGGAAATTATGCTACTAAGTCTTATTTGAAAGCAAAAAATGAAGAAGCTTATAGTCATGTTTTTATTGTCCATTACCCTGATGAAGAAAGACCAGCTGCTAGACCACTTAGAACATCACCTTGTTATGAAAGAATGAAAGATCTTGGAGCAGTCTTTGGTCAAAAATTTGGATGGGAGAGACCTAACTTTTTTGCAACTGATGGAATGGAACAAAAAGATGACTGGTCATTTAGAAGATCAAAATGGTTTGATGCAATTAAAAAGGAATGTGAAAATGTTAAAAAAAATGTTGGTCTATTAGATATGACAGCATTTGCAAAGTGTAGAATTAAAGGACCAAAAGCAGAGGAATTCTTAGATTACTTGGTAGCCAATAAACTCCCTAAAAAGATTGGTAGAATAAATTTATGTCATGCACTGAATACTAAAGGTGGAGTACATTCAGAATTTACAATTATGAAAGAAGCTGAAAATAGTTATTATCTTGTTTCTGCGGGTGCGAACTTACGATTAGATCATGATTGGATTCAAAAATGGATGCCTACAGATGGCTCAGTAATTTTTGAAGACCTTACTAATAGTACTGGAGTATTGGTTGTTGCAGGTCCTAAAGCTAGAGAGTTAATGCAAAGAGTTTCTACAGATGATTTTTCAAATGAAAATTTCAAATGGTTAACAGCTAAGAACGTTAATGTAGGATATGCGCCAGTAAACGCCATGAGAGTAAATTTTGTTGGTGAACTTGGATGGGAATTACACCATCCTGTTGAATATCAAAATCATATTTTTGATAAATTGATGAAAGCGGGGAAAGATTTGGGTATTAAACCTTTTGGAATTAGAGCAATGAATAGTTTAAGAGTTGAAAAATCCTACAAACTTGTTGGAACTGAATTATCAATCGAATATTCACCATACGAGTCTGGTCTTGATAGATTCATTCATCCTAATAAAGGAAACTTTATTGGTCTTGAAGCTTTAAATAAATGGAGAGAAAAGGGTTTTGATAATAAATTAGTAACACTTGAGGTGCATGATACAACTGACTCGGACGTATTGGGTAATAACCCAATTTACAAAGACGACAAGGTGGTTGGAAGAGCGACTGGTGGTGAATATGGATTTAGATTAGATAAATCAATTGCACTGGCAATGGTTAAACCTGATTTAGCTAATGTTGGAGAAAAACTTAAAGTTGATATTCTTGGGAAAATGTATGAAGCTACTATTCTTGAAGAAAGTCCATACGATACTGAAAATAAATTATTGAGAGCTTAATGAAAATTTTAGTCGCAGTAAAAAGAGTAATTGATTATAATGTCCAAGTTAGGGTTAAAGAAGATAATTCAGGTGTGGTAACTGATAATGTAAAAATGTCCACGAATCCACCAGATGATAATGCGATTGAGGAAGCAGTAAAAATTAAAGAAGCTGGCAAAGCAACTGAAGTGATTGCTGTAAGTATCGGTGAAGAAAAAGCCCAAGAAACAGTTCGTAAAGCTTTAGCAGTTGGTGCTGATAGAGGTATTCTAGTCAAGTCTGAAGGCAATGTAGAGCCTTTAGCTGTTTCTAAGTTGTTGCAAAAAATTGTTGAAAAAGAAAAACCAGATTTAGTTTTTATGGGCAAACAAGCCATTGATGATGATTGTAATCAAACAGGCCAAATGTTAAGTGCTCTACTAAATTGGCCTCAAGCCACTTTTGCATCAAAGATTGAAATTAAAGAAAAAAAATTAGAAGTAACTAGAGAAATAGATGAAGGTCTTGAAACAATCGAAATAGATATACCTGCAATTGTTACATGTGATTTAAGATTAAATGAACCCAGGTATGCCTCATTACCTAATATAATGAAAGCCAAGAAAAAACCAATTGAACAAGTAAATGCGGCAGATTTGGGAGTAGATACTTCTCCAAGAATCGAACAAATTAAGGTTGAAGAACCACCTAAAAGAAAAGCAGGCATTAAGGTATCTAGTGTGGCTGAATTGGTTCAAAAATTAAAAAATGAGGCGAAAGTAATATAAATGTCAGTTCTATTAATTGCAGAACATAATAATAAAGAGTTAAGACCTTTTACTTTAAATGCAGTTTCTGCAGCATCACAGATAGATACAGATGTGCATGCAATTGTTATTGGTCAAAATTGTGATGGAGCTGCAAAAGCGTTATCAGAATTACCATTGGTTAAAAAAGTTATTCATGTAGAGGCAGCTTATTATGAAAATTTTGTTGCTGAAAATTTTGCACCTGTAATTGTAAAATTGGCAGAAAATTATTCTCACATTGTTTGCTCTGCAAACACATTTGGAAAGAATTTAATGCCAAGAGTCGCAGCTGCTTTAGATACATCTCAAATAAGTGACATAATTAAAGTTATTTCTGCTGATACATTTTTGAGACCAATTTATGCTGGAAATGCTTTTGCAACTGTTAAAAGTAAGGATACAAAAAAATGTGTTACAATAAGACCTACTTCATTTGATCCTTGTGAAAGTTCAGGTGGATCAGCTCCAATTGAAAAAGCTGACCCAGGAGAAGAGTTTGGACACACAAAATTTATCAAAAGAGAAGAAATTAAATCTGATAGACCAGAACTTGGAACTGCAAGAGTTGTAATTTCTGGCGGAAGAGGAATGCAAAGTGGAGACAATTTTAAATTAATAACTTCTATTGCTGATAAACTAAATGCTGCAATAGGAGCATCAAGAGCAGCAGTTGATGCAGGGTATATAAGCAATGATCATCAAGTTGGTCAAACAGGTAAAGTTGTTGTACCAGACTTATATATTGCAGTTGGGATATCAGGAGCTATTCAACATTTAGCTGGAATGAAAGAGAGTAAAATAATTGTCGCAATTAATAAAGATGGTGAAGCTCCAATATTTAGTGTTGCTGATTATGGTCTTGAAGCTGATCTTTTTGAAGCATTACCTCAATTTCTTGAAGAATTAAATAAATTAAACACTATACAAAAATAATTTAATCTGTAAAAAAATAAGTATGTCCAGAGAGACAATGGAATATGATGTAATTATTGTAGGTGGAGGTCCATCTGGTCTTTCTACCGCAATAAAGCTAAAACAACTCGACTCTAATTTAAATGTTTGTTTATTAGAAAAAGGGTCTGAGATAGGTGCACATATTTTAAGTGGAAATGTTTTTGAAACAAAAGCCTTAGATGAATTATTACCTAATTGGAAAGACTTAAATTCTCCGATTAAAACGAAGGTAACAAAAGAAAAATTTTTATTTTTAGGAAAAAAAAGATCATTAAGTTGGCCGACTTGGTTATTACCTTCAGTTCAACAAAATCATAAAAATTATATAATAAGTTTAGCAAATTTATGTAGGTGGCTTGCAGAGCAAGCAGAGTCTTTGGGTGTAGAAATTTTTCCAGGATTTCCTGCAAGTGAAATTTTATATAATGATGATGGATCTGTTAAAGGTGTAGCAACTCAAGATATGGGGATCGATAAAGAGGGAAACAAAAAAGATAGTTTTGAACCAGGTATTGAACTTTTAGGAAAAGTAACAGTATTTGCAGAGGGATGTAGAGGTCATCTTGGTAAACAATTGATTAAAAAGTTTAATTTAGATGAAAATAAAGATCCTCAACAGTATGGAATTGGTTTTAAAGAAATTTGGGAAATAGATGAAAAAAATCACGACGAAGGTTTAGTAATGCACACAGCTGGTTGGCCACTGGATAACAATACTTATGGTGGAAGTTTTATGTATCATGCAGAGAATAAACAAGTTTTTTTAGGATATGTTATTGGATTAGATTATAAGAACCCACATCTCTCCCCGTTTGATGAGTTTCAAAGATTTAAAACTCATCCTGCAATAAGAAAGATAATTGAGGGAGGAAAAAGAATTTCGTATGGCGCAAGAGCGTTAATTGAAGGTGGTTTTCAAAGTCTACCAAAGATGTATATGCCAGGAGCATTATTGATTGGTTGCGATGCTGGTACCTTAAATATGCCAAAAATAAAAGGCTCACATACAGCTATGAAAAGTGGAATAATTGCTGCTGAAGCAATATTTGATCACATTAAAGAAAGTAAGGATTTGAAAATTTACGAGGAAAAGTTTAAGAAAAGTTGGCTTTATCAAGAATTGTATAGAGCAAGAAATGTTAAACCTAGTTTTGGTTGGGGTCTAATTCTGGGTATCATTTTTACTGGTATAGACCAAATTCTATTTAGAGGAAAACTTCCATTTACACTTAAACATAAACACTCAGATCACGAAACCTTAAAATCTGCAAATGAAATGCCAAAAATTGAGTATCCAAAACCAGATAATGTTATTACTTTTGATAAAACAAGCTCAGTTTATTTAACTGGGACAAATCATTCAGATAATCAACCCGTTCATTTAGTTTTAAAAGATCCATCTTTACCCATCAATTATACATTAGAAAAATTTGATGAGCCTGCCCAAAGATATTGTCCAGTTGGCGTTTATGAAGTTCAAAAAGAGAATGGATCTAATAAATTTGTTATTAACTCTCAAAACTGTATTCATTGTAAGACATGTGATATTAAAGAACCTTCTCAAAATATCACGTGGGTAACACCTGAAGGTGGCGGTGGACCAAAATATGGAAATATGTAATTAAGATAAATCTATTGCAAATTTTTTTAAAGTCTCAATTGGTAATATCTTAAGGGTATTTTCATGAGTACTTTTTAGATAAATAGGACATCCTTTACCTGCCTCAACAGCTCTTGCATACCAACTCGCACAAACACACCAGCCGTCACCATCTTTTAAACCAGGAAAACCAAATTCTGGATGAGGTGTAATTAAATCATTCCCAGCCTCTTTGCACCACTCTAAAAACTCTGATGTAACTTTTGCACAAACTGTATGTAATCCGTGATCGTTATTATCGGTATTACAACATCCATCTCTATACCAGCCAGTTAATGGATCTAGGGAACATTCTTCCAATTTTTCACCTAAAACGTTTTTTTGAATTTTATCCATAAAATACATCAAAAGTTTTTTTATCAATATCTAAGTTAAACGAAAAAGATCTCCTCTCACCATCTCTTTTAAATGGATATGCTGTATGCATTAAATAATTTGGAAAAATTATCATATCGCCAACTTTAGGATTATGATTATATAAACTATTATTTAAAAAAGATTTTGAACCATGAATAAAATCTATTGTTCCATTAGTTTTGAGTTTTTTTGAACTTTTAGTAATATTTTTTGGAATTTTTAAATATCCAACTCCAGAAATATTACCACTATGAAAATGAACTGGGTTGTATTCGTTTTTAAATTGTCTTACAACCCAAAAACTTTTCATATTTATTTTATTTACTTTTTTTTTTGTACATTTTTTAAGATAATTTTTCACATTTAATCTAATAAAGTTCATTAAATATTTATTTACAAATTTGTTTGGTAATTTTATTTCTTGTTTTACTTGTCCTACAAGTTTTTTTGAATAGTCATTTTTTTTTGATCTAACACTGTTATTAATTATTAAATCAACTTCACTATTAATTAAATTTATTATTTTTTTTGGAATCTTAATTATAGCTATCTTAGGACCAAATGGACTTAAAACTTTCATAAAAATTAAATTTTTGTAGGATTAGGTTGATCTTTATATACCTTTTTTGGATCAAATTTTTTTTCCTTTTCTAAAAACTTCATCTTTATTTCTCTTCCATTTTCAATTGGACCTAAAGGAATGGATCTATAAAAGCAAGATCTATAACCGACATGACAGCTAGCACCCTCACCGATATCTACTGTAAGCCAAATTGAGTCTTGATCGTCATCAATTCTAATTTCAGTAACCTTCTGAACAAAGCCACTAGTTTGACCTTTATGCCAAATTTCATTCCTAGACCTACTAAAATAATGTGCTTCTTTTGTTTCTATAGTTTTTTTTAAAGCTTCTACATTCATGTAACCATGCATCAAAATATCTTTTGTTTTTGAACAAACTGTAATTACAGGTATCAGACCATCATTATCAAATTTTGGAGAAAGGAGATTTCCTTCTTCAATTTCAACTACATTTTCTCTTTTTTTGAACATATTCGGTGATTATGTAGCACATATCTGGATATATTAAATATTTTAAAAGTACGCATTTATGGGTATAAAACTTCCAATGAAACTAGTTAAAAATACCGATAACAATAAAGATTTAAAAAAAGTCTCAGACAAAGATGCTGAAGAAGCATTTAAGACAATTTTGACTTGGATAGGTGAAGACCCTAATAGAGAAGGTCTATTGGAAACACCTAAAAGAGTTGTAAAAGCATTTAAAGAATATTTTAAAGGTTATAAGGAAAACCCTAATGAAGTTTTAGACAAAACTTTTGGTGATGTTGAAGGATATGATGATATGGTAATTCAAAAAAATATCTCAGTTCAAAGTCATTGCGAACATCATATGGCACCAATAATTGGAAAGGCGCATGTAGCGTACATACCTAGAGAAAGAGTAGTTGGTTTAAGTAAACTAGCTAGAGTAGTTGAGGTTTTTTCAAAAAGATTGCAAACACAAGAAAGATTAACTATGCAAATTGCGAATACACTAATGGAGTCTCTTGATGCAAAAGGTGTTGCAGTCACAATAGACTCAACTCACCAGTGTATGACAATGAGAGGAATTAAAAAAGAACAAGCGTCGACAGTAACAAATTATTATTTAGGTCAATTTAAAGAAGACTTAAGTTATCAAAATAGATATCTAAGATTTATAAGTATAGCAAAAGAATAAAGTGTCTGAACAATTTAAAGCATTAATTTTAAATCAAAAAGGTGAGGAGTTTTTAAGAGAAGTAAAAAAAATTGATAAGAGTTTTTTAAAACATGGGGATGTAACTGTAAAAGTTGATTTCTCAGATCTTAATTTTAAGGATGGCATGATTTTAAAAAATGGTGGAAGATTAGTTAAAGAATTTCCACATATACCAGGTATAGACTTCTCAGGCACAGTAACAGAAAGTGAAAATTCTAAATTCAAAAAAGATGATGAAGTTATATTAACTGGCTTTAGGGTTGGAGAAATTTTTTATGGTGGGTATTCTCAAATTGCAAAAGTTAATGGAGACTTTCTAGTTAAGAAACCAAAGAATTTAACTTCCAAGCAAGCAATGATATTAGGTACTGCAGGTTTTACATCTTTAATGGCTGCTTTTGCAATTAAAGCAAGAGAAGAAATATTGCTGGGTGAAAAAGTAAAAAACGTTTTGGTTACTGGCGCAACGGGTGGCGTAGGTAGTATTGCAGTTATGATATTAAATAAGATGGGATATAATGTTACAGCTGTATCAGGAAAAGACTCTAAAGCTGAATATTTAAAGTCTTTGGGAGCTAAAAGTGTTATAAATCGTGCAGAATTTGATAAAGATCCAAAATTAATTGACAAAGGTTTATGGGATGGAGTTGTTGATACTGTTGGTGGAAAAATTCTAGCAAATGCAATTGTTCAAACAAATCCAACAGGTATTATTGCTGTTTGTGGTAATGCTAGCACAAATGAACTTAATACAAATGTAATTCCATTTATGTTAAGGGGAATAAAACTTTGGGGTATGGACTCTGCAAACTGCAGTATTCGAAGAAGGGAATTTATTTGGGGGGAGGCAGCAAAATTAGTTGATTTTAGTTTATTAGAAAAATCTGTTCAAACTGTCAGCTTAGAGGAGTTAATTGAAACTTATCCTAAAATACTTAAAGGTGAAATTTCTGGAAGAGTTTTAGTTGATTTGAATAAATAATGGATTGGGATAAATTAAAGATTTTTCATGCAGTAGCTGAAGCAGGAAGCTTTACTAATGCAACTGTTAACTTAAACCTTAGTCAATCAGCAATTAGTAGACAAATTCAATCACTTGAACAAGACTTAAAAGTTCAATTATTTGAAAGACATGCTAGGGGATTAACACTTACAGAAAACGGAGAGTATGTTTTTAAAACTGCACATGAGGTAATTAGTAAATTAAAAGAGGTCGAGACCTCATTAGGAGATCAGAAAAATAAACCTACAGGAAAATTAATCATAACTACAGTTAGAAGTTTTGGAACTCATTGGTTAACTCCTCGAATTCAAGAATTTATGAGATTAAATCCAGAAATTGAAATAGAACTAATTTTTGAGGATAAAGAATTAGATTTGAGCACTAGACAAGCTGATATTGGTATTTTTATGAGGAGACCTAAGCAATTGAATTATATTCAAAAAAAGTTGGTTGATTTGAAATATTATATATATGGATCAAATAAATACCTTGAAAAACACGGTATGCCAAAAACAATCAATGATTTAAATAAACATAAATTTATTTCTTTTGGAAAAGGAGCACCTTCTCCAGTTTATAACCCAGATTGGGCTTTGAAATTAGGTATGCCCGATGGAAAAAAAAGAAAAACAATAATGAAAGTGAATAGTGTAATGGGATTACTTCTTGCTGTAGAGTCTGGAGTAGGATTGGCTGCATTACCTGAATATTTAGTAAGTAATTCAAACAATGTAATTAAAGTGCTACCTAAATCTGAGGGACCAATTACAGAAGCACATTTTGTTTATCCTCAATCATTAAAAAACACAGCAAGAGTTCAAGCTTTTAGGAACTTTTTATTCAGTAAGATAGGCGACTGGAAATCTTAACTATCTAATCCAAAAACAACCCAGGGGTGCGACATACTTGCAATTGATAATCATTCGCATTGCGAATAGTTATCATTCACATTTAATTAAAAACTAGAAGATAAATGAAAAAAATATCAATTTTAGCATTAATGGCGTCTTTGTTCGTTTCAGCTTTTGCTGTGGCAAACGAAGTTAACGTTTTTAATGCAAGACACTATAAAGCAGATTCTGAGCTTTATTCCAAGTTTACAAATATGACTGGTATTAAAGTTAATTTGATAAATGGAAAATCAGGTGCTTTAGAAAAAAGAATAATCGAAGAGGGCACAGATTCTTCTGCAGATCTTTACATTACAGCTGATGCTGGAAGATGTGGTGCTATGGATGCAAAGGGTCATCTTCAAAGTGGTTTAACATCTAAATCAATCAAGGCAGCTGTTCCAAAAAGCTTTAGAACAAATAAGTGGGTTGGAATCGCGAAAAGAGCTAGAATAATTTATTACTCACCAGAACGAGTTACTGGTGCTGAATTATCTGGAATGACTTATGAAGGTCTAGCTGATCCTAAATGGAAAGGAAGATTAGTAATAAGAAAGTCTAGTAATATATATAATAAATCACTTGTAGCATCATTAATTGCTAACAATGGTAAAAAAGCAGCTGCTGCGTGGGCAGAAGGAGTTGTTGCTAATATGGCAAGAACACCTAAAGGTAATGACAGAGCACAAATTATGGCGGTAGCAGCAGGAGAAGCTGATATTGCTGTTGCAAATACTTATTACTTAGCACTTATGTTGTCTGGTAAAAAAGGCGCAGAACAACAAGAAGCTGCTAAAAAAGTAAAAGCTTTCTTTCCTAATCAGAATGATAGAGGAACACATATGAATGTTAGTTGTGCAGCTTTAGTTAAAGGAGCACCAAATAAAGCTAATGCTGTCAAACTTGTAGAGTTTTTATTAACTCCACAATCTCAAGAGCATTTTACAAATAATACTTTTGAGTTTCCAATGATTGATGGTGTTTCACCAAGTCCATTAGTAGTGAATAACTTAGGATTAGATTTCAAACAAGATATGAAAACTAAACTAGCTTCTTATGGAAAAAATCAAGCTGCTGCAGTAGAGGTAATGACAGCCGCAGGTTGGAAATAAGTAAAGTGAAAGAAGAGAAGAAATTTATGTCTAATATTGATTATAATAAATCTTCTAAAGCATGTTCCCCATGTAATTTAGAGTGTAAAAAAATCAATAAAAGAATAAATAATAGAAAACTTTCAGAAATTAAAGTTAAGGAACTTCCGCATATCCTTAAAGTATTTAATTTTTGATTTTTCTTACGGTGTCCATGCTTCGGTTGGTGTCTCCTTCCTGAAGCATGGACCTTAAAAGTTTTAGTTTCTGTTCTGTTGAAAGAGTGTTCACTGTGATCAAGTTGTCTCCTTAATTATAATGGACACTCTTTGAACAGAAAAGATAAAAATATGAAAGCTGGTTATAAATTAGACAAGGTTATTTTTAAATTAAGAGAAGGTGATAAGGCTAGTAGTCACAACGAATGTCCAATCGGTGGAAGATGGATTGAAAAGACTACTGACGATTTTTTTAAGAATAAGAGAGTAGTTTTATTTAGTTTACCTGGAGCATTCACACCAACATGTTCTTCTTTACAACTGCCAGGATTTGAAAATAGTTGTGATCGTTTTAAAAAATTAGGTATAGACGAAATTTATTGTTGTTCAGTAAATGATGCATATACGATGAATGCTTGGTCAGAAAAAATGAGGATTAAAAATGTAAAATTTATTCCTGATGGCAACGGTTATTTTACCAAACAAATGGGGATGTTAATTTCAAAAGATCATTTGGGCTTTGGAAATAGAAGCTGGAGATATATGGCAGTTATTACTGATGGAATTGTTGAAAAATGGTGGGAGGAACCTGGAATTAATAATGATGGATCTGATGATGATCCCTATACTGAAACAATGCCAGAAAAATGCTTGGAATATCTTGCATCAGGTAGCGAGTAAATCTATTCTAAAAACATAAATTAATATATAAGTCCCAAAAATGTCTAAAAATTTAAACGTTTGGTTTTTTTTGTCATTGATAATTTCTTTGTTTGTTTTAATTCCTATTATTACAGTTTTTTCTAGTTTTTTTGATGAAACATCTAATTATTATGAGATTCTAAAAGATACTTTTCTAATTGAATATATAATCAATTCATCAATATTATTATTTTTTGTATTACTTTTAACATTTTTGTTAGGAACAGGTACTGCATATTTAGTTTCATTTTATAACTTTCCGTTAAGTAATTTTTTTAAATGGGCACTTATTTTATCTTTTGCTGTGCCACCCTATATTTATGCATATTCTCTAACAGCATTTTTTGAAAATTACGGTACAGCATACACTATTTTAAAAAGTTTATTTGGAGTTAATAACTACAATCAAAATATTCCAAAATTTGATGGTATGTTTGGTGCTATTTTGTCAATCACTTTTTCTCTATATGCATATGTATATATACTTGCTAGAGCTTCTTTTTTGTATCAATCGCAAAATTTAATAGAGCTAGGTAAAAATTTAGGATTTACTAAATTCAAATCTTTTTACAAAATAATTCTACCAGCAGCACGGCCAGCAATAGTTGCAGGTTTATCATTGGTAGCAATGGAAACTTTGGCTGAATTTGGAGCTGTTGATTTTTTTTCTATAAATACATTAACTACAGGTATTTATAACTCTTGGATAGCTTTTGATGATTTAGCCTTTGCTAATAGATTATCTTTTTTTCTTTTAATATTTATTTTTGCTCTTTTCATAATAGAAAATTTTTCAAGAAAAAATGCAAAATATCATTTTAATAATAGGGGAGGTTTTAAACAAAAAGAAAAATTTAAACTTTCAGGAAGCAAATCTTTTTTTGCATTTATATTTTGCTTCTTTGTTTTCTTTATGAGTTTTTTATTTCCATTAAGTCAAATGTTGTATTGGACTTTAAAATTTCCAGAAAATTTTTTCGATTTACAAGTATTTGATCTCTTAATGAATACTCTTTATTTAGTAATATTATCAAGTTTTATATTGATAATATTTTCACTAGTATCTAATTATGGTAATAGAGTTTCTAATAATAGGATATTGAATATTTTTTCTACTTTATCTATTTCAGGATATGCAATTCCAGGAGTAATTTTAGCAATTGCTTTTATATCTTTTATAGCTTGGTTTGATGATAGTGTAGTAAAATCTTTAGGTTTATATTCTATAAAAAAAATATTTATAGGTTCAATTTTGGGATTAGTTATGGTTTACTTCATAAGATTTTATTCATTAGCCTTTAATGGAATAAAATCAGGATACGAAAAAATTAATATTTCTGTTGATGAAAGTTCATATTTACTTGGTTATTCTAAAAGAAAAACTTTTATGAATATTCATGTTCCTTTTTTAAGAAATTCACTTTTATTTATTGCAATACTGATTTCTTTAGAAATAATTAGGGAATTACCGATAACCTTAATTTTAAGACCTTTTAATTTTGAAACCTTTGCAACTACAGCTTATATTTCTGCTTCAGAAGATTTGTTAGAAGCTGCAGCGGTTCCTTCATTATTTTTAATTTTAATTGCTGCATTATTTATTATAATTACTTCCAAGTACATATTGAGGGATAATGACAAATAAGAATTTTTTTGAAATTAAAAATGTAGATTTTTATGTTGGTGGAAAAGCCAAAGTAAAAGATGTATCTTTTAAAATTGAAAATGAAGGTGATATAATTTGTCTTTTAGGACCTTCAGGAATAGGAAAAACTACCATATTAAGAACAATTGCCGGTTTAGAAAAAATTGATAATGGATCAATAACTCTGAATGGGAGGATCATTTCATCAAATGAGGTTAATATAGAACCAGAAAATAGGAATATTTCTCTTGCCTTTCAAGATAACAGTTTATTTCCACATTATACTGTTGAAAAAAATATATTGTTAGGTGCGGAAAGAAATAAAGAAAAAAAAGATAAAAAAATAAGTTTAAAACAAATAGTTGATCTCCTTGATATATTTCACATACTTAATAAATATCCACATCAAATTAGTGCTGGTGAAGCCCAAAGAGCTTCACTTGCAAGATCTTTAATAACTCAGCCAGATCTTTTATTACTAGATGAGCCTTTATCAAACGTTGATCAAAGTTTTAAAGAAGAAATTCAAGTTAGACTTAAAAAGATTTTAAACCAATTGAAAATCACTACAATTATAGTTACTCATGACTCATATGAGGCATTTTACTTAGGAACTAAATGTGGAATTATTTTAGACCAACAACTTAA
>CACDMG010000016.1 GCA_902553845.1 uncultured Pelagibacteraceae bacterium
CACGGAGTATTGAGTGGTGAAGCAGTGAAAAAAATTAAAAACTCAGTCATTAAAAATTTAGTGATAACAGATACTATTGATAATATTATAAGAACAAAAAATGTAAAAAATATAGAAGTTTTGCCTATTTCAGGTCTAATGGGAGAGGCAATAAAAAGAATTTCGAATTCAACGTCTGTATCGGATTTATTCAAATAATTACCTTGATTATTTATTAACATGGGGTAAAACCCTGATGTTTATGAACACTTTAGATGCAAGTATCCGTAACACTAAAACTAAGGGAGAGCTAAATGCAATCCGAAACAGTGGAAATGTTCCTGGAGTAGTCTATGGTGGAAAAGAGCTAAGTGAAAAAGTTTTAATATCAAAAAAAATTTTAAAAGCATCTCTTGAAAAAGGAAATTTTTTATCAAACATAATCTCTCTTAATATAGATGGAAAATCTCAGAATGTATTACCAAGAGAAGTAAAATATGACATTTTATCAGATGAACCGACACATGTAGATTTTTTAAGAATTTTACCTGGTTTAAAAATAAGAATAGAAGTTCCAGTAGAATTTATAAACCATGATAAATCACCAGGACTAAAAAGAGGTGGAGTATTAAATATTGTAAGAAGAAAAGTTGAATTAAAATGTCCAAGTGAAAAAATACCTGAAAAATTAACTATAGATTTAGATGGTGTAGATATAGGAGAAAGTTTTAAAATTTCATCAGTAAAGTTAGATAATGATGTGGTTCCAACTATTCAAGGAAGAGACTTTGTTATTGCTACTTTAGCTGCTCCAACTGTAATGAAAGAACCGGAAAAACCAGTGGAGGAGGAAGCTGTAGAAGGAGCAGAAGGAGCAGAAGGTGCTGAAGCAGCTGCAGCAGCTGAAGGTGATAAACCTCAAGGTGAAGCTTCAAAAGGTGATAAGAAAGAGGGTGAGGACAAAAAAACACCAGAAAAAAAACCTACTGAAGATAAAAAATAATCAATTCAATTGAAATCTAAATATCAATAAAATTATATGCTTCTATTTGTTGGCCTAGGAAATCCTACATCTGATAGTGAAAATAATAGACATAATATCGGATTTAAAATTATTGATGCGATAAATAAAAAATTCAATTTATCAAAACAAAAACCAAAATTTAAAGGATTGTTAACAACAGGAAATATCGAGAATAAAAAGATATATGCCATAAAACCTCTTACATTTATGAATAATTCTGGAATTTGTATTCGGGAATTACTTGAGTATTTTAAAATTGAGTCTGGAAATGTATTTGTTTTTCACGATGACTTAGATGTTGAATTTGGAAAAATTAAAGCCAAATTTGGTGGATCAGATGCAGGTCATAATGGTATTGCCTCAATAGATAAATTTATAGGGAAAGATTATTCAAGAGTACGAATAGGAATAGGTAAACCTAAAGGAAATATTGAAGTTGCGGACTACGTTTTACAAAACTTTGATGAGGAAGAAATAACAAAAATTAATCAAATTTCAGATGAGATTACTGAGTCTCTTCCGATACTTGTTAAAAAAGATTTAGATTTATTCTCAAGTACAGTAAATAACAAAAAATGAGTTTTAAATGTGGTATAGTTGGATTACCAAATGTTGGTAAATCAACTTTATTTAATGCTTTAACAAACTCAAATAAAGCTCAAGCAGCTAATTTCCCTTTTTGTACAATTGATCCTAACGTTGGTGTTGTTGCTGTTCCTGATAATAGACTTGAAAATTTAGCAAAAATATCAAAATCAAAAAAAATTATTAATACTACAATTTCATTTGTTGATATAGCAGGATTGGTAAAGGGTGCTTCAAAAGGTGAAGGACTTGGAAATAAATTTCTCTCACATATAAGAGAGGTTGATGCAATAATTCATATGATAAGATGCTTTGATTCTGATGACATTCAAAACGTGAACCCAAATGTAGATCCTGTCAGAGATCTTGAAATAATCGAGACAGAGATGATGATTGCTGATTTAGATTCTATACAAAAAAGATTGGAAAAAAATAATAAAAAAAACATTGAAGAAGATCAGATTAAAATTCTAGAGATCACATTAGATTTTTTAAATAATAACAAAGACCTTGAAGGCATAAAAAATCAATTTAGTAATAAACAATTAAATCTAAGTGGATTATTATGTTTAAAGCCTAAAATATTTGTTTGCAATGTAGACGAAAAAAGTGTCCATGAAGGAAACAATTATACCAGAGCATTTATAAATAAATTTGGACAAGAAAATACTTTGATAGTATCTGCTGATATTGAAAATCAGATTAATGAGTTAGAGAATGAAGAAAAAAAAAATTATATGGAAATGATAGGTATTAAAGAAACGGGCTTAGATATGTTAATTCAAAAAGGATATAAAATTTTGGAACTAGATACTTTTTTTACTTCAGGCCCTGAGGAGACTAGAGCTTGGACTATCAAAAAAAATTGCATTGCTCCTAAAGCTGCTGGTGAAATACACACGGATTTTGAAAAAGGATTTATTAGAGCTGAGACAGTCTCTTATGATGATTTTATTTCTAATAATGGTTGGGCAAACTCTAAAACTAATGGTAAAATGAGACTAGAGGGAAAAGATTATATTGTAAGAGATGGTGATGTTTTAAACTTCCGTTTTAATACGTGACCAAATTTTCTTCATACTAAAATAAACTAAAATAGTTAAAATAATTAAATAAACTATTGCTTTAAATCCCATTTGATGACGAGCTTCTAAATGTGGTTCAGCAGCCCACATTAAAAATGTTGTAACATCCTTAGACATTTGTTCAACAGTTGCCTCAGTTCCATCAGAATAATTCACCAGTCCATCTGATAATTGATTTGCCATTTTAATTTTATTTCCATACATAAATTTATTATAATAAACGCCATCATCAAGTTCCATGCCTATAGGCGGATCTTCATAACCTTGTAATAAAGAATAAATATAATCTACTCCCCCTCCTCTTGCTTTTACTAAAACTGACATGTCTGGCGGATAAGCTCCCCCATTAGCAGCTTGTGCTGCCTTTACATTTTCATATGGCATTACAAATTTATCAGATAGTTTTCCTGGTCGAGTAAACATATCTCCATCTTCATTTGGGCCATCTTTTACCTCAAATGAAGCAGCAATAGCTTTTGCTTGTGCTTCGGAAAATTCTGGTCCACCTTTTTCAGCTAAATTTCTGTAGCTCAAATATTTCATTGAATGACAAGATGAGCAAACTTCTGTGTATACTTGATATCCCCTTTGTAGAGAGGATCGATCAAATTTACCGAATAACCCTTTAAAACTCCAATCTGTTTTTAGGTATTCTACTTTTTCCGCAGCTAATGTTTGAAAAGAAAAAAATAATAAAACAAATAGAAATGAGAATAATTTTAAAAATTTTTTCACTTTAATTTATCTAAGCCTTTTTCTATCTTTGCTGCCGCAAGGTTAGGAGAGCCTCCTAAAATTGGTTCTGTAATGCTAAGTGGAATGGGCAAGGTTCTTTCTTTGAAACCTAAAACTGGTAAAATAACTAAAAAATGTAAAAAATAATATGCAGTAGCAATTCTTGCAATTAACAAATACAAACCTTCAGCGGGCATTGCCCCAACATAGCCTAGAATTAAAACATCTGCTACTAGGATCCAGTAAAACTGTTTGTATAAAGGTCTGAATACAGCAGATCTAATTTTTGAAGTATCCAGCCAAGGTAAAGCTGCCAAAATTAGAATTGCTGATAACATGGCAACTACACCCAAAAGTTTATCTGGCACTGATCTTAAAATTGCATAAAAAGGTAACAAATACCATTCAGGAACAATATGCGCTGGTGTCACTAATGGATCTGCTTCAATATAATTATCTGCATGACCCAGAATATTTGGAGTATAAAAAACAAAAAAAGCAAAAACAATCATAAACATTAATAGCGCAAAGCCATCTTTAATAACTATGTAAGGATGAAAGGGTACTGTATCTTTAGAAGGTTTTTTAATATCTATACCCACTGGATTATTGTTACCTGGAACGTGTAATGCCCAAATGTGTAAAACAACTAATCCCAAAATTAAAAATGGGATTAGATAATGAAGTGTGAAAAATCTAGTTAATGTAGGATTGTCAACTGAGTAACCACCCCATAACCAAGTTACAATACCTTCACCTACTAATGGAATTGCACTAAATAAATTTGTTATTACAGTTGCTCCCCAAAAACTCATTTGTCCCCAAGGAAGTACGTAGCCCATAAAAGCAGCTGCCATCATTAAAAGATAAATTATTATACCGATAATCCATATAATTTCTCTTGGGGATTTGTAAGATCCATAAAACAAAGATCTAAAAATATGAATATAGACAGCTAAAAAAAACATTGAGGCTCCATTTGCATGAATATATCTGATTAACCAACCATAATTAACATCCCTCATGATATGCTCTACACTATCAAATGCCATATCCGCGTGTGCAATATAATGCATTGCAAGCACTAAACCAGTTACGATTTGTGTAATTAAACAAAAGGTTAGAATACCGCCAAAAGTCCACCAATAATTTAAATTTTTTGGAGTTGGATAATCTGTTAAATGATTTGCAAGAGTTAATAATGGTAACCTATCATTAAACCATTTTCCAAATTTTGATTGAGGTTGATAATTGTGATCACTCATAAATGTTATCCAATCTTAATTGTGTTGGCATTGACAAATTCATATTTAGGAATCTCCATATTAGTTGGCGCAGGTCCTTTCCTTATTCTACCGGAAGTATCATAATGTGATCCATGACATGGACAAAACCAGCCATTATAATCTCCTTTTTGATCTAAAGGTACACAGCCTAGATGAGTACAAACACCTAGCATAACAAGCCACTCAGGATCTTTGGCTCGATCTTCATCATTTTCAGGATGTTTCAGATCCTCAAGTTTTACAGATCTTGCTTCTGCTATTTCATCTTGAGTTCTTCTTCTTATAAAAACTGGTTTACCTCTCCACAATACTGTAATTGTTTTTCCAACATTTACAGAGCTAACATCTACCTCTGTACTTGCGAGAGCTTTCACAGAAGCATCTGGATTCATTTGATCTATCATAGGCCAAATTGTGGCACCGACACCTACTGCACCAACAGCATAAGTTGCTGTAAACAAAAAATCTCTTCTATTGGTTTTTTTTTCTGACATTAATAAATTTAATTAAATATACTCAATATATATTTTTTCTACTTAAATATATGATTTCATATAATATAAAATAGTAAATTTACTACTGAAAGAATGACACAGAATTCAACAAATCAAGGGCCCAAAATTGCATTATTTGAACCAGATATCCCTCAAAATACAGCTGCAATAATAAGGACTTGCTCGTGTCTAGGTGCAAAATTAGAGATTATTGAGCCTTGTGGTTTTTTGTTTAGTGATAAACGATTCAAAAGAGTGGTTATGGATTATATGTATGAAAAAGAAATTAGTTTCTATCAAAGTTCTAAGGAATTTTTTGAGTCAAAGAAAAACCAAAGAATTATATTGATGACCACCAAAGCGTCAATATCTTACACAAAATTTAAATTCAATAAAAATGATACTATTTTGTTTGGTAGAGAAAGTGCGGGTGTTCCAGAAAATATACACAAAATTGTTAAATATAAGCTAAAAATACCTATGAAAAATAACATGCGTTCACTAAATATTGCCTCATCAGTTGCAATCATATTGGCAGAAAGTTTAAAACAAAATAAATTAATCTAATATGGATTTAGAAATAAAAAAAGATTTAACAAGTAATTGGTTTAAAATGTTACAAGATAGTATTTGTCATCAAATAACGGAATTAGAAAAAAATAGCACAAAATTTAGATTAAAAACTTGGAGAAAAAATCAAAAAAAAGATGAAGGAGGTGGTGAATACAGAATTCTAAAAGATGGTAAAATCTTTGATAAAGTTGGAGTAAATTTCTCTAAAGTATATGGAAAATTTCCTAAAAAATTTGCAAAAAATATTCCTGGGACAAAAAAAAATTTGAGATTTTGGGCATCTGGAATTTCAGTAGTAATGCATATGAAAAATCCTTTAATTCCTGCAATGCATTTTAATACAAGATATATTTGCACGAGTCATGAGTGGTTTGGAGGGGGCATGGACGTAACACCCTCAAAAAAAGACAATAAAGAGGAAAAAGAAATTCATAAAATATTAAAGGATATGTGCGATCGACATAATAAAAATTATTATCCAAAATATAAAAAATGGTGTGATGAATATTTCTATATTCCTCACAGAAAAGAAAGTAGAGGAATTGGGGGTATTTTCTTTGACTATAAAAAAAATAATTTTGAAAAAGATTTTAAATTTGTTCGAGACTTAGGAATTACTTTTCAGATTATTTTTCAAAAAATTATAAACAAAAAAATTAAAAAAAGATGGACTGTAAAAGATAAGGAAATGCAATATATAAAAAGAGGTCGATATACCGAATTTAATTTATTATATGATCGTGGAACAAAATTTGGTTTACAAACTGGTGGTAATGTCGAAGGTATTCTTATGTCATTACCTCCGCTTGCAAAATGGAAATAGATAATATGATTAAAGAACCAATTACTTTAAATGGATTAAATAGATTAAAGGAAGAACTTATTTTTTTAAAAGAAAAAAAAAGACCAGAAATTGTTGCGGCTATAGCCGAAGCAAGATCTCATGGTGATCTTAAAGAAAATGCAGAATATCATGCAGCTAAAGAGGAACAATCTCACAATGAAGGAAGAATAACTGAAATAAATGATATAATTGCTAGAGCAAATGTTGTTGATGTAACAAAATTAAATAATGATGGGAAAGTTATATTTGGATCAACTGTTTATCTGGAAAATTTAGATAATGGAGAAAAAATTGACTATAAGATTGTTGGTAAAGATGAGGCAGACATAAAACAAAAACTAATTTATTTTCAATCTCCAATCGGAAAAGGATTAATTGGGAAAAATAAAAATGATTTGGTAGAAATAAATACACCTGCGGGAATTAAAAATTTTGAAATAAAAGATGTAAAATATATTTAGTTTTCAATTATTTGATCAACCTGTCGATCAGAAATTTTAAAATTATTATTAACCCATTTTTCCTCAATCAATTTAAGTTTTGATCCTAAATATTCGCCCTCAGAGATTTTATATTTGCTCATAATTTCATCTGCTTTAATAGGCATTACTGGCATTGGCTTTTTTTGAAAAAGTTCCCTCATATCAATCAAATTTTTATCCATTTTTTTTAAATTAATTATTCTGTAATTCAAAATATCAACTATTGCCTCCCTGCCATAATAATAAAATAATTTATTCATATTAATCTCATCAAAAGTTTTTGAATTAATTTTTTTTTTGTAAAAATTATCTATAATTTTTATTCTTTTTTGATCTTTTTTTGAAAAATTAAATTTGAACAAAAAATAATCAGCATTGTCAGTTTCATCTATTACCATTAAAGATAAAAGGAAAATAAAATCATTTACTTTAAGCAAGTTTTTTTGATGTAAATCTAATTTCGAAAAATTTTTAATATATTTTAATTCGGGAAAAAGTATTGAAAACAACTCAAGACTTGTTTTATCCTTAGATAATTTTTCAATTGTCTCTAGTTTGATAATCTTTTTTAATTCATTCAATAATCTATCCTTAGATAGTTTTTCAATACCAATAAGATTAATTTTTATATTTCTTATTGTTTCTAAATTATGAGGGTGTCTGGAATAATTTAAAAAAAATCTTATATATCTTATTATTCTTAGATAATCCTCTTTTATTCTTCTATCTGTATCACCTATAAATTTAACATGGCCGCTTTTTAAGTCATTAACACCATTATGAGGATCAAATAAGTTTCCTTTATCATCAGAATAAATTGCGTTAATTGTAAAATCTCTCCTTAAAGAATCTTCTCTCCAATCTTTAGAAAATTTGACAATAGCATGTCTTCCATCAGTTGATATATCCTCTCTTAAAGAGGTAATTTCAAATTTAAAATCATTAATTATTGCTGTAACAGTTCCATGCTTAATGCCAGTCTCAAAATAATTAATATTTTCTTTTTTTAAAATTTCACAAACTTTTTCTGGTTCTAAATTAGTGGCTAAATCTATATCATCAATTTTTTCTTTATTAATAATTTTTCTTATACATCCGCCGACATACCTAATTTCACTTGCTGTGTTGTATGAATTTATGGCATCAAATATCTTATATGCAGATGTTTTTTTTGTTAATTCCTTAATATCTCGAATAATATAATCTAAATTGTTTGATCTAAAAAAAATTTTATCTAAAAAGCTTTTCATAACTGGCTGGGGCGCTAGGATTCGAACCTAGGATGCAGGTACCAAAAACCCGTGCCTTACCGCTTGGCTACGCCCCAATATTAAATTCGTATAACACAAAAAATAAAATTTATATAGTTTTTGAACTGATACACCAGTAATTTTTGAAATGTTTATTAACCTGTTTTTGAGCCTTGTCGCATTGTTTTTTTGAATAATAATAAGAAACTATAGCAGAACCTGAGCCTGACATTCTGACAAATATAGGATTCTCTAAATTACTTAAATATGATTTTATTTTTTTTAGCACTGAATATTTAGTAAATGCTATCTGCTCTAATGAATTTTGCATTGTCTTTAAAAAATCAAATTTAAACATTTCTCTATTTGGTTTATCAAATTTTATTTTATCAAATTTTTTTACACGAGAATAAATATATTTTGTAGAGCACCCAAAATTAGGTTTTACAATTAATGTAAATAATTTTTTACAGTTCTTAAAACTTATGATTTTATTTTTTGAAGTTAAAATTAAATTTGTAGACTCTAGACCTAAAATTACATCTGAGCCTATATTTTTTGTAATTTCTAAGATTTGTTTCTTTTTAATTTTGATTATTCTTTTCTGTATTAAATATCTTAAAATACTGGCTGCATTCATGGACCCGCCTCCTAGTCCTGACTTTTGAGGTATATTTTTAGTTATCTTAATATGAAACTTTTGATGTATTAATTTTTTTTTATCTAATATTTTAAATAATTTCGAAATAGTATTATTCGAATTAATGTTTTTTGCAAATTTTCCATTAAAAATAATCTTATGTTTTTTAGATTTTATTTTTTTAATATGAATTAGATCGTGAAAATCTAAAAAAGCTACTAAACTTTCAATTTTATGTAATTTATTAGATCTACCTATTACATTTAAAGCTAAATTAATTTTAGCATTTGATTTTATCTTACTAAAGTTCATGGCCTAAGAATTTTTTGGACCATATATTAACTTATCTTTAATCTTTTTAATAATTTCCTCATCTACATCTTTCATTCTAAGAACATTTTTCCAAAAATATCTTGCTTGAATTTTTTGATCTAGTTTCCACAGAATATCTCCATAATGATCATTAACAATTGGATCATCTGGCATAAGTTCAACAGCTCTTTTTAAATAATTTTCAGCTTGTTGAAAATCACTTGTTAAATAATATGCCCATCCCAATGAATCAATTATATATGGGTCATCGCTTCTCGCGTTATAAGCTTTTTCTAACATTGTTATTGCTTGGTCAATTTTATAATTTCTTTCTAACCACGAATAAGCTAAATAATTTAAGACATAAGCATCATCAGGATTGATAGACAATGACTCTAACAGATCTTTATCTGCATTTTTATAATCTTCTTTTCTTTCAAAACTTCCACCACGTCTATAAAGAAGGTCAGATTTTATATCGGTATCCTGATCAATATTATTTATAATTTTTGTATAATATTTAATTGCTGCTTCATAATCTTTAGAATTCTTATAGAAATTTGCTAAATCAAAAATCATTTTATTATTGGGTTTATTAATCTTATTAAATTCTGATGAAATAAATTTTAGTGATTCCTTATCATTTTTTTGTTTTGAAATAATTTGAGCCTCTTTTTTTATACGGTACCAAAAATAAAAATTATCTCTTTTATTAAAATTTTTTAAAATTTTTTTTGATTTTTCATAATCTTTATTAAAGTAATAATTCTCTGCTACCAAAGATAGATTATATTTAAATTTGGGATTTGAAAAATATGATAAATATAAGTAAAAATTTGATCTTTCATAATTGTCTTGAAATGAATACAGATTCGAAATTAAAAATAAAAATTCACTTATAATATGATTATGATCTTGGCATTGAAAAACACTCTCAAATTTATCAAATTGATTATTTTCAATCCAACTTTTTCCCTGCGATAAAAGTAATGTTGAGTTTATATAATCTATTTCAGAAATAATTTCTTGAGCTTCATCAATTTTTTTTTTTTGAGCTAAATAACTTAAATAAAAGTAAATATATCTAGTGTAATCTGACTCATTTTTATTTATCAAATTTAAAAAATATTTTCCTGTATTAGGATCATCAAGATAACATAGTTGAAATGTTTCAGCGATTAGAGATAAATTTCCAAAGTTTTTTTTATTTACAATTTTTTTTTCTTTAAAAACGAAAATATACTGTCTTAATGTTTCTAATATAGCTGCATTTAATCTATCTTGTTGTGCAAATTTATATATATGATTTGAATTTTCATATGCTTTTTCTATATCATTTTCTTTCAAGTTATCTAAAATAAGTAACAAATATGCATCAAAAAAATTGATATTATCTTTAGTTTTATTTTTTTTAATAACTTTAATAGCCTCTGGAACATTTTTTTCTAAAACTAATGTTGTAATATATCTTTTTAGGTATGGGTCATGTTGCTCAAGTAAAACTCTAGATGAATTAAAAAATTTTAAAGCTTCGGAATTTTTTTTATTTTCAAATGCTACTATACCTGAAAAATAATTCGATAAATCCTTTGAATCAAAATTATTAAAACTTGTACTTTTAGAATATAAGGAGCTCTGATAGAATAAAAAAACAATAAAAAATAATTTATATATATAGTTAAACATAATTGTACTTTATGGCCAAAAATGAATTAAATCAAAATTCAAAATTAACAGAGGAGTTTACTAATACTTTTGAGCAAAATTTTAAATATGTAAATAATCCAATTAATAGATTCGATGTTTCAAAAGATAATACTACCAAAAATTTATTAAAGAAGGCTGAAAAATTAGCAAGACTAAAAGAACAAATTAATTCAATTGAAAATTGTAATTTAAAAAAAAATTCCCATAGTCTGATTATGGGAGATGGTAATGTTAATAGTCCAATTATGATAATTGGAGAAGCGCCTGGTAAAGAGGAAGATCAAACTGGCATCTGTTTTCAAGGAGAGGTGGGAAAACTTTTAAGAAAAATGTTTAATGCTATTAATATAAAATTGGATGATCTCTATCTTTCTTACGCTATTAACTTTATGACTCCTGACGATAGAAAACCTACCTCCCAAGAAATCAAACGTTACTCTAGCTTCTTAAAAGAACATATAACTATTATAGATCCAAAAATAATAGTTTTAATGGGAAGCACAGCTATGGAGTCTTTAACCGGTTTAAATAGGGGAATTTCCAAAGAAAGAGGTAAATGGAACGAAATAATTTTAGAAAATAATACTTTATCATACATTATAACATTCAGTCCCTCCTATCTAATTAGATTTCCAGAATATAAAAAATATTCGTGGGAAGATTTAAAAATGATTAGACAAAAAATTCATGATTTAAATTTAAAAATAAAATGAAGTTTATTGCAGGAGTTGATGAAGTTGGTAGGGGAAGTTTAATAGGACCAGTTTATGCTGCTGCAGTTATACTAAAAAAATCAGTAGACAAAAAAATTTTAAAGGACTCAAAAGAACTTTCAAAATCAAAGAGAGAATATTTAGCAAAATACATAAAAAAAAATTCAATTTGGGCAATTGGAAAAGCATCAGTAAAAGAAATAGAAACAAATAATATTTTGAATGCTAGTTTATTGGCGATGAAAAGAGCAATTTTAAAATTGAAAAAAAAACCTTCACTCGTATTAGTTGATGGTAACAAATTACCAACAATTAAAAATTATAAATTAAACTCAATAATTAAGGGAGATCAAAAAATACCATCGATTTCCGCTGCCTCTATTTTGGCAAAAGTTTCACGTGATAAAATGATATCTGCTCTTGGAAAAAAATTTAAAGGTTATTATTGGGATAAAAATTATGGTTATGGTACCAGTCAACATTTAAAAGCTATTAAAAATTTAGGAATAACATCTCATCATAGAAAAAATTTCTCACCCATAAAAAAGATTAAATAGGTTTCACGTAGAAACACAATATATTGTTGTCTCAAAAAAATCTTACACAAATTGAATCTAAATAATTCAATCCTAGGTTGACCCAGGAATCTTTTTGGAGTCTAATTTATTTTTTTAAAATGAATTCAAACATAATTAATAAATTAATTAATGGAGATAGTTTAGAGGAACTAAAAAAAATTCCTGACGAGACTTTCGATTTAATTTTTGCTGACCCTCCCTACAACTTGCAATTAAAAAAAGAACTTGTAAGACCAGATAGATCTAAAGTTAGTGCTGTGAATGACAAATGGGATCAATTTGAAAATTTCAAAAAATACGATGATTTCACTTATTCATGGCTGTCCGAATGTAAAAGAATTTTAAAAAGAAACGGTGCTATTTGGGTAATTGGTAGTTACCACAACATTTTTAGAGTTGGAACAGCAATTCAAAATTT
>CACDMG010000017.1 GCA_902553845.1 uncultured Pelagibacteraceae bacterium
GTCCAATAAATTTAAATAGTTCGGCTATTGACGAATTTTTGTTAATTTTTTTAGTTGCAGCAAAAGCAAAAGGCGTTTCATATTTTAAGAATTTATCTGAACTAAATCAAAAGGAAAGTCCTAGACTTATTTGGGGGGCAAAAATTTTGAATAAATTAGGAATAAAAAATAAAGTAACTTCAAATTCAATTAGAATACACGGAAACCCGAACTTAGTTATAAATAGAAAAATTAAAATTAAAGATTATTTAAAAGATCACAGAGTTTTTATGACTAGTGTTATAGCTGCTTTAATTTTTGGAGGAAAATGGGAAATATACAACAAAGACTCAATAAATACATCTTTTCCCACTTTTTTAAAAAAAATTAAGTATTTAGGAGCCAAATTGAATTAAATTCTTTGTTGATTAAAACTCCAATTTTATCTAAAAGGGCAAAGTTTTTTTTTAAAAAAATAAGAAAGGTAAATAAAAAATAACAATTAATGGAAATATATTCTGATTTAAAAAACCAAGAATCAAAAGAATTCGAAAAATTACTTGATAGCCAATACTCAAAAGTCAAAATAGAAGAAGGAAAAGTCATTTCTTGTACAGTAGTTAAAATTACCGATAAATTTGTATACCTTTCTAAAACAGGTTTAAAACAAGAACCAGTACTAGATAAAAATGAGTTAAAAAGTATTGGTATGTTGGATAAAATAAAAGAAGGTGGTAAAATTTCTGTCCTTCTAGAAAGACTTGAGCATCCTAAAACTGGAGAAATAGTCGTATCAGCAGAAAAAGCTTTAAAACTTGAAGGGTGGAATAAAATTCTAGCTTTATATGAAAAAGAAGAGCCAGTTAATGGTAGAATAATCAGAAGATGTAAAGGTGGGGCTGAAGTCTCTATAAATGAGTTAAATTTAATTGCATTTTTACCTGGTAGTTTAATTTCAGATACACCATTAAAAAATTTTGATCACTTAATTGGGCAAGATTTAACTTTTGCAATAGCAAAATTGGATACTGTGAGGGGTAATGTCGTTCTTTCAAGAAAACAAATCATATCTTCACATAAAGTTGAGGATAAGAAAAAAATAATTGATGCTTATGAAATTGGAACAATTGTAGAGGGTACTTGTAAACAACTTACTTCATTTGGAGCTTTCTTTCGATTAAGTGACTCACTTGATGTTTTATGCCATGCCAGTGAGCTATCATTCTCACACATCTCTCACCCCGACGAAGTTGTATCTGTAGGTGAAGTGAAAAAATTAAAAATAATTGAAAAAAATATGGATAAGCTCCAATTAGGTGTTTCGTTAAAAGCTACAATGCCCAATCCATTTGATGAAATCGATAAATATGAGGTTGGAAAAATTTATAAATCAAAAATTTCAAAAATTACAGATTTTGGTTTTTTTGCTGACATAGATTGTGTTAAAGGTCTTACAGCACTTTGTCATCAATCAGAACTTTCGTATACAAAAAAAAATGTTTCTGCGAAACGGATGTTTTCTGTAGGACAGGAGGTCTCTTTAAAACTGATTGAAGTAGACAAAAACCAAAAAAGACTTGCAGCAAGTTATAAGGCTTGTTTTGAAAATCCATATGACTCTTTTCAAAAGAAATATAAATTAGACGACATTATTGAAGTCAAGGTTGTTGCAAAAAATGAATACTCATTATTTGTTAAAACTGATGATCTTGATTTGGAAATTTTGTACCATTAATAATTATTGGAAGTTTGCCGGAATTAGTTTTAAAATTTGCACCAAATTTTGTTAAAGGCTTAGTAACTCTGAAAAAATCTCTACTTGATAAACTTTTGTCTCCATTTATTTTTACCTTAACTTTTGAATGAACTAAAAGTCCTAAAATTAATCTACTAAGAGTTCCAGAATTTCCAGCATTAAGTGAAACAGTTTTATTATAGTTAAACCCATTTAATCCTTGTCCTATTATTTCACATGAATTTTTAAAAAATTTTATTTTTGATCCAAGTTTTTTTAAACATTTTAAAGTATTTATTACATCTTCTGACTTTAATAAATTGAATGATTTAGATTTACCTTTCGCTTGTGAAGCTAACAGTGCCCAACGAATTGATAGACTTTTATCACCATCAATCTTTAAAACTTTGTTAAACGGTTTTATGCGTTTAGAAATCTTTATTTTATTTTTCATTTATCTTTGAATTTATATAATTTTGAATGAATCTCCAAAATATACGTTTCTTGCATCAATATTTTGTATTAGATTTGTTGGAGTTCCTTGAGCAACCACTTTTCCATTATGAATTATTGCAGCTGTATCAACACACGCAAGTAAATCTCTAGCTTGATGATCACACAGTATCACGGATATATTGTTATTACTTTGTAGATCAACTATTATTTCTTGGAGGGTTTTGATTGTCATTACGTCAAGTGCTGCAAAAGGCTCATCAAGTAAAAGTATTTTAGGGTCAGAGACTAAAGCAAGAGCTATAACCAATTTTTTTTTTTGACCTCCAGATATAAAATCAGCTTTAATATCTCTTATAGGGTCTAATTCAAATTTTGAAATTAGAGAATTAATTTTTTCATTTCTATAACTCTGATTATCAATAGTAATTTCTGCAATAGCTTTTAAGTTTTCATAGACTGTTAAATCATGAAAAAAACCACCATGTTGTGGAACAAAGCCTATCTTAAATTTTAAAGTTCTTTCATATATTGGATATTTATTTACTTTTTGGGAATTTATCATAATGGATCCAAAATCCGGATTTAACATGCCTATAATTATATTAAAAATAGTAGATTTACCTACACCGTTTGGACCTAATAACCCTAAAATTTGTCCGTCATTTAGTTCAAGGTTAAGATTATCAAGAATAATTTTTCTATCAAATTTTAGAGATATTTTATCGAGTTTTAATATTGATTTTTCTTTTTTGAAATACTTAATCCTGAATTTTTTTATATTTGACATATTTATTTTGAGACTACTTCAACTTTTTTTTCTTTATTGTCCATATATATATTAATATTTTTAGTTATCAAATCTATCTTAACGTTATCCGTATTCAATGTACCAGAAGAACCATGATATTTTACATTATCATAAATTGTAATAATATTTTCTGCAAAGCTAATATCTAATTTTTCTGAATTAATTAGATTATCAATATATTCAACCCTGACGTTTTCGCTAAAATTTGTATCATAACTCGAATTATTATATGTAGCTTTATCTGAAGTAATTATTAAAGGAACATTATTTTCATTAATGAATATTGCAGTTACTTTCTGCATATAAACAATCTCAACATTATTTTCATAAGTAAGCTCACTCATATCCGCAGTAATACTATAGTTTTTATCTCCGTCAAAGGTTACGTCATAACTTAAGTTTCTTATTAAATTACTCATTTCTGATGTTGATTCTTCTTGATTATTTATCTCTGAATTTTCCTCTGATAATTCTTTAAAGACTTGAGATTTATTATTAGAGCTAAAATAAACTTTATAAAAAACAATAGCCATTATCACCAAAGATAATGAAAGTATTAACTGAATAATTTTTTTCATCAGTTAGTTATTTTAAATTATTTAGAAGGTTGTGAATATGAATTACTCCAATAGTTTTTCTTTTATTGCCTTTTTTATAAACACAAACATTTGTAATTTTTTTTCTATTCATTTGAAACAATATATCTGATGCTAACATATCTTCTTCAACAATAAATGGATTTTTCGTCATAAAAAATTTGATTTTTTTATTTTCAAACTTTCTTTTTTTTTGCATCAATCTTTTTAAATCTCCGTCGGTGAATAGGCCTTTGTTTTCTCCTTGATTATTGATTATAACTATAAAGCCAAGTCTTTTTTTGTTTAGTATATTTAAAGATTTTTTCATTAGCTCGTTTTCATTTACAAATGGAATTTTACCTTTTGTTAACATCAAATCTTTAGCTGTTTTGAGTTTATTGGCTAAATTGCCGGCTGGATGAACCTTCTTAAAATCTAATTTACCAAATTTTTTTTTTTTCATTAATGCAACAGATAAAGCATCACCCATAGCTAATTGAATAGTAGTGCTAGAGGTAGGAACAATACCATCTCCAGACTCGATCACATCAGGAATTAATAATTTAATATTTGAAGATTTATAAAGTGTAGAATCTTTATTAGAAACAATTCCAATCAAAAGAATCTTATTTAATTTTGCATATTTGATTATATTATTTAGCTCAGAGGTATTTCCAGAGTAACTAATTAGAATTAAAATATCTTTATTTGTAATACGTCCAAGATCACCATGAGAACAGTCACTTGCAGATATAGGGAATGATGGTGTTCCAACCGATGATAGTGTTGCAGAAATTTTTGAAGCAATTATTCCACTTTTACCAACTCCACATATTATTACTTTTGATTTACACTTTATTATTGCCTTGACAGCTTTATCGAAAGATTCATTCAAAGAGAATTTTAATTTTTTTAATGCTTTAATTTGTAATTCAATTACGTTTTTTCCAATTTCTTTAATTTCAGTTTTCATTAATACTTAGTGTTCAAATGTAGAGAGTTTATAGCCAGCTATTTCCATATCCACAAGAACAGGTATTACCTCCATAGATTTTTTAAATAGTTCAATTCTTTTTTCTCTTTCAAGCATTGTTACTAATTTTTTTCTAATTTCAAAAAGATATTCTGTATCTGATGCTGCATATTTTATTTGTTTTTCAGATAGATTGGGATTACCCCAATCACTTTGTTGCTCTTTTTTTGATATGTCTTTACCACAAAACTCTTTTACAAGATCTTTATAACCATGAAATGAACTTGCAGTCCTCGCTATTTTTGATGCAACTTTAGTACAAAAAATATTTTTTGGCTGAACTTTTAAATGATACTTTAACCACAATAAATCTTGTCTTGCATAATGCATTATAAATTGAGTGTTTGAATTTGATAACACTTTAATTAAATTTGGTGCTTTATAAGTTTCTCTATTAAGTTTAATTAAGTAAAATTTTTTAGACTCAAGCCCCAATTGAACTAAAGTTAATGGATCTCTACCCAATACAAGACCAAGTGCCTCATTATCTAACCCTATAAATTTTTCATTTGATAAATCTAAATCATCAGGTAAATCACCTTCAAAAACCTTTATTTCGCTCATATTTATTTATATATATGACTAAATAATAATGTCTATTTTTAGATACTGATTATGAAAAAAATATTAATATTTGGTGGAACAGGTCAGTGCGGCACTCATCTTGTTAGAAAATTAACTAAAAATAACTATAGAGTAACAGTAGTTACAAGAAATATTCATGAAAAAGGTCATAAAATCAAAATAATGGGTAATGCTGGATATATTGATTTAGTAGAAGCAAGTATTTTCGACGAAGAAAAATTGAGAAAACTTTTTGAAGAATCTGACATTTGTATCAACTTTGTAGGAATTTTATTTGAAAAAAAAAGGGGTAGTACCTTTAAGAATATTCACTCACTTTTTCCTGCTTTATTAGCTAAACTCTGTAAAGAATATAAACTTGATAAATTAATTCATCTATCTGCTCTAGGAATTGAAGATGCGAAAGAATCAAACTATGCTCTAAGTAAATTAGAAGGTGAAAAAAATATTTTAAATAATTTTCCAAAGTCAACTATTTTGAGACCTTCACTTGTTTACAGTAATTCTTCAGATAATTTCTCAACAAATTTTATGACTCTTCTAAGCAGATTACCAATATTTCCATTGTATTATGGTGGAAAAAGTCGATTTATGCCCATACATGCTTCTGACTTAACTGATATAATTTATCATGTAATTTCAAAAAATGTTGACACAAAAATAATCGAATGTGTTGGACCTGAGACAATCACTTTTAAGCAAATACTCAATACGCTTTTAGATCTTATAGATAAAAAAAGGTTATTAATTCCATTTCCTATATTTCTGGGAAATCTATCTGCAAATTTTTTTGAATTATTTCCAAAACCACTTTTGACTAAAGATCAGTTAAAACTTTTAAAATATGACAATATAAGTTCGGGAAAATACAAAACTAACTCTGATATTGGTGTGCCTGCTTTAAAATTATTTGCTGAAGAAGTTAAAAAATATAGTTATATGTGGAAAGAAGGTGGGCAGTTTTCAACTGATCGATATAAAGATAATTAAAAATTTAAGCTGACTTAACTTTTTTTTCAATAAACTCTGGAACCTCATCATTTTTATTAATGACATCCTCTTTTTTACCTTTTGGCTGCCAGACTAAAGCCATATGATAGAGACAGTAGCTGTATTTCGGAACTGTATCTCTCCCACAGAAAAATGATCCTGGCAAATTTGGATGGCCTTCTTTTCCTTGGTCCTCATGTATCATATATTTACATGTTGTTTCAGTAAGTTCTTCGAGGTTCAAAAGTTTTGCTGGTCCCAATTTATCTAACATTTGTTTATTTAAAACAAATTTACTTCTCCTCCCTCTTCTTGATTTTATATTTTCACTTTTAAAGGAGTTGTCAGAGCTATGGTTATTTGTGGATACCGATCTAGTTTTAATTTTAGCTGATAATCCAAGACGATTTGCTTTTCCAATTACACTATTCCGAGTGAAACCTGGACCCATCTTTTCAGCTAATTCCTTCGCCGAATGCAATCCCCAATTTTTTTTTAAAAATTCTACGGTTTGCTCATTCCACTTGCTCATAATAATCTAATTTAAAATTACTACATATTGTGTATTAATTATTTAATATCACAATATACTGACATAAAATTGAAATAAACAAGTAATTAATGTTAGTTATCAACAATTATTCATTAAAATATTTGATATATATTCAATCCTAACTTGTATTAAATTTTATTGTTTATACAAAGTTTTAATTGAAAAAAAAATATGAGCTATTTAGCAAAAAATTATAATAGGAAAAAAATTTCATTCGTTAGAGGCAAAGGAAGTTATCTTTATTCGACAAATGGAAAAAAATATTTAGATTTTGTGCAAGGAATAGCAGTAAATTCTTTAGGCCATGCTCATCCGAAATTAGTAAAAGTTATAAAAGATCAGTCAAAAAAACTATGGCATGTGTCAAATGCTTTTCAGATTCCGGAAGGGGAAAAATTGGCCAAAAAGCTTTGTCAAAAAACTTTCGCAGATTATGTAATGTTTCAAAATAGTGGTGCTGAAGCTACTGAAGCTGCAATTAAAGTAGCTCGAAGATATTTTTATTCAATTGGAGAACCCAATAAAAATAGAATTTTATGTATAAAAAATTCATTTCATGGCAGAACAATTGCCGCTATTTTTGCAAGTGGATCAAAAAAAATGACCGAAGGTTTTGGACCAAAGGTTCCTGGATTTGACCATATAAATTTTAAAGATACAAAACCTAGATTTCCAAATCTAAGAAAAAAAATTAAAAAAAATACAGCTGCAATTATGGTAGAAACGATCATGGGGGAGGGTGGTATTAAGCCAATACCAAATAAATGCCTTCAATATTTGAGAAAGATTTGTAGTCAAAAAAAAATATTATTAATTTTAGATGAAGTTCAATGTGGAATAGGTAGAAGTGGTGATTTTTTTGCATTTGAACAGTCAAGAATCCGTGGAGATATAGTGCCAATAGCGAAAGGAATTGGAGGAGGTTTTCCAATCGGTGCAGTTCTTATGAATAAAAAAGTTGCAGCAGGAATGATACCTGGCACCCATGGGTCAACTTTTGGAGGTAATCCATTAGCTATGGCTGTTGGGAATACTGTTATGGATATAGTTTCTAGTAAAAAGTTTTTAAGAAATGTTAAAAAGTTATCTAAATATTTTCTTTTAAATTTAAATCTACTTAAAGAAAAATATCCTCATATGATAAAAGAAATAAGAGGAAGAGGTTTTTTAATTGGATTACAACTTTACCAAGATCAGTCAAAGTTTATAAAAAAATTAATGGATAAAAAATTATTGACCATTAGAGCAGCAGAAAATACTGTCCGTATTTTACCTCCATTAAATGTAAAAAAAAAAGAAATAGACCAAGCTTTGAAGATTATAGATAAAGTTTGTGCAGACTTTAAATAAATGAAACATTTTATCAATCTAAAAGATATTTCTAGCAAAGATCTTAGAAAAATCATAATTGATGCTAAAAAAAGAAAGTATGCAAGAAAAAAACTTAATAATCTTGAAATAGATAAAGGAGCACCTTTAAAAGGAAAATTATTAATTCAGATGTTTGAAAAATCAAGTCTTAGAACAAGATTAAGTTTTTATTTAGCCATCAGACAACTTGGTGGTAGTGCTTTGACACTTCGGCCTGATGAGTTGCATTTGTCAAAAGGAGGGGAGAGCATTGAGGATACTGCTAAAATATTATCAAATTTCGGTGATGCTTTCATGTTGAGAACAGATAATGATGAAAAGTTAGAAGAATTTAAAAAGTATTTATCAATTCCAATTATTAACGGATTGAGTCCATCTTCCCATCCAACACAAATTTTGTCAGATATTTTTACAGTCGAGGAAATTAAGAAAAAACCGATATCAAAGTTAAATATAACTTGGATAGGAGACACCAATAATGTCTTAAACTCTTTGATTGCTGCCTCAATCAAATTTGATTTTAAGTTAAAAATCGGTTGTCCAAAAAACTATCAACCCAATCAGGGCATTATAAAATATATAAAAAAAAATAAAAATAAAATTTCTATTTATAATGATTCAAAAAAAGCAGTTGAAAAAGCTGACGTAATTTTCTCAGATAAAGTAATATCAATGAATGACAAAGTTAATAAAAAAAATAAATTAAGAGATTTTAAAAATTTTAAAATAAGCAAAAGTCTTATGAAGCTGTGCCCACAAGCAATATTCTTGCACTGTCTTCCTAGAGGATCTGAGGTTGAAGAAAATGTTTTTAAGAGCGAACAATCAAAAGTTTGGCAACAGGCTCTAAATAGAGTTCACGTACAAAAATCTATACTGCTTTATTGTCTTGGTAAATTAAGGTAGTGGCAAAGGGTTATCTGAATTTTGATTTAAATATAAAATGACAGAAGCTCTATCAGTTTCTTTTCTTAATCCAGCAAAAGCCATCTTAGTTCCTTTTATCCACTTAGCTGGTTTAATTAAGTAACCATTCAATTCTTCGAAAGTCCATTCTTTTCCATACTCTGAAAGAGCTTTGGAATATTTATAATCGCTTACAGCACCTATTTTTCTTCCAACTACATTATAAAGTGCAGGTCCAATATTATTTTTTCCACCCTTAACAATCGAATGGCATGCGCTACATTTTTTAAAGACCTTCTCGCCGGTTGCAAGATCCCCCATAGCCATCAAAGCTGCTATATCAATTTTTTCTTCAGTTGTTACCGAAGTTGCTTCAGTGCTAGTTGCAACTGCTTGCTCTACCTCAACTGCGTATCCAGGTGTTTTAGGTTTTTCAACATGGAATATTACATCTGAAAGTTTTCCTATACCAATTATTATAAGGGCAACCATCAAAACAGCAGCTACTATTTTATTTATTTCGAAAGAATCCATTTTATTAAAAATTACTTTGAACGTATAACATTATAAATAAAGAATTGCTTATATATTTTATTGTACAATTTTGCCTCTGTTTATATTGTAGTGATAAATAAAAAAGACCAATGAAAACATTAGTTATAATTCCATCTAGGTTATCAGCTACGAGATTACCAGGTAAACCATTATTAAAAATTAAGGGCATATCAATGATTACACATGTTTTTAGAAAAGCTGAGGAGGCAAATATTGGTGAAGTAATAGTTGCAACTGAGGATCAAGAAATAATCGATGATGTAAAAAAGAATGGTGGAGAAGCAGTTCTTACAAAAAAACAGAATAAAACCGGAACAGATAGAATTTATGAAGCTTTGCAAAAAATCGATAATACAAATATTGATTTAGTTATGAATCTTCAAGGAGACGAGCCATTAATGAATACAAAAGATATTAAAAATTTAAATAATCTAATGATTAAAAACAAATCTCAATTAGGAACTTTAGCTTCAAAAATAAATGATATAAAATTATATGAAAATCAAAATATTGTGAAAGTTATAACAACTGAAAAGTTAGATAGTTCAAATTTTCCAGAAGCGATAAATTTTATGAGAAAATGTTTTGAAAG
>CACDMG010000018.1 GCA_902553845.1 uncultured Pelagibacteraceae bacterium
GATGGCGGAAAAGCAAAGATAAAAATACCTGATGGTACTCAGAGCGGAAAACAATTCAGGTTAAAGGGGAAAGGAATGCCTTTCATGCGTAGAGGAGATTTTGGAGATCTGTATGTTCAAATCAAAACAGAGGTTCCTATACATTTAAATAAAGAACAAAAAGAATTATTACTAAAGTTTAGAGAACTAGAAGATGACAAAAGTAACCCAAGTATAAAAAAATTCTTTGAAAAAGCCAAAAGTTTTTGGAAAAAATAAAATTTAAGTTGAAATAATTAAACCCTAGTTTAAGAAATAAAAATGATAATTTGGATAGCATCTTATCCTAAAAGTGGAAACACATGGGTTAGATCATTTTTGACTGCCTACTACTTTTGTGACAATGGAGTTTTTGATATTAATAAGCTTAATCGCATTGAAGACTATCCAAATAAGCAGTTTTTTAAAGAACAAGTAAAAGATGGTGAGATTCATAATCATTGGGATGAATCTCAAAAAGCAATACTTAAGAAAAAAGAAATAAGATTTCTTAAAACACACAATTCATTAATAAAGGCTTTTGGAAATGATTTTACAAAACCGGAATATTCACTAGGAGTAATCTATATTATTCGTGATCCTAGAAATGTTATTACATCAGTTAAGAATCATAATGATTTCAATTCTTATGATGAAGCTTTAAAATTTATGCAAAATGAAAATGCGGTATTATCAGATTATAAACATCTAAAAAATTATGCAAAAACAACGATTATAAACTCATGGAGAATTAATTATCAATCGTGGCTTCGAAATAACTCTTTCAGAAAAATGGCTATTAAATATGAGGATATGGTAAAAAATCCAGATCAAATATTCAGAAATTTGATAATTTTTACTAATGCAATTTGTAAATTTAATAAAGATGTTGATGAAAAAAAATTAAAAAATGCAATTGAGTCAACTAACTTTAAAAATCTTCAAATTATAGAAAATAAAGGACAATTTTCTGAAAATGTGTATTCTCTGAAAGATAAAAGAAAAATTAAATTTTTTTACCTCGGGCCTGATAATGATTGGCGCAAACAATTAGATAAAGAATTAATTAATAAAATGAATAAATATTATGAAGGAGACTTAAAAAAACTTGGTTATGAAATATAAGCAAATTAATTTATCTATAACTGGCTGCATGGGTCGTATGGGTCAAGAACTTATTAAAGCATCAAGAAAAGAAAAAAGATTTAAACTTTGTAGTATTACAGAATATAAAAAGATAAATAAAAAAATTGCCGGAATAAGACCGCAGCTTAATACCAAAGATGCTTTTAAAAAAACAGATGTAATAATTGATTTTACAATTCCCAAATGTACTTTTGAAGTATTAAAAATAGCAACTAAACTTAAAAAAAGAGTTGTCATTGGAACAACAGGTTTCACAAAAAAAGAGGAAAATTTGATTAAAAATTTTTCAAAAAAAATTCCCATTTTAAAAGCTGGTAATATGAGTTTGGGAATAAATTTATTAATGTATCTCACAGAAATTACTTCAAAATCTCTTGGTAATAAATATTTGAGCAAAATATCAGAAATTCATCATAGATACAAAAAAGATTATCCATCTGGAACAGCTCTAATGCTGGGTAAAGGTATCGCTATTGGTAAAAAAAAAGATTTTTATAATTTAATTGGCAAAAAATATTTAAATAAAAAAAATTTTCCTTATAGCAATAAGATAAATTTCAATTCAATTAGGAAAGGTGAAACTATAGGTGAACATGAAGTTTTGTTCTCTAGTGGAAAAGAGATTATCAAGTTAAATCATCAAGCTTTTGATAGAGCTTTATATTCTGAAGGAGCATTATTAGCTGCTACATGGTTAATGAGAAAAAAACCAGGATTGTATTCAATGAGAGATCTAATGAATTTCTAAAAATGAATGAAATTCAAAGAGCTAAAATTGTATTTAAAATACTTAATAAAAAATACCCTAAGATTAAAGTTCCATTAAAAAGTAGAAATGTTTTTACTCTACTAATTTCAGTTCTTCTTTCGGCCCAATGTACAGATGTAAATGTAAATAATGTAACAAAAAAAATATACCCAAAATATTATAAGCCACAACACTTTGTAAAATTAGGAAGAAAGAAAATTGAGTCTTTAATTAAGAAAATTGGTATCTTTAGAATAAAAGCAAAAAGTATATATAATTTATCAATGATACTAATAAATAAATACGGTGGAAAAGTTCCAAAAACTTTTGAAGAACTAGAACAATTACCTGGGGTAGGTCATAAAACAGCAAGTGTTGTTATGTCTCAAGGATTCGGACATCCAGCTTTTCCAGTAGATACTCATATACACAGACTTGCTCAACGATGGGGTCTTACGAACGGAAAAAATGTTTCTCAAACAGAAAAAGATTTGAAAAAGTTGTTCCCAAAAAAATATTGGAACAAGTTACATTTACAGATAATTTATTACGGAAGAGAATATTGTAAAGCAAGAGATTGCTATGGAATAAGTTGTAAAATTTGCACATCTTGTTATCCTAAAAGAAAAAAACCTTTTATTACGAAAAAACCTTAATGAAAATATTAGGCATAGGAAATGCAATTGTTGATGTTCTGTGTAAAGTATCAGATGAATTTTTAAAACAAAATTCTCTTACAAAAAGTACGATGAAGTTAATTGATGAAAATGAATTTAAAAGACTATTGTCGTCACTAAAAATTGAAGAGACAATTTCTGGAGGATCTGTTGCAAATTCTATAGTTGGGTTATCACAATTAGGTAATAAAGTGGGTTTTGTTGGTAAAGTAAATGATGATTTACTAGGTAAAAAATACGAAGAAGGACTGAATAATGAAAAAGTTAAATATTTGTATAAAAAGAAAAAAGAGCCTTTATCGACAGGATCTTGTTTAATACTCATCACGCCAGACTCTGAAAGGACAATGTGCACTTTCTTAGGCACTGCTGGAAAAATAAATGATCAAGATATTAAAGATGATCATATTAAAAATTCTGAATTAGTATTTTTAGAGGGATATTTGTGGGATGAAGGAGGACCAAAAAGAGCTTTCGAAAAAGCAATAAATAACTCAAATAAAATTGCAATGTCATTATCAGATTTATTTTGTGTCGAAAGACATAAACAAAATTTTTTAGAACTCGTTAAAAATAAATTAAATATCATTTTTGCAAATGAACAGGAAATGATGAAATTGATTGATGCAAAATCGTTTGATGAAACAATATCTTTTTCAAAATCAATCAACAAGAATGTAGTTATAACTCGAGGTGAAAAAGGTGCAGTATCTATTTATGGTGATAAAATTTTTGAGTGTAATGCTATAAAAATAAAAAATATCAAAGATCTCACTGGTGCTGGGGATTTATTTGCAGCAGGATACTTACATGGAATAATTAATAAATTCTCTCCAATTGAATGTTTACAAAAAGGAACCGAATTATCATCAAAAATAATTCAAAAGTTTGGAGCTAGAATTTAATTTTTTTTCTCTTAAAACTACCTTTACCTTTTTTTGGTTTTACAATTTTAGGTTTATATCTTCTATTAAATAATTTTTTTGCTATTGGATTTTTTTTCAATTTATTGAATATCCATTTTTTTCATATTTTATAAAATTATCATCATCGAAAGTCTCATGCATTTTTTTTCTTAATCTATAAATATGTGTTTCGACTGTATGCGTCTCTAAGTTATTTGAATAACCCCATACATTTTTTTGTAAATCTTTTATATTCACTATTTTTTTTGAATTGATAAATAAGATAAGTTCTGTTTCTCTCTCTGTTAAATTTAGTCTTTTATTAGCCAGCTTGATTTGTCTTGAATTAAGATCTACGTTGTATTTTCCAACTCTAAGCTCAGATTGATTTGCAAAATTATTTTTTAAAAATGATATATTTATATATTCAATCAGTTTATTTATTCTAATTGGAATATTGTCAATCACTAGACAATTACTTAAATTTTCATAATGCTTTGAAGAAACTATTAGAAAATTTGTTAATCTTTTTGATTGGAAATTATTCAAATCTTTATTATTTAATTCTAAAATTTCAAAGTTTAATTTTTCTTTAATTTCATTTAATATTTTAAATAATGCTTTATATTCATATATAACTAATGTTTTTGAACTCATACTTCTTATATGCAAATTATTGTTAAGAACAAAGATACACTTTTATGTGATGATTTTAAATTTAAATGTTGTGTTGGCAAAAAAGGTATTAGAAAAAGAAAAAAAGAGGGTGATTATTCAACCCCTAAAGGAACTTATTCGCTTGGAAAATTGTATTACAGATCTGATAGAATTGCTAAACCAGTTTCAAAATTATCGAAAAAAGTAATCAAAAAAAGCTTAGGTTGGTGTGATGACCCAACTAGTCGATTTTACAATCAAGAAATTACAATTAATAAAAAAAAAAAAATTAAATTTGAAAAATTGTATAGAATCGACTCTAAATATAACATTCTTATTGTTATTAACTATAATACGAAAAAAATAATCAAAAATAAAGGAAGTGCAATATTTTTACATTTAACAAAAAATTATTCACCAACTAGAGGATGTGTAGCATTGAAAAAAAAAGATATGCTAATTTTATGCAAAATAATTAATAAAAATTCTAAAATTAAAATTACCTGAGTCTTTTGCCAAAAATACCAGATCCAATTCTTAAAAAAGAAGATTGATATTCTATAGCCTCAAGATAATCATTGGTCATTCCCATACTAGTATAATTCAAATTAATACTTTTATTTAATTCAATAGTTTGTTTAAAGTATTTTTTTGGATCCTCATTTTCAGGAGGAATACACATTGTTCCAACTACATTAAGTTTTAATTCTAAGCATTTTTCATAAAATAATCTTAGTTCAGATGGATTTATTCCTGATTTTTGGGTTTCATTTGCCAAATTTACTTGAATAAAAACTTTAATTTCTTTTTTATCTCTATTAATTAGTGAGGCCAATTTATTAGCCAGTTTAAGATTGTCTAAAGAATGAATATAATCGAATATTTCAACTGCATATTTAACTTTATTCGTTTGAAGCTTACCCAGCATGTGTAATTTTACTTTTGAATAACGTTTTTTTAAATCTGACCATTTTGATATTGCCTCTTGAACTTTATTTTCACCGAAATGAATATGTCCGAAATCAAGTAATGGTAGTATGTCTTCTTCTTTAAATGTCTTTGAAACAGCAATAATTTTAGGAGAATAATCTAAAATTGAAAGAGAATTAATTTTGTTGTTAATTTTTTTATTAATTTCAATTAGATTATTTACACGATTATGCATAATAAAAATTTAAAAAAATATTTTTTTATAAATAAATTTGATTATTCCCATTTTATTGATTTAGATGAAAATATAACTTTTATTTGGAGAAATAAAGATAAAGAAGTAAATTTGGACAGTATTTCTAAACTTAAAAAATTTTGCAAAAAAAATAATAGGGAATTTTTTATCTGTAATAATGTAAAATTAGCCATCAAAATGAGAGCAAATGGTGTTTATCTTTCATCATATAACAAGAATTTAAGTTTAAATATGACCAATTTTAAAAAAAACTTTAGAATAATTGGGTCAGCACATAATTATAAGGAAATATATCAAAAACAAAAACAAAAATTAGATGAAATTTTTTTATCTCCAATATTCAAAAAAAAAAATAATCCAAAGCTAGAAATCTATAAATACCTAAACCTTAAAAAAATGATTAAAGTCAAAGATATTGCCCTAGGTGGCATTAATAAACAGAATATAAAAAGACTAAAACTAGTTAATTCTTTTGGTTTTGCGGGTATTGAATATTTTGAACAAAAAAAAAGGCCCCTAAAATATTAGAGGCCTTTTTAATAAAATTAACTATTATTAGAATGCAAATGCTGCATTAAACATAGCTACTTCAGCGTCAGAGCTAGCTGCTCCACCAATGCTTTCAACTTCGTTGAAACCACCAGCAAGAGTTATAGATCCCATAGTGTATGATGCTTGAATACCAGTATTCACTTCATCATCAGCTTTAGTATCGATTTCAACTTCTTGTCTTCCAGCTGAAACAGTTAAGTTTTCGTTAACTGCTATAGATACACCCATATGAGCTGCATCTTGGTCGTTAGAACCAGTTGATTCATAATCAACTTTAGTAATTTGATAAGCAGCTGTTATTGATCCTGCTACATATTTAACACCATATGTATCATTCTCAGCAACATCACCATCATCAAATCTACCAGCTGATAATGTCATTCCATCCATTAAACCACTGTATGATACAGCGTAAGATGTTTCAGCACTAGCAGCAGCTGCTGGCTTAGGATTATAACCCATAGATAGCATTAAACCATCTTGGTCATAAGTATATCCCCACATACCAGTAGTTATTCTACCAGAAGTAGTTGCTAAACCATTGTCAGTACTGTCAGCATTTTCGTAAACTGGAGTGTAAGCTGTAGGTACGATATCTTTTACTTTATCAACACCACCAGCGTTTACAGAGTCACCAGAGAAAGTTAAACTTCCCATGTCACCCATTCCAAGTTTTAGAGAGTAGTCATCATAGTTACCACCGTCTAACTCGAACTTAACGTTTACGTCCATTCCGTTGTCTAAGTCTCCACCACCAGAAAACGTAACACTGTCACCCATTGACCATGGATTAGCGTCCGAACTAGTGTTTAGACCACTGTAGTTTAACGAAGCTGAACCACTAACACTCATTTCACCTGCATATGATGCAGAAGCAACAAGAGTAGTAGCAAGAGCTGTTAATCCTACTTTTTTTAGTTTGTTCATAAATTACTCCTTATTTTTATAATTAATTATAAACATGGTGTTTCTAACAAATAATTGCTCCTAATTTATATATTATTTGATTTTTACTGGAGAATTTACAATAGTGTTGCATAATTACATCACAAACATCCCTTATTTAGGGTAAAATGTCTTCTTTCAACTAATTAGTGTTTTTAAAACTATATTCTAATTTTAAAGGTCATTTTTTATGCTAAAAAATAATTTACAACTATAAATCTTTATGAAACTTTTTCTTATATTTTCTGTTATTCTAAGTCTGTTATTTCAATCAGCATGCGGTCCATTAAAATATAAAAAAGTTAGTGCAAAAGATTATCCTCCTGACCCAAGAGAAAGAGTCAAAAAAAATATGGAGGAAGGAAGAGGGTTTAGAATTATGGGTGGCAACAATAAAGGCACCACTTATGATTTTGCTAGTTCTAATCCCCTTTGGAGAGCAACATTAGATACACTTGATTTTATGCCTTTAGTCTCTGCAAACTATAGTGGTGGTATAGTAATCACAGATTGGTATAGCGAAGATAACTCTCCTAATGAATCAATTAAAATTTCTGTAAGATTTTTAACTAACGAAATTAGATCAGATGCTTTAGACGTAAATATTTTTGTTAAACAATGTTCAAATAATTTAACTAATTGCACAGTAAATCAAAACAACAATGAACTTGTCGCAAAACTTAAAGTAAATATACTAAAAAAAGCTTCACGTTACGAAAAGGATCTAATTGATAAAAATAAAAAAGAAAGACCATACGTAACATCAACCCCTGATAACAAAAGAGAGAATTAGATCATTAAACTAATTAATTTTGATTGTGGAAAGATACAACTTTAAATTAATTGAAAATAAATGGCAAAAGCACTGGGAGAAAAATGAAACTTTTAACTCTCAAATAGATAATAAGAAAAAAAAATTTTACTGTCTAGAAATGTTCCCTTACCCATCAGGAAAAATCCATATGGGACATGTTCGAAATTATACAATTGGAGATGTGCTTTCTAGGTATAAAAAATTAAAAGGCTTCAATGTTCTACACCCGATGGGATGGGATTCTTTTGGTATGCCAGCTGAAAATGCCGCTAAACAAAATAGATTAAATCCCAAAGACTGGACAGAGAAAAATATTAAGGTCATGAAAAATCAATTAAAAAAACTAGGTCTTTCTATAGATTGGAGTAGAGAAATTTCTACCTGTTCTCCAGAATATTATAAACACCAACAGAAAATTTTTCTAGATCTTTTCGATAAAGGACTTGTTTATAGAAAAGAGAGTTATGTTAATTGGGACCCTATAGAGCAAACTGTATTAGCCAACGAACAAGTTATTGATGGAAAGGGATGGAGATCAGGTGCTTTAGTGGAAAGAAAAAAATTAAATCAATGGTTTTTTAAAATTTCACATTTTTCTGAAGAATTACTTCAGGATTTAGACAGCCTTGACAGCTGGCCTGATAAGGTAAAAACTATGCAAAAAAATTGGATAGGGAAATCTTATGGATGTGAAATAGATTTTCAAATTGAAGGGTTGGAAGAAATAAAATCAATTAAATGTTATACTACAAGACCAGATACACTTTTTGGCTTCTCTTTCTTAGCGTTATCAGTTGATCACCCAATATCAAAATTTTACGAAAAAGATAAAAAATTTCTAGATTTTAAAAAAGAATGTTCCAAAACAGGAACTACAGAAGAATCAATTGCTCAAGCCAAAAAGATAGGATTTAAAACTCAATTATTTGCATATAATCCTTTAAAACCATCAAAAAAAGTTCCTGTTTATTTTGCGAATTTTGTATTGATGGATTATGGATTTGGAGCTGTTTTTGGTTGTCCAGCACATGACCAAAGAGATTTTGATTTTGCAAAAAAATATAATTTAGAAATAAAAACAGTCGTTAAACCTTCTGATGAAAATGACGATTACAAAGTTTTAAATGAAGCTTATGCAGGTCCTGGAGTATTGATTAACTCAGAATTTTTAAATGGTCTTTCCGCTCCAGATCAATCCATTGAAGAAACTATAAAAATTTTGGAAAAAAAAAAATTAGGAAAACAAAAAATAAATTACAGGCTTAAAGATTGGGGTATTTCTAGACAAAGATATTGGGGGTGTCCTATTCCAATCGCTTATGATGAAAATAATAATGTAATTAAAATTCCAGAAAATAATTTACCAATAACTTTGCCTGAAAACATTGAATTAAATACAAATGGTAATCCACTTGATTTTCAAGACAAATGGCGCAAAGTAGTTATTAACGGAAAAAAATGTATTAGAGAAACGGATACACTTGATACATTCGTAGATTCATCTTGGTATTTTTTGAGATTCTGTTCACCTAATAACTCCTCCTCTCCATTCGAACCTAAAGAAATAAAATATTGGCTACCTGTTGATCAATATATTGGTGGAGTTGAACATGCAATTTTACATCTTCTTTACTCACGTTTTTTTATGAGAGCAATAAATTTAGATAACAAAGAAATAAATTTAAAGGAACCATTTGAAGGACTTTTTACTCAAGGAATGGTTTGTCATGAAACATATAAAGACGAGAACAATAATTGGCTTAGCCCTGATGAGGTTGAAACAAAAGATGGAAAAGAATTTTTTGTAAAAAAAGAACCTTCAAAAAAAGTGAAAATCGGTCCTTCTGAATCAATGTCAAAATCAAAAAAAAACACTATTGATCCTGAAAATATTATAAATATTTATGGAGCAGATGCAGTTCGTTTTTTTATTTTAGCTGACAGTCCACCAGAAAAAGACATTCAATGGTCTGAAAGTGGAATGGCTTCATCTTTTAAATTTATACAGAAATTCTGGACATTAAATGAAGAAATTACAAATCAATTAAAAAAAGAAAAAACAAACAAAAATGATGATTTAGAATTTTTTACAAACCAAGCAATAAATAAAATTAATCATGCATTAGAAAAATTTAGATACAATGTCATAATCGCGGTTTATCATGAAATATATAATTTTTTTAAAAAAATTATTGAAACAAAAAATAATTTTGAAAATCTTAAAACTAATTATGAAAAAATACTATTAGTAATGATGCCAGTTATTCCACATATGATAAATGAATGTTTAAATAAACTTAACTTTGAAAATGAAATTAAATGGCC
>CACDMG010000019.1 GCA_902553845.1 uncultured Pelagibacteraceae bacterium
CTCCGTTTAAACGTTTATATAAATCAAATTAAAACAATTTCAGACATTAGAGTCAACAGGCGTTTTTTACTTGTAATATAGTGATTTATGTAATGTCTATTTTGGGTCCAATGCACGAGCATCGTCACTGTTCCAACCAATCTTAATCTCATTACCTAATTTGATATCAAGATTAGATGAACTATTTGGAACTTTAAGAATAAACTCAGGATTACCCAAAAGGTTTATCCTTACTCTTGTGTGATCACCGTGATAAATGACTTCTTCAATTTTGCCACTATGAATATTATCCATTTTTTCACTTGGATTAATTAAAGCTCTTTCAGGTCTTAATGAAACTGTTGTTCTGTCTCCTTTAGCTTTTACTGAGATAGGGTTGGCAAATATTTCAGCATTAGATAGTTTTACTTTACATTTTCCACCTGATAAATCAGAAACTTCACCTTTAAATGTATTGTTCTCTCCTATAAACTCTGCAACAAAAGAGTTAACAGGTTTCTCATATAATTCATCAGGACTTGAAAGTTGTTGAACTTTTCCATCATTAAACACAGCAATACGATTTGACATTGTTAAAGCTTCACTTTGATCGTGAGTCACGTAAACAACTGTCACACCAATACTTTCATGAATATGTTTAATTTCATACTGCATACTTTCTCTCAAATTTTTATCCAAAGCTCCTAAAGGCTCATCCATTAAAACTAATTGAGGATCGAACACTAGTGATCTTGCAACCGCTACCCTCTGTTGTTGTCCACCAGACAATTGACCTGGCATCCTTGATGCAAAGCCTTGAAGCGATACCATCGATAATGCTTTGTCGATTTTTTTATCTGCTTCATCTTTCGGAATTTTTCTTACTCTTAATGGAAATGCTAAATTTTCATAAACTGTCATATGTGGAAACAGTGCATAGTTTTGGAATACCATTCCAATTCCTCTTTTGTGTGGTGGTATACTTGAAATAGCTTTTCCACCTAAATAAATTTCTCCATTAGTTGGAGTTTCAAATCCTGCTAGCATCATTAAACATGTTGTCTTACCAGAACCAGAGGGTCCTAACATTGTGATGAATTCACCCTCAGCTATATCTAATTGAAGATCTTTGACAACTAAAACTTTACCATCGTAGCTTTTATCTACATTTTCAAATTTTACGAAATCTTTTTGTTTTGACATAAAATAAATAACTTTAAAACATTTGTGTGAATAAATTTCAACCTTTAATAATTAGCTTTTAACGTGAAGTTCTTTAGATAAATTACAAAATAATTCAGCTCCTCTATCTGTTACTCTTATTGCTTCAGATGCTTCCACACCCCAATCACCAAATTGCATAACAGCAATCATGTGAAAACAAATGTTAGGCTCTAAAAGTGTCATATCTCCTTTATATATATTGAGAGTATGCTCTCCCCAATCAGGAGGATAACCTATTCCGATTGAATAACCTGTTCTTGATTTTTTTTCTATTCCATATTTATCTAGTATTTTCCAAAATGCTTGAGCAACATCATCAACTGTATTACCAGGTTTTGTTGCATCTATTCCAGCTTGAAGGGCCTCAATTGTTTTCTTCATTGTATCAATCTTTAATTGATCCGGCTTTCCCAATAAAACAGTTCGAGCCATCGGCGCATGATATCTTTTATAAACACCAGAAAGTTCAATAATTGTAGCCTCACCCTCAACAAACTTTTCTTGGGTTGCGGTTAAATGTGAAGCTGATGTTCCTTTTCCAGTTGGTAATAAAGTTGCAATACTTGAATATTCTCCACCAAATTCAGGTGTTCCATAAAATAAAGCTTTTTGAATTTCTCCAACTGCATCGCATTGCCGAACACCAGGTTTAATAACATCGAAAGCTGTTTTCATTCCTATTTCTGAAATTTTTGCAGCAGATTTCATATAATTAATTTCGGTATTAGATTTTACTAATCTCGCCCAATTCACCAATCTTTCTGAGTCTTTTATTTTTGCATTAGGCAAACCTTGTTTGATTTTTTCATAGCAAAATGCTGTGAAATAATGAGCATCCATTTCTAATCCTATTGAAAGTTTATCCCACTTTTTATCCTTAATTATTTTAACTAAATAATCATAAGGATGTTTTGGCCATGTGTGAATATAGTGTTCATCATAAACAATTATATTTTCTTTTTTAACATAAGTTTTGATGAAAGCTCCACCTGCATCTTGATCTCTTACAAAGCATATAGGTTCATCGGCATTCACATGTACTATTACACATTGTGCATAATAAAAAGACCAGGCATCATAACCTGTTAGATAATTCATATTATTTGTATCGTGAGAAATAAGAAGTTCGATGCCTTTTTCTTGCATCATTTTTTGAACTTTAGAAAGTCTTTGTTTATATTCTTCTTTACTAAAAAGCATATTTATTTATTAAACAATTCTCCATAGCCTGCAATTTTATTTTTATAATCTATTTGATTGAGAGTATCCCAAATCAATGTCTGATTACTTGACAATACTATCTTTCCTAATTTTTTTTCTAAATCACTAATTATAGACAATACTGGTAATGCTGTGCAAGAAACAAACAAAGCATCACTTTTTGAGAAATCTTGTTTGCTCAATACTTCAAATAAATGATCTGGATCAACTCTTCCAATATCTAAATCTGAAGCTATATCAAAGTAAGATAGCTCAGAAATTTTTATATTTTCTTCTTCAAAATATTTAATTACAGACTGGTTAATTTCGTCTGTATATGGAGTGAATATTGATATTTTATTTATCTTAAGTTTTTTTAATGCATTGATTGCAGATGTAATCGGAGTTGTTACTTTGGTATTTGGTTTGGCTAAGTTTACCTTCTCATGAATAGATTTATATCCTGCAGCTATAGTTCCTGAAGTACATCCATATGCAACACAATCAAGTTTTTGGTCTGGTAGAATTTCTTTGGTTACATCGGTGATGTCATCAGCCATTTTTTTTAAAGTTTCGTTTGTAAGTGGATTATAAGATTTAATTCTATTGGAATACAAATCTATATCTTTTCCAAAGATTATATTATTGAAATCTTTTTCGATTCTAAAATCACTAGCTAAAGTAATTAAACCTATCCTAGGATTATGTTTTTTAATTAATTTTGGTTCTAATTTGGTTAATTTCATTTAAAGCTTGATTAAATATATATTGATTAAATAGTCTAGTTAAATTACAGTCAAGATTAAGCGATACATAACTCGTCGATATTTATCAAAAATACGAAAGTGGGATCAATCGTCTTAGATTTAATAATTTAAGGAGGTTCGAATGAAATTTGGATATTTTTGCAATACCACTAATTGGAAACATAAACCTTACGATCAATTGCTAAATGAAACTAAAGAAATCACTACTTATTGTGATGAAAATAATTGGGATTCCATTTGGTACACAGAGCACCACTTTAATCACGAAGGAATGGAGTCTTGTACAAATCCAATAATGATGGGAGTTGATGCGGCTGCACGAACTAAACAAATTAGAATTGGTCAAGCATGTAATGTAATAACTTTTCATAATCCCATCAGACTTGCGGAAGATATTGCTTTATTAGATCAATTATCAAATGGAAGAGTTGAGGTCGGTATTGGGAGAGGAATATATGGCAGAGAAGCAATTAATATGAATAAAGAAGCTGATCTTAAAGATCAGGCTAAAAATTTTAGATTATTTGATGAAACATTAACAATAATGAAAAAAGCTTGGACTGAAGAGTTTTTTAATCATGAAGGAGAATTCTATACCTACCCTTCTCCAAATTTCATTTGGCAACATGACATGAGTCCTCCTGATAAAAAATTTGTTGATACAAAAACAAATGAAATTAAAAAAATCAGTGTTGTACCTAAACCAAAACAAAATCCTCACCCACCAATTTGGCAAGTAGTTGATGGAGCAAGATCAATAGAATGGGCTGCTCAAAATGGCTTGAACACTATTATGTGGATACCTACAGTTAAAGCTTTAAAGAAACGATTTGAAATATATAGAGATGCCAAATCAGAAGCAGAAAATAGAGAAGTTCCTCTAGGAGAAGGGATTTCCTTGGTTAGAGATATGTTTGTTGCTGAAACAATGGAAGAGGCTGAAAAATTAGCTGGAGAACATATTATTAACTATATGAGATGGGTTTGTCACTGGAGAGGGTTAGGTAATCATATGGATCCAGGAGAAGAATTGCCAGAAACAAAACATAAATTGGATTTGCTTAATTATGAATTTTTACACAAACGAAATTTATTATTTGGAACACCAGAATATGTAGTCGGTAAAATAAAAGAATTACAATCAGAACTGAACTTACAAAATCTTCAAGTATGGTCTAATTTTCCAGGTATAGATCATGAAGCTTGTATGAGAAGTATTAAATTATTCAATGATGAAGTTATTCCTAAAATAAATGTTGATACATCAAATTTAGAAAAGGCAAGTTAATGGAACTTGAACTAAGAAAATTTAATAAATTTGTAGATAAGACTTTCATTGAAGGAGGAAAAAAAGCAAAAGAACCTGTTCTGATGGTTTCAGTTGCTGCAATTTTTAAGAATCCGTGGCACGGCAAAGGATTTGTAGAAGATTTAAAACCAATTATATTAGATTTAGCTCCAAAGCTTGGCGACGTTCTGGTGCCAGAACTTATAAAAGAAATTGGATCTCCAGAAAAAATATTAGCTTATGGCAAAGCTGGAACAGTAGGTTTAGATGGTGAAATAGAACATGCCTCAGCATTTATTCATACTTTAAGATTTGGAAATAAATTTAGAGATGCTGTTGGTGGAACATCTTATCTAAGTTTTACTAATACCAGAGGTCCTGCAGGTTCAAAAATATCTATACCTATGATGCACAAAACAGACTCTGGTTTAAGACCTTATTATTTAACACACGAGTTCACTATTCATGATGCTCCTTTCAATGATGAAATTGTTATTGCAATAGGTGGAGCCTCAAGTGGAAGAGCACACGCAAGAACTGGTGATCGTTATCAAGATATGAAAGAGATGGGGTTGGATCTAAAATAATTTAATGTCTAATAATTTTGATCCAAATCAAAATCACTTTGTCTATATAAAAAAAGATAGTATTCCATTAGTTTTCATACATGGTGTTGGTCTTGATCATAAAATGTGGAAACCACAAATAGAAAATTTAAATGAATTTTCAACTATATCTTATGATTTACTCGGCCATGGAAAAACTCCATGTAAAAAAGAGAAATTGAACCTTACTGATTTTTCTAATCAACTGAACGAAATTTTGGAGCATTTAAATATTGAAAAAATTCATTTAGTTGGTTTTTCGTTAGGATCTTTGATTGCTTTAGATTTTGCATCAAAATCAGAAGATAAAATTGATAAATTAATATTGATTGGAACAACTTATAAAAGATCAAGAGAGGAAAGATCTCTTGTTATCGATAGATATAACCAAGCAAAATTAAATAAACCAATTTCAAAACAAGCCCTTAAAAGATGGTTTACAGATGAATATTTAGAAAAAAATCCAAAAACATATGATTTATTTATGGATATTTTAAATAAGAATTCTGTAGATCATAAAAATTTTTTAAAAGCTTATGAATTATTTGCTAATCATGAAGATAATACTCAAGTAATACAAAATATTACTTCAAAAACTTTAGTTATGACCGGTTCTGATGATCCAGGATCAACACCAGCTATGTCAAAAGAATTAACAAAAAATTTAGCTAATTCAAGGTATGTAGAGATTAAAAATGGAAAACATCTTTGTAGTATAGAGTGTGCAGATGATGTTAATATGAATATAAGAAATTTTATTATTAACTAAATGTCAAAAATTCAGGATTTTAAAATGTATATTAATGGTGAGTGGGTAGCTTCATCATCTGGAAAAAAAATAGAGTCTTTAAATCCCGAAAACAATGAAGTTTGGGCAACTGTTCCTGAAGCAGATGAAAAAGATGTAGATAAAGCTGTTCAGTCAGCTCAAAGTGCATTTGAAAACAATTGGTCAAAACTTCATCCAAGAGAAAGAGCAAAGTACTTAAGACTGATTGGAGAACAATTACGAGCTAACGTTGAACATCTTGGTAAAATTGAAACTATTGATACTGGAAAACTTTATAGGGAAACCAAAACTCAAGCAAACTATATAGCAGAATATTATGATTATTTTGCAGGATTAGCGGACAAGGTTGAGGGGACTGTAGTTCCAATTGATAAACCAGATATGCAAGTAACAACAACAAGAATTCCTATTGGTGTTGTAGCAGCAATTATACCTTGGAACTCACAAATGCTTTTAACAGCAGTTAAGTTAGCGCCAGCTCTTGCAATGGGAAATACGGTTGTTATTAAAGCTTCAGAATTAGCACCAGTAACCCTTCTAGAATTTGGAAAACTAATTGAAAAGGCTGGAATACCTAAAGGAGTAATAAATATTATAACAGGACTGGGTGAGCCATGTGGTAAAGCATTAACTACTCATAATCTTGTAGAAAGAATTGCTTTTACAGGTGGACCAGAAACTGCAAAACATATTGTAAAAAATTCTGCTGAAAATTTATCACAAGTAAGTTTAGAACTTGGTGGTAAAAGCCCAGTAGTAGTTTTTGATGATGCAGATCAAGAAAATGCTTTAAACGGTATTACCGCTGGTATATTCGGAGCAAGTGGACAAAGTTGTATAGCTGGATCAAGACTTTACTTACACAAAAAAATTTATGATGAATTTTTAAAAAAATTAATCAATAAAGCTGAAAAAATAAAATTAGGAAGCCCAATGGAAGAAGATGCTCAGATGGGGCCTCTCAATAGTTTTAAACAATTAGAAAATATAGAAAAAAATATTAAAGCCACAATAGAACAAGGGGGAAAAATAAGATGTGGAGGTAAAAGATCCTCAATTTCAAATAAAGGTTATTATTTTCCTGCCACAATAATTGAATGTGAAAATCATAACTTACCTGTTGCTGAAAATGAATTATTTGGTCCAATTTTATCTGTGATGAAATTTGAAAATGAAAAAGAAGTAATAGAAAAAATGAATGACAATAAATATGGTTTATCTTCTGGAGTTTATACATCTAATTTTGCAAGAGGACTTAGGGTTTCAAAAGCTATTAGAGCTGGAATAGTTTTTATAAATACATATAGATTAATATCTCCAATGGCACCATTTGGTGGATTAAAAGATAGTGGTTATGGAAAAGAGGCAGGCATAGAATCTATTAAAGAATACACTAGAATAAAAACAACATGGTATAATTCCTCTGACAAACCAATGTCAGATCCTTTTACCATGGGATAATTAAATTAGGTATTGAAAGAATGTTTTCTGGTAGGAAATCTTTTTTTTATGACTTCTGATTTATATCTTTTAACTGCATTTTCAATAATTCTACTTATATCGATATACTTTTTAACAAATTTAAATTTACTCTTACTTAAACCAATCAAATCATCAATTACCAAGACCTGACCATCACAATTAGCAGATGAACCTATTCCAATTGTTGGTATAAGAAGATTATTAGTAATTTTTTTTGATAACTTTGTTTCTATACATTCTAATACAATTGAAAAAACTCCTGCATTTTCTAAAAGTTTTGTATCATTTAAAATTCTATCACTTTCTTGTTGTTTTTTTCCTTTGAAAGTAAATTTTTTGTCTGTTTGAGGTAATATACCAACATGTCCCATGACAGGTATTTTGTTTTGAACTAATTTTTTAACTATTGGAATTATCTTTTTTCCTCCCTCTAACTTCACTGCATCACATTTAGTTTCTTTAATAACCATTTTTGCATTTCTTAAAGCCTCTTGAGGGTTTCGATAAGTGTTATAAGGCATATCAAACACCATCAAAGACTTATTCACACCAAGTCTTACACTCTTAGAATGGTTAATCATTGTTTGAAGTGTCACTTCTTTAGTTGACTTAAAATTGTAAAGCACTGAGCCCAAAGAGTCTCCTACTAGCACTAAATCACAATGTTTATCTAAGATTTCAGCAATATTTTTTGAATATGCGGTAAGACAAACAATTTTTGATTTATTTTTTTTATTAAGAATTTTTTTTATTTTTTTATTCATTTACTCTAACTCAATAGTACTAGGAGGCTTTGAAGTTATATCATAAACTACTCTATTAATTCCCCTAATACTATTCACAATTTTATTAGAGATCTCTTGTATAAATGATTTCTTAAATTCAAAAAAATCTGCAGTCATGCCATCTTCAGAAGTAATTGCTCTCAGCAAACATAAATACTCATAGGTTCTATTATCACCCATAACACCTACAGTTTTGACTGGAAGTAGAGCTGCGTAAGCTTGCCAAATTTTATTATAAAGTTTGTGATCCTTTAAACCTTGAATAAAAAGATGGTCAGCTTCTTTTAAAATATTAATCTTTTCTTTATTAATAATTCCCGGCATTCTTATTGCAAGACCTGGACCGGGGAATGGATGTCGAAAAATAATTTCTTTACTTAAATTTAATTCTAATCCTAATTTTCTTACTTCATCTTTAAATAAGAGTTTAAGTGGTTCAACCAATTTTAATTTCATTTTTTTTGGTAAACCACCAACATTGTGATGTGATTTAATTTTAGAGGTTTCACTACCTGTTACTGATTTACTCTCAATTAAATCTGGATAAAGAGTACCCTGAGCTAAAAATTTTACATTTTTTATTTTTTTAGCATAACGTTCAAATATTTTTATAAAAAGATTTCCAATTATTTTTCTTTTTTTTTCTGGATCAGAAATATTCTTTAATTTTTTGATGAATTCTCTCTCAGCATTTACATATATAAGATTAATCCTTAATCTTTTTTTGAAAGTAGATACAACTTGTTTTTCCTCATTTTTTCTTAACAGTCCTGTGTTAACAAAAATACAATATAACTTTTTTCCTATAGCTTTATTTAGTAATTGAGCAACCACGCTACTATCAACTCCACCAGATAAAGCTCAAATTACTTTATTATTACCTACTTGATTTCTAACTTCATTATTTAATTTTATTTTTTGATTTTTTACAGACCAATTTTTTTTTACCTTACACACTAAAAATAAAAAGTTTTTAATTATTATCTTGCCATTTTCAGTGTGTGTTACTTCAGGGTGAAATTGAACACCATAAAAATTTTTTAATTTATCTTCGACTACTGCAAATTTTGAGTTTAGGCTTGATGCTATTACTCTAAAATTTTTAGGTAACTTAGAAACTTCATCAGCATGACTCATCCATACTTTAATTGATTTTTTTCCTTTAAAAAAATTCTTGGTTAAAAGACTGTCCCTTTTTTTTAAAATATTTGCTAATCCAAATTCTCTATGCTTGGATTGTTTTACTTTTCCTCCATTTATTTTTGAAAGTATCTGATGACCAAAACAAATCCCAAGAATAGGAATTTCTCTCTGAATAATCTTTTTATCAAATGAATATCTTTTTATTTCATAAACATTCAATGGACC
>CACDMG010000020.1 GCA_902553845.1 uncultured Pelagibacteraceae bacterium
TATACTAAAAGTAGTATTAATAGATGTCCAACCGAGGATAAGACCATAGTTAAAGGTAATTCCTAAAAAAAGTTGAGGCCAATAAGTAAATCTTTTCATAATTGGATACGTGAATGCTAAAGGCATTGATGCTAAAGCAAATAAAATTGTCGTAAAATTGAAATTAATTAAAACTAAAAAAGCAAACATGCAAAGAGTAGCTGCATAAAACAAACCAAGTTGTACAGAGATTTTTCCTGAAGCTATCGGTCGATTTTTTGTTCTAAAAACTTTTTTATCATAATTTCTATCAAAAATATCATTAACAATGCATCCAGCAGATCTCATAAATATTGAACCAAGAAAAAAAAATAATAGATATAAGAAATAGATATTTAAACTATTTGAAAAATCATACGCTATTGTAAGACCCCAAGCACAAGGCCAAAAAAGAAGCATGTAACCTATGGGCCTTTTAAGTCTTGTAAGTTCTAAAAATAAGTTTAATTGGTTCATAAAATTTACTTGTAAATAACAAACGCAAGATTGATAATCAAACTGATTCGTATGAATATAGATTATACAGTAACTGCATTAATGTTTCCCGCTATTCCACTTTTAATGAGTGTTTACAGCAATAGATTTCACACTTTAAGTAAATTAATAAGAGAATTGCACGATGAGCATGTTTATGAAAAACATATTCCACCTGAGTGGAAGAAACAGTTTATTAATCTAAGTGGCAGAATAACATTATTAAGATGGACAATTATGTTTGCTGCATTTGGTTTTTTATTTAATATGCTTACTGTCTTAGGTCTTTATTTAAATGAAATTTTTGTAGCTAGATTAATTTTTGGATCTTGCTGTTTGTCTATGATAATTTCGATTTTATTTTTTATAAGAGAAATACATTTATCAACAAATGCTCTAAAACTTCACATGTCAGATATGGATGTTGATGTTGATTAAGGAATAATTACAGCAGGACCTAAAATTTTTCTATTTTCCAAGTCTGTATGAGCCTCTACAATTTCATTTAAAGAATATTTCTTAAAAATATTTAAAGTAAATTTTTTATCAATAAACATTTCAAAAACTTTTTTTGCTGCCTCATCCAGCTCTTCCCTTGTTGTTGTATAGTGGGCAATACTAGGTCTAGTCAAATATAAACCTTTTGGTGCTAAAGATTTTGTTACATTACATGGATCCAAAGGTCCTGATGCATTTCCAAAAGAAACCATCATACCTCTTACTTTTAAACATTCTATTGAACCATCAAATGTTTTTTTACCCACACCGTCGTAGACCACAGGAACTCCAACTCCATTAGTTATTTCTTTAACTTTTTCTGCGAAGTTTTCTTTTGAATAATTAATTACATGATCACAACCATTCGCTTTTGCAATTTTAATTTTTTCATCAGATCCAACTGTTCCAATAACAGTACAACCTAAACTTTTAGCCCACTGACAAAATATTTGTCCAACACCTCCAGCTGCAGCATGAAATAGTAATATTTCACCAGACTTAACAGGATAAGTTTTATGGAGAAGATAAAAAACTGTGAAACCCTTTGTCATTAAAGTTACAACATTTTCTAACTCTATTTCATTTGGTACTTTTACTAATTTTTTTGTTGGAAAAATTCTATGAGTTGCATATGAACCAATAGGCATTGACGCATATGCTACTTTATCACCAACATTAAAATCTTTTACATCTGGACCAATTTTTTCAATAATTCCCGCACCTTCAATTCCAATATTTGATGGTAATTCAACAGGGTAGAGGCCTGATCTATGATAGGTATCAATATAATTTAAACCAATAGCCTCATTCTTAATTAAAACTTCTCCAGATTTTGGTTCACCCAACTTAATTTCTTTTAATTCTAAAACTTCTGGTCCACCGTTTTTTGAAATTATTACTGCTTTCATTTTACAAACGTACCATTATGATAATCTTGAACAGCTTGCAAGATTTCTGCTTTGGTATTCATTACAAAAGGCCCACCTCTTGCGATTTCCTCATTAATTGGTTTACCTGATATAACTAGAAATTTTGCTTTTGTTTTTGCTTTAATTTTTAATTCCTCACCTTTCGTGAGTAATATTAAAGTACTATTATTGACATTATCATGCTTTTTAGAACCAATTTCTATTTCACCATCAATTAAATAAATGAAAGTATTATGTGTAGATGGTAAATTAAAATTAAATTCTTTATATTTATTTAACTCAACATCAAAATATACAGGCTCAACGTTGTGTCCTTTTACAGGACCTTCAGCTTTTTCAAATTTACCGGCTATTACTTTTACTTGCTTATCGTCATCTTGATGTACACTCATTTTATCTGCATCAATATAAATATATTCAGGTTTACTCATTTTTAGTTTTGCTGGCATATTAATCCATAACTGAAAACCATGAAGTTTACCTTCTTTCATAGCAGGCATTTCAGAGTGAATTATACCGCTTCCAGTTTTCATCCACTGAACATCTCCTGCTGTCATTCTACCTTCACCACCGGTGCTATCTTTATGTTCAAAATCACCTGCTAACATATAAGTAACAGTTTCAATTCCTCTGTGTGGATGTGGAGGAAAACCAGCAATATAATCCTCACTATTTTCTGAACCAAATTCATCTAGCATTAAAAAAGGATCAAAATAATTTGGTTCAACTCCTATGCTTCTTTTTAACTTTACTCCAGCACCATCAGAGGCAGGGATTGGATCTATGATTTGTTTTACCTCAATATTTTTCATAACACTCAAATAATAATTTTAATGTTTAGTTCAAGATTACTTTTTATCTAGGCAATAACCTTTTGCACCGTTCACTACTAGAAATAAAAAACCACCTGCTAATGCAAGATTTTTCATAAAAGCAATAAATTGCATCTGATCTGAAAAATCTGTGTGAAAAATAATTGCTGTTGCTAGACAGAATAAACTTAAAGCTCCAGCAGCAATTTTAGTTTGATAACCAATTATGATTAATATCGGCGCAAGTATTTCTAATATGATTGCAGGTATTAATAAAAAACCTGGAAGTCCAAAACTTTCCATCCAGCCCACTGTTCCGTCATAATTACCAATTTTACTGAAACCACTTAATAGGAAAACACCTGAAATGAAAACTCTTCCTGTCAAGTCAAAAATTTTAATCATAATTACTATCCACACCTATTACATCGTACTGTAGCGAACATATCATCCCAATCAGATTCCTTTTCCTCTACATAATCCAACAAACATCTTATAGCTTTTGATTTATCAGGAAGATCATATTTATCAGTGATTTGCTCAAGCATTTTTTCCGAGTCAGAATAAATTTCGAAAGACACATCTTTTTTTTCGCTCATATTTTTCCTTTTTATTTAAAATTATGTCTCCAAAGTTATTTATATATTATAATTCACTTAACAATCCAGATAAATTTTTAATTTCTAATTTTGGTTTAAAATCTAAGTTATCAAAGATATTATTGTTTCTATTCACCCAAACAGCTTGGTAGCCATAATTTCCACCACCAGAAACATCCCATGTATTAGCACTTAAAAAAGCAATTTCATCTTTTCTTATTTTGTATTTTTTTACTGGCATGTCATAAACTTTTGAGTTTGGTTTATAAATTCCTACTTCTTCAATAGAAAAGATATCATCGAATAAATTTTCTAGATTGTTACTTTTAACTAATTCATTAAGCAAAGATGGAGTTCCATTTGAAAGAATAGCTAATTTAAGTTTTTTTTCCTTTAATGTTTTCAAAGTTTCTTGAACTTCTTTAAAAGGCGAGAGAACTTTATAGAGATCTAGCAATTCATCTCTCATACTAAACTCTATTTTAAAAGCTTTCATAGATTTATCTAAGCTATCTTCAGTAATTTGCCAAAAATTTTTGTGTCTTCCCATCAAACTTCGAAGCCAAGTATATTCTAACTGGGTGGTTCTCCAAAAATTTGCAAAAGGTTCCCATTTATCTCCAATTTTATCTTTACATTTTTCAGCAGCAGAATTGACATCAAACAACGTTCCGTAAGCATCAAAAATTATTGCTTTAACATTTTTCATAAACTAACTTAACACAAATGAGCAATATTAGATTATTTTTTTCGAACACATTATCTGCAGATATGACCAATAGATTAGATAAGTCTCAATCACATTATTTGAATAAAGTTATGCGAATTAAAGAAAGTGAGGTCTTTTCAATATTTAATCAGAATGGAGAATGGGAAGCAAAAGTTTTGAAAATATCAAAAGGTATTGTTGAATTTAAAATAGTTAAGCAATTAAGAAAAAAAGAAAGTTTAAAAGAAATATGGCTAGCATTCTCTCCAATCAAATCAAACTATCAAAATTTTATGATTCAAAAAGCAACAGAACTAGGAGTAACAAAATTCTTACCTATTATTTTTGATAGAACAGTCGTGAGAAAAATTAATAATGAGCGTTTAGAAAAAATAGTTATTGAAGCAAGTGAACAATCAAATCGACTTAATGTGCCTGAAATTGAGAAAGCGCAAAATTTGAAAAATTTTTTAAACTCAAATTCAATGGATTTAATTTTTACTGATTTAAATTCAGATAATAAAAAAATTGATAAATCAAAGTTAACAGATAAGCCTATTTGTATTATAATAGGTCCAGAGGGTGATTTTTCAGAGGCTGAGAGAGAGGAGATTCTCTCTTTTAAAGGTGTTCAGTCTCTTAAAATTAATGAGAATATTTTAAGATCAGAAACAGCAGTGATATCAGCTATTTCGATAATAAATTATGTGATTAATTGATAAATTGTCGCGAAAACTAAAGTGTAATTTTTATAAAAGGGCTTTATATAGCTATTAAAAATGAAAAAAATTTTTTACATATTTTTAGGAATTTTTACATCGCAAAATGCTTTTGCTAATCAGCCAGTAGATTGGCAATTAGGGTTTCAGAAAGCAGCATCAGAATCAATGAGAGAAATAGTTGCTTTTCATGACAAACTTTTATTACCTATAATAATTGCAATAAGTGTGTTCGTTTTATTCTTAATGCTTTACGCATGTGTAAGATTTAGAGCATCAGCTAATCCAAATCCCTCAAAGAGAACACATAATGTTACTGTAGAAGTTTTATGGACTTTAATCCCATGTTTGATCCTAATAGTCATGGCAGTTCCTTCATTTAAAATTTTATATAAACAGGACACAATACCGAAAGCAGATTTGACAATTAAAGCTATTGGTTATCAGTGGTACTGGGGATATGAGTATCCAGATGAAAATATAATTTTTGAATCTTATATGATTGAGGAAAAAGATTTAAAAGCGAACCAACCAAGATTACTAGCAGTAGATAACGAAGTAGTAGTGCCAGTTGACAAAGTAGTAAAAGTTTTGATTACTGCAAATGATGTTTTGCATGCTTGGGCTTTGCCGTCGTTTGGGGTAAAAAGAGATGCGGTGCCAGGAAGAATTAATGAAACATGGTTTAAAGCAGAAAAAGTTGGGACATACTATGGTCAATGTTCAGAACTTTGTGGAATTAAACACGCATTTATGCCAATTACTGTAAAAGTAGTAAGTGAAGAGGATTATCAAGAATGGCTATCTGAGGCACGATTAAAATTTGCAAAAGAAGAAATTGAAAATGATAAACTTAAATTAGCGAGTAAATAAATATGTATACACAAACAGCATCACACGACGATCATCATACTCCAACAGGTTGGAAGCGATGGGCGTACTCTACGAATCATAAAGATATTGGTACAATGTATTTAATTTTTGCAATCTTTGCAGGTGTTATAGGAACAGCATTTTCAGTTTTAATGAGAATGGAATTGATGCATCCTGGTGATGGTATCTTAGGTGGCAACTATCACTTATATAACGTATTGGTAACTGGTCATGGTTTAATTATGATTTTCTTTATGGTTATGCCAGCCATGATTGGTGGTTTTGGTAATTGGTTTGTACCAATAATGATTGGTGCACCTGATATGGCATTTCCTAGAATGAATAATATTTCTTTTTGGTTATTACCAGTTTCATTAACTTTACTAATTTTATCAATTTTTGCTGATGGCCCTCCAGGACAAACTGGAGTTGGTGGTGGATGGACTATTTATCCGCCTTTATCATCTAAAGCAGGTCAACCTGGACCGGCAATGGATTTAGCAATTTTAAGTTTACACTTAGCAGGAGCTTCATCGATTTTAGGAGCGGTAAATTTTATAACAACAATTTTAAATATGAGAACTCCAGGCATGACATTACATAAAATGCCTTTATTTGCTTGGTCAATCTTAGTAACAGCTTTCTTATTGTTATTATCGTTACCAGTTTTAGCTGGAGCGATTACAATGTTGTTAACAGATAGAAATTTTGGAACTGCCTTTTTTGAAGCACAAACTGGCGGAGACCCAGTGCTGTTTCAACATTTATTTTGGTTCTTTGGTCATCCAGAAGTTTATATTTTGATTTTACCAGGCTTTGGAATGATTAGTCATATTGTTTCAACATTTTCTAGAAAACCAGTTTTTGGTTATCTGGGCATGGCTTATGCGATGGTTGCAATTGGAATAGTTGGATTTGTTGTTTGGGCGCACCACATGTACACAGTTGGATTAAGTACAGACACTAAAGCTTACTTTTTAGCAGCCACAATGATCATAGCTGTACCAACAGGAATTAAGATTTTTTCATGGATTGCAACTATGTGGGGAGGGTCTATTTCATTTAAAACGCCTATGATGTGGGCATTAGGTTTTATATTCATGTTTACTGTCGGCGGTGTAACAGGTGTAGTTTTAGCAAATGCAGGAGTTGATACAGCTATGCATGACACTTATTATGTTGTTGCTCATTTTCATTATGTATTGTCACTAGGAGCGGTTTTTGCAATTTTTGCTGGATTCTATTATTGGTTTTCAAAAATGTCTGGTTATGAATATTCTGAATGGATGGGCCAATTACATTTCTGGTTAACATTTATAGGTGTTAACTTAATTTTCTTTCCTCAACATTTTTTAGGTTTAGCTGGAATGCCAAGAAGATATGCAGATTATCCAGATGCATTTGCAGGATGGAATTATATTTCCTCAATAGGATCATATGTTGCTGTTGCTGGTTTAGCTGTTTTTTTTATAAATCTTATTTATGCTTTTGCAAAAAAGAAGGCAGCTGCAAAAAATCCTTGGGGAGAAGGAGCTACAACTTTAGAATGGACAGTGCCATCTCCACCAAATTTCCATACATTTGAAGAATTGCCAAAATTTGTTGATGATCAAGAAACAGAAAAATCACATAGCTAGAAAAAAAGCTAAAAAAATTGATGGATAATTCAAAGTTAAAAAAAAGAAGTTTATCACAAGAAGATTTATTTAATTTTTCTGAGTTATTTAAATTAATGAAGCCAAGAGTTATGTCTTTGGTAATTTTTACATGTGCAGTTGGTTTATTAACAGCACCAAATATTGTTTCAACAAAAGATGCTATTATTGGTATTTTATTAGTTTCATTAGGAGCAGGTGCAGCTGGAGCATTAAACATGTGGTACGAGTCTGACCTCGATGCTTTGATGACTAGAACTTGTTTAAGACCTATACCCACAGGAAAGGTTAATAGAAATCAAGCTTTCATATTTGGATTTACCCTATCGATTGTTTCAGTGGTTGCATTAGATTTCTTTACAAATAGAATTTCAGCAGCACTATTACTTTTAACAATTTTGTTTTACGTTTTTGTTTATACAATCTGGCTGAAGAGAAGAACACCACAAAATATTGTTATTGGTGGAGCTGCCGGAGCATTTCCTCCTGTAATTGGGTGGACTATTGCAACTGGTTCACTTTCGATCGAACCATTAGCCTTTTTTTTAATTATATTTTTTTGGACACCCTCACATTTTTGGGCTTTGAGCCTGTATAAATCTGAAGATTATAAAAAAGCTAATATACCAATGCTTCCTTTAACGAATGGAGTTGAGAGCACAAAAATAAATATATTTGTTTATTCCTTGTTAATGTTGCCAGTAATAATTTTCCCATATTTAATAAATTTTGTTGGGTTTACTTTTTTAGTCCCATCATTATTATTAACATTCTATTATAATTTTTTATGCTATGAACTATACAATTTTAAGAAAAATAAGTTTAATCCAAAAAAAGCTAAATCAATATTTGGATATTCAATACTTTATTTATTTTTAATTTTTGTCCTTTTTCTGATAGATAAAATATTATGATAACTCCAGATAAAAAAACAAAAAGAAAAAATATTTTTACAGCAATAGCAATAATTGCCTTCATGATATTTCTTTTCTTTTTTACACTATATAACACTGGAGTATTTGATAGGGCTATATGATTGAAAAAAAAAAATTAACTCCACTAGTTTTAGCTGGAATTTTTGTTCTAATGTTAGGTTTGTCTTATGCGGCAGTGCCTTTGTATGATCTTTTTTGTAGAGTTACTGGATTTGGAGGTACTACTCAAATATCAAACAACGCTCCCAAAATAGTTTTAGACAAAGTAGTAAGTGTAAGATTTGATACAAATGTTAATAATTTACCCTGGGATTTTAAAGCTAAATCAAACGTTATTGATGTTAAAGTTGGGCAAGTTAACAAAATAGAGTTTGAGGTAACAAATTACAGTGATGAACCAACGGCTGGAGTTGCAAGTTTTAATGTTTCACCTGCTAGTTTTGGTAAATACTATAGCAAATTAGGATGTTTTTGTTTCGAAAAACAAGAGTTAAAAGCTGGAGAAAAAGCAACTTACGTAATGACTTTTTATTTAGACCCTGAAATGGTCAATGACCCGACTGTAAAAAACTTACAAGATGTAACTATGTCGTATACTTTTTTCTCGACAGATTACTATAAACAATCATAATCCAAAAAAATGTCAGCTGAAAAAAAACATGATTATCACTTAGTAGATCCAAGTCCTTGGCCAATCTATACTTCTTTTGCATGCTTAGTTTTAGCATTGGGAGCAGTTTATTATATGCATTCAGATGTATCATGGGGAATGTATTTGGGTTTTGCTTTATTAATTTACGGAGCCTACATGTGGTT
>CACDMG010000021.1 GCA_902553845.1 uncultured Pelagibacteraceae bacterium
TCAAAGTGCTTTTTTGAAATTTTACTATTTTTATATAAAACGCTAAAATATTTAGGATCATCGAACTTTGATAATTTAGGAAACCCTTTGAATGTATCGTAACCCCATATAGATATTTTATTTAGAATATTTTCATTTTTTAATAATAGAGCAGTAGAAATCAAACTACTGCCTTTATATACTCCTGCCTCGACAATATCTCCTTCAATTTTTTTGAAAGTTCTTGATTTTAAAAACTTAAAGTAAAAAAATAATTTACTTTTATCTTCAAGTGTTTCAATACCTAGATAATTTTTTTCCCATTTTTCTAAATTTTGATAGTTAATTTTGATTGTCATTAATCAATTTATAAATTAAAAATTGTTTTAGATAAACTTTTAAAGTAATAACCTATATAAATATAGAATTGTCAATAAAAAAAAATTTAGATGGATGTTTAAATCTGTTTAATAAATACTTAGTTTGCTTATAAGAATAAATGATTTATTACGATTTATTTAAAAAGGTTTTTTTAATTTTAAATAAAGACCAAAAAATATTTTCTTTTTTAATTTTAATTTTAACATTTGTATCTATTCTTTTAGAAACCTTTGGAATAGCAACTATCTTTCCACTAATTAGTTCAATAGTAAATGAGAATTATTTTGATAATCCATTTTATAAAGAAGTGAGCGCCATAGTGGGTTTAGATGAAATAAATATAAGCCCCCAAAAAATTTTAATTTCAGAAAGCTATCTTGGATTAAAAGATGAATTTAAATTATCTTTGAATTATTTAACTTTGCCAAGGTACTCATTAAATTACCTTAGTCAAAATTCTAAAAACCTTAAATTAAGAGAGAAAATAAATTTAGAATTTATTGCAGAAAACAGTTTTGAAAATTTCATAAAAAAAAATATTTTCAAATTTATGCCAAACTCATTTTTGGAAGACTTTAATGCTATAGGTAATATAGTTGATCAAATGAAATGGCCTAAAAATCCAAAAATTATTTTTACATCACATTTTATGACTAAGACTTTACAGTCGAGATATACTGCCGAATGTCTAGAAAAAAAAAGTTGTAAGCTTGTACTTGGACAACATGGAGGAGTTTATGGTCAATATTTATTTTCATCAATGCAAGATTATGAAATTGATATAGCTGATAAATATTTATCGTGGGGATGGAAAAATGAAAATAAAAAAATATTACCTTTTGGTGTTATTAAAAATTTAGAAAAAAATAAGTATGATTTAAAAAATTCTAAATTACTCATGATATTAAGATCTCAAACAAGATATACTCACAGATTAAACTCATACTCTGGAAGTAATCAAATTAAAAAGTATTTTAATGAATGTTTATCATTATGTGTAAAGTTGAATAAAAAATTAATAAATGAAAATTTAATCCTAAGGTTTCATTCTAGAAAATTTGGTTGGGATGAAGATAAAATTTTTAAGGAGAAACTTGGAAATATAAATATGGATATGGGTTATGAAAAAATATCAAATTTATTTTCATCAGCTAAATTAGTTTTACATACATATATTGGTACTGGCTATTTAGAAACTTTAGCAAGCAATATACCAACAATAATTTTTGCGAATACCAAAGAGTGTTTATTAAATAAAGAAACAACTAATGATTTAGAAATATTAAAAAATTGTAATATTTTCCATGAAGATTATGTATCTGCAGCTAACTTTATAAATTTTAACTGGAATAAAATTAACTTGTGGTGGTTCTCTGAAAAAGTTCAGAAAGCTAGAGAGGACTTTTGTAATAAGTATTCTAAAATTAATTATAATAAAATAAATAATTTGAAAGATATATTTCAATCAATAATTAAAGATGAAAATTAATATTTAGTTGAATTATTTGATTTTAAAGAATAAGTGTTAGCGTCAAAAATAATGAAAAAAATAATTTCAATTATAGGTGTAGGTTATGTAGGTCTTCCATTAGCAATAAATTTTTCAAAAAATTTTAATGTTATTGGTTATGATTCTAATAAATTACGAATAGAAGATTTAAAAAAAAATATTGATATTTATAAAGATCAATCTCTCACAAAAAAAAGAATTAAAAATTTAAATTTTTCATTTAACAAAGATGATATTAAGAATTCAGATATATTTATTGTCACAGTTCCTACGCCTGTTGACAATAAGAACAGACCAGATTTAACGCATTTAATTTCTGCTTCAAAATTAGTTGGAAAATCTTTAAAGAAAAAATCAATAGTAATTTATGAGTCAACTGTTTACCCAGGTTGCACAGAAGAAATTTGCATTCCAATTTTAGAAAAAACATCAAGACTAAAAGCAAACAAAGATTTTTTCTATGCTTATTCACCTGAAAGAATAAATGTTGGAGATGATTTACATAAACTAGAAAATATTCAAAAAATAGTAAGTGCTTCTAATAAAGAAACTCTAACTCAGGTTTTTAAAATTTATAGTAAGATTATCAAAGCTGGCGTATATAAAGCTGAAAGTATAAAAGTTGCTGAGGCTGCAAAAGTTATTGAAAATACACAAAGAGATCTAAATATTGCTTTAGTAAATGAATTATCAATTATTTTTGAAAGACTTAACATTGATACACAAAGTGTTCTTAATGCTGCCTCAACAAAATGGAATTTTGTTAAATATTCTCCTGGACTAGTTGGTGGACATTGTGTGGGAGTGGATCCATATTATTTAACCTATAAAGCAAAAAAATCTGGTTATAATCCTAGAGTAATTTTATCTGGAAGACTTACAAATGATAATATGTCTAAGCATGTTTTTAATTTAACGATTAAAAATATGAAAAAAAGAAAAATAAAATTTAAAGAGACTAAAGTTTTAATATTAGGTTATAGTTTCAAGGAAAATTGTTCTGATACGAGGAATTCAAAAGTTAAAGATTTAGTAAACTATTTTTTAAAAAAGAATATATCTACAAAAATTTATGATCCTTTAATAATAAAGAATCATTTAATCAGAGATCACCAAAAAATTTTAATTGATAATTTAAATAAAGAAAAGAGTAAATTTGATGTTCTTATTTTAGCTGTCCCGCATAAATATTTTTTAAAAAGAATAGATTTTTATTTTAAAAAGATTCTAAAAAGAAAAAATTTAATTATTGATATTAAAGCTGTCTTAAAAAAAGGTAGGTATTCAAAAGTAAGTTTATGATTAAAAAGAAAAAATTTTTAGCTGTTATTCTTGCTAGAGGAGGTTCAAAAGGAATCCCAAAAAAAAATATTTACAAAATTAATAATCATCCATTGATAAGTTATTCCCTTGCTGCAGCACAAAATTCAAAAAAAATTGATAAAATTGTTGTTTCATCAGACTCAAAAGAGATATTAAATATTTCAAAAAAATATGGTGCTGATGAAATTATTAATAGACCAAAACATTTATCGAATGACAGAGCAACATCTGCCGATGCTTTGTATCATGCAGTAATAGAGATTGAGAAAAAGTTAAATTATAAATTTGACTATATCATTGAGCTACCCTGCGTTAGTCCGTTAAGAGACCATGACGATATAAATAAAGCACTAGAAATTTTGTCATTAAACAAATACGATTCAGTTGTTTCTTACGTAGACACTGGAGAGAAACATCCAATAAGATTAAAAAGAATAAAAAATAAAAAAATTACTAATTTTTGTAAAGATTATAAAGAAGCCAAATGGGGATCTATCAGACAAGATTTTGAACCATGTTTCATTAGAAATGGCGCTATATACGCAATGACAAGAGATTGTATTGTTAAAAGTAAAAGTAGATGGGGAAAAAAATCTTTTCCATTAATAATGAGTGATAAAAAATCAATAAATATTGATACAAAATTTGATTTACTAATGGCAAAAATGATGATTGAAAATGGATATTGTAAAAATTTTCCCAAAATTAATTTTATTCTACCAAAAAAAAAGATCGATAAATCAAAAAAAACTATTTTAATTACTACACCAACTCATATTTTAAAAAACTTTAAGCAAAAAATTGAAGAAAAATATAATTGTTTGTATATACAACCCTCAGATTCTTACGAAATTAAAAAAAAATTAGCTGGAGTAGATTATTGGATATGTAATCCAAGTCCTATATATAAAATAGATAATAAAATTTTACATTTTGCACAAAAACTTAAAGCAATTTTTACACCTTCAACTGGAGTTACACATTTAGATATTAATTATCTTAAAAAGAAAAAAATAAAACTTTTTTCAATAAAAAATCATCCAAAATTAAAAGATATAAAAGCTTCTTCTGAATTTTCCTTTGGGCTTGTTTTGGATAGTTTAAGAAATTTAAGTTCAGGAACACTTTCTAGTAAAAACGGAAGCTGGAGACAGCAAGAGGATAATCTCAGAGGTAATCAACTTTATAAAAAAAAAATTGGTATAATAGGTTATGGAAGAATTGGATCTAATGTTGCAAAATATGCTAAAAGTTTTGGTATGAAATGTTTAGTTTATGATCCTTATAAGAAAAATTATTTAAAAAAAAAAGGTTTGTTTAAAGATTTTGATAGATTAATTCGACTATCAGATGTAATTTTAATTAGTGTGCACTTAAATAGTAAAACCAAAAATCTTGTAGATAAAAATTTTTTTAAGAAAATGAACAAAAATTCAATCTTAATTAATACTTCGAGAGGAGAGGTAATTGATGAAAAAGCTTTATTAAAAGCTTTGAAAAATAAATCTATTAAGCGTGCATATTTAGATGTTATCACTAATGAGCAACAGAGCGATCTTTCAAATCATCCTTTAATTGAATACTCAAGAGATAACAAAAACTTAATTATTACTCCACACATGGCTGGATTAACGTTTGAGTCTGAAAATATAGCTGCAGATATAATATTTAATCTTTTAAAAAATGCCGAAAAAAAAAATTAATAATTTAGCTGATATATCAATATTAGTATGTACCTACAATCATGCTTCTTGGATTGAAAGGTGTATAAGAAGTCTATTGAATCAAAATTATATAAATTCAAAAGATTTTGAGATTATTTTAGTTGATGATTGTTCAAAAGATGAAACTCAACAAATTTTAAAAAATTTTGATGATATAGATAATTTAAAAATAATTAGAAATAAAAAGAATTTAGGCTTACCAAAATCACTAAACAAAGGAATAAAATATGCACGTGGAAGATATTTAGTAAGAGTAGACTCAGACGATTATGTAAGTAGAAATTTTCTTTTTTTAATGAAACTTTTTTTAGATATGAATAGAGATTATCAAGCTGTAGCTGTCGATTATGTTAAAGTAGATCAATTTGAAAAACTGATATCTAAAGAAAATAGTCTTAAAAAAGAAATAGCTTGTGGAATAATGTATAGAAGAGAATGCCTAATAAATATTGGTCTTTATAATGAAAAGTTTAAAATGCGAGAAGGTCATGAGATAAATAAACGTTTTAAAAAAAAATTTAAAATAGGTAGATTGGAATTTCCATTATACAAGTATAGAATGCATAATAAAAATCGAACTAAAAATGTTAAAAAAGTAAATTATTTTGATAAACTTTTGAAAAATTGATGATTTTTATAGCTGAAATTGGAATGAATTATAATGGACATTTTCCATTATGCTACGAATTAATTAAACATGCAAAATTTTCTGGAGCAAATATAGTAAAATTTCAATTAGGATGGCGAGATAAGCCAGGAGAAATAAACCAACTTGATAAGGCCAAAATTAAACAACTATATGAGTGGGCAGATTATTTTGAAATAGATTTAATGTTTTCTATAATTTCAATAGATGCATTTAATATCATCAAACAATTTAAACCTAATAAAATAAAAATTGCCTCAAGAACTTTAAGAGATAATATTGACCTCGCTAAAAAAATTGTTGATCTAAAAATTGAAACTTTTGTCTCTTTAGGAATGTGGGAAAATAAAAAAAAGTTACCTTTTAAAAAAAAGAAAGATTTATATTATTTATGGTGTAAATCAAAATATCCAACAGACAATAAAGATTTGGCTAATGTTTTTCCTGCTAAGTTTGATCAGAACAACATAGTTGGTTATAGTGACCACTCAATAGGTATTGAAATGCCAATATTAGCCATTTCAAGAGGGGCTCAAATAATAGAAAAACATTTCACTTTAGATAAGTCGGATACGACAATTAGAGATCACGTTTTATCAGCAACACCAGAGGAATTTCTTCAGATGACTAAAATTGGAAAAGATATTTTTAAAAAGTTGAGATTGAAAATTTAAAAAATAAAAACAGTATTAATTAAGAAATATTATATAAAAGGAAAAAGATCATAAATGAAAATACTTGGTTTAATACCAACTAGGTTAGGCTCAAAAAGACTTCCCTCAAAACCCTTACTTAAAATTAATGATATACCCTTAATTGTTCATACCTATAAAAGGGCAAAAATGTCAAAATTATTAGACGAAATTATTATTTGTTGTGATGATAAAAAAATTATAGATGTTGCTAATAAATTTGAAGCTAAAGCAATGCTTACTTCCAAAAAAAATAAAAATGGTACAGAAAGAATTTATGAAGCATATAAAAAGCTTAAAAAAAAATTTGACTTAATCATTGATATTCAAGGAGATGAACCATTATTAAATCCAAAACATATTGATAAAATTATTGAATTTCATAAGAAAAATAAGCAAGTTGATATAATCTTACCACATTTAAAAATTTCGCATGGTGATAATAATAATATTGTTAAACTTTTAACAGATATGAATGACAATGTATTATATCTCTCAAGAACAAAATTACCTCTTGAATTTAAATCTAACAATAGAGACTATAAAAAACATCTTTCAATAATTTCGTTTACACCCAATGCTTTAAAAAGATTTAATCAATTCAATAAAACACCTTTAGAAAAATCTGAAGATATAGAGCTTTTAAGGGCATTAGAAATAGGTCTTAAAATAAAAACTATTTCTCTTAAAGGGGACAGTTTTTCTGTAGATGTTTTTGATGATTATAAAAAAGCAATAGAAAAATTTAAAAAAGATAAAATTTTCAAAAATTATAAGTAATGTTTAAATTAATAATTTTTGATTTTGATGGAGTATTAATTGACTCATTAGGTAACATGCAATATGCGTGGAATAAGACTTGTAAAAAAAACAATATAAATAAATCTTTTAATAATTATAAAAAATTAATAGGATTACCTTTTATAGAAATCTTAAGAAAGCTAGATATAGATAAAAAAAAATTTAGATTAATCGAGAAAAATTATAATTATTATTCATCACAAAAAATTAATTTAGTTAAAATAAAAAAAAAAGATCTAAAGATTTTAAAAGATTTGTTAAAAAAAGGTTATAAACTGGCGCTTTTTACCTCAAAAAACTCAAAAAGATCACTTAAGATTTTAGGAAAAAATAAAAAATTATTTAAATATAAAGTATTTCCTAGCAAACATCTTAGGGGCAAACCTTATCCCGATGGTCTTAATAAAATTATTAATGTTTCAAAAATAAAAAAGAAGGAAACAATATATATTGGAGATACAATTTATGACTTAAAATGTTCTCACTTAGCAAAAATAAAATACTTGCATGCTAATTGGGGATATCAAAAAACAAAAAAAAAAGGTATTTCTAAATTAAATAATTTATCTCAAATTAAAAATTTTTTGGAAAATGCGGCTAAATTTTAAAAAGATAGTTAAATCGTATCACAAATCACTAGATGATTATGAAATTTTTTTTAAAAGTGATCACTGGATTAGAGGATACCAAAAAAAAAATGAATTATTTAAATTCAAAAATCTGAAAAATTTTAGAAATAATTCTTTAAGTTATGGACTTGATACAAGAGTAGGGAGCCATGAAAATCAAAAAAGGATATATAACGAAATAGTTAAAAAAATAGGTTTAGATTTTGTTGATAAACATTTGTCAAAAAAAAATATAGGTAATTTAAAAAATTGTATAAAAAATGATAATGATAAATTTATTGATCCAAATTCATTATTTCATATTGATTGTCTTCATGAAATAATCAAAAGTTGTTCAAAAGTAAAAAAAAACGTTAATATAATTTGTGAAATTGGATCAGGATTTGGTAGTTTAAGTAGAATATTGATAGAATCATTTTCGAATTCAAAAATAATTATTATTGATTTGCCAGAAGCAAATTTTCTTTGTAGCTATTATCTTTTGAAAAATTTTCCTAAAAAAAAATTTCTATTTTATTCTGATTTAGAGAAAAATTTTTTGAACAAAGAGATTATCAAATCTTATGATATTATTATTGTACCTCCGTGGGTAAAATTACAAAATATTGATGTTGATATTTATACCAATGTAAGATCTTTCATGGAAATGGATACACATGTAATCAAATACTATTTTGACATGATTCAAAATAATATCTCTAATACAGGTATTTTTATGAATATTAATAGATACGATAAAAAAACAGTAGGATATCCTGTGAGAATAGAAGATTATCCATATGATAAAAATTGGTCAGTTATAAAATCAGTGCAAACGTGGAATCATAAGAATGTTCATACTTTAATTACAAATAGAAATGGGGAGTTTTCAAATATATCAAAAGAATTAGATAGAATTAAATGGTTGAGAAGATTAAATAATTTAAAAATAAATAAACATTTTTTAAAAAATATTTTACCACATAATTTATTTTTATTACTTCAAAAAACAAAACATTATTTATTCAAAAAATTTAATTAATGGAAAAACTTGTAATCGTAGATTTAGAGAAAAATTACCATAATACATTAAAAAATTGTTCATATATTTGTGTTAATAGAGGAATATTAAACTTTCAAAACTCTAAACAAATTCCTTATGATTTAAATCAT
>CACDMG010000022.1 GCA_902553845.1 uncultured Pelagibacteraceae bacterium
TCAAAAAATTTTGATAATTCCTTTTTTTTTATTACCTCATTCACCAATGAATTTTTAGCTAATTTTGATATTCTTTTTTTATCTAGTTTCTCTAAGCCTGGATTTAAAAAGGTTAAATAACTGACTTCTTTTTTAATATCAAAATTCGTGATTATTTCATCATCAACAGTTACGTCTATATAAATTTTTGAATGTACTTTAGAAGTATATGTAATTGAAAAAAATATTAAAAAAATAATATTTATAATTTTAAACATTAGTTTTTAAGATTTGGGCTACTAGTTTGTCCAAATGGTATTATAGTTAATTTAAGAAAAACACTTTCCTCAGGCTTAATGTCTCTATCACTGTAGTAATCTTTATTGTATTCAATAGATGCAGACAAACAATCATTTTTATATTGATAAATAAAATTATAATATTCTGTGAGATTAGTTTTTTTATTTTCTCTTGTTGAAAAAATTAAACTGTTTGAATTATTTACAATATATTTTGCTGTATTTGTAAGGTAAGAGTTTTTACTTTTTGTGTTATTTTCATTTAAGTAATCAAAAGTAGTGACAAAGTTATTTACTCTTATTTCTGAAATTAAATTTTCATAATTGATATCTGAAAAGTTATTTTTTAAAGAATTACTATATTTAGTTGTGAAATAATCATTTGGAGTGTAAGAAACTTCACTGAAAAAATTAGACGTTTTTTGCCCTATTTGGTTAATTTTTGGCAGATCATCATTTTCTTTTAGTCTTAAATTATTAGCAAATTTTAAGCTAAATAGCTCATAAGAATTTTCTTTTTTAAAAACTGTATATTCATTTCCATAAGTAAGCGATATACCTCCCTCAATTATGTCATTTTCTGAAACTCTATTTAAAGAAAAGACATTATTAATATCAATTCTTGAATCTTTATCTTGAATATCTTTAGTACTTTGTGGTGCTATTTTTAAAGATATTTTAGGTTTAACAATCTTTTTATATTTTTTACTTTCTTTAATTGAAGGCAATGATGAATTGTACTGAAATAGTCCCGATAGATAATAATTTTCATTTTCTTTGTAATCTTTAGAATTTTTTGCATCAGTATTTGTATTCTTTATAATAAAGTCATAATTATTATAAAATCCTTTTTCTGTAATTTTAGGAATGGAATTAAATACAAGATCATTAATATTTGATTTCTCAAGAATATTTGTATTATAATTTCTTATCAAATTTTGTGATTTAAATGAAAAATCTCCTAACAATTTAGTTTTATTATCTATTTTTTTTACTAAATTAACTTTTGGTAAAATATATTCAAATCTATCAGTCTTATTTTTACTTAAATCTTCATATACAATCAGTTCACTGTCTATTGATAAATTATTTGAGTATAAGTTTAAATTCAATGAATTTTCAAGAGTGTCCTTATCTTTTATGAGCGTTGATTTTAATCTATTTGCTTTTAAATAGGTATCGTTACTTGATTGTTGAATTTTCAAATTCAAATTACTTTCATTGAAATTTTTAGTATATAACTCTTTATCAAACTCGTAAAATAAATGACTTTTAGTACTATTATTTTTTTCTTTAAAAAAACTAAAATCTGATATTTGAGAACTATTCAAATTTTTTTGTCTATACTCTGTTTGTAAAAGAAATTTATCATCAGAATAGAAACGTGGAGAAAAAGTAAAATCTTTATTTTCAGCTAGCGCTAAAAAGTATGGAACGTTAAGATAATTACTTGAGTTTGGTGAATTTTTAATAGTAGGTATTAAAAATCCAGATTTTCTTTTTACAGTTGGATCAGGATGGAAAAATTTAGGAAAATAAATTATTGGAAAATCATAAACTTTAAGCCATGCATTTTTATAATTAATTATTTTTTTCTTTTTATCGTGATTTATTTTTTCTGCTGATAGTTGCCATGGTGGACATTTACCATTTCTTCGCTTACAGGTTGTAAATACTCCCTTTGTAATATCTGTATTTTCCTCATCATTGATTAAGCTAACTCCTTTTAATCTTGGTTCATTATCTTTGTTAAATGATTTATTGTTAAGATTTATACTTACATCTTTACCAAAAAGTTTATTAGTTTTTGTATTAATATAAGCAAGTGTTGTATCAAAATTATTTCCCTCTATATCAGTGAATTTTGCATTTTCGATTCTTAAGATATTTTTATTTGTTTCATAAAAGAAACTATCAACATTAAAAACATTTTTGTTTTTATCAATTAAAGTCGAACTAATGTTTGAACTTATAGAGTTATCTTTCCTATTAAAATTTATTTTATTTGTTTGAATTGAAAGATTTTTTTTAGTTTCAAATATTTGGATATTTCCTGTTGCTGTAATTAAAGATGATTTTTGATCAATTATCATTTCATCAAATTGAATTTTTAAGTTTTGTGATAAAATAAAAGCTAATCCATTACCATAAGCTTTTAATAGATCTAATTCTTTTAAATATTCAAATTTATTAGCTTCTATCTCCAAATCGTTATCTAAAGAAGTAGCCTTTCCTTTTTCTGCTAAAATAAGGTTACCATTATCTTTAATTTCTATGTTTGATGTATCAAATTTAAAAGACTCAGCAATAGACTTGGAGCTCAAAATTAAAAAGATTATTAGTATTAAAATATTATTTTTCATTAATTCTAACTAAACCTATAATCGAAATTATCGAAATAAACAAAATAGGAAAAAAAATAGATAAATAAACTGGTATTTTTCCATTATTTCCAAGAGAATTAAACATGAAATTCATATAATAAATAATGACAGACATTAAAATACCAAGAATGACATGAAATAAAAGCGATTTATCTTTTTTGAAATTAAACATTATTATTGATGATAGAATCGTTAAAAGTCCATAGAATATTGGCATAGAAAAAAGTTTTAACAAGTGAATCATTATTTCATCCGAAGAATAACCTAGATTTTCATAATCTTTTTTTAAATCAAAAAGCTCAAAAAGATTTAAAGTCGATATATTTGAAAATAATTTATTTATTCTATCAAAATTAAAATTTGTATTTAACTTAATCTCTTTAATTTCTTTTTTTGTAATATTTTTTTCAGTAATTATAGGATTTTGGATAATCCAAGTATTATTTTCAATATCTATTTTATTTGATTGAATTGTTCGTTTTAATTCAAAGTTAGAATTAAATTCATTTATCATATTTTTTATCAAGTAATTATCTTCAATATATTGTGATTTTATAATTAAAATTGAGTCATTTATTTCATCTTTAATCCATAAACCGCTGTCAGTGACCATAGCAAGATATTTATTATCATTTGAGAAATCGTTTTTGATGCTTGTATAATGAAATTTGAGTTTAGATGCTAAATTATAATATATTAAAACAGTAAAAATTCCCATTGATAAAGAAATTAGAAATAATAATTTTATAATTTTGAGATTACTTAATCCATTTTTCTTTAAAAGATTTAATTCTTCTTTTTTAAAAAAATCATAAAATAAAAATTGTGCAGTTAAAAGAAATATGAAAGGAAAGATTTCAAATAATGTAATTGGAGCATTTAAAATAGTTAAAAAATAAGGATACAAAGAACTTACATTTAAATTTTTAAAAAAAGAAATTTCCTCTAAAAGTCCGAGAATAATTGTTAAACAAAAAAAGATAATACTTATATTCAAAAATTTTAAAATAAAATTACTAATTATATATTTTTGATAAATCTTAAACATATTTTGTTACTCTGTTAAATAAAAGATAGGCGATAAAAAATAATAACCATGGAATTATTAAATAAAAAGTAAAAGATAAATTAGAGATTGTAGAATAACGCAATGAGGTTTCAGATAAAATTAGTATCAAAAAAGTAAAGATGAAAACTCTTCTAATGTTTTTTTTATAATTAACATTATTTTTTGACCTGATAATTAAAAAGCAACATAAAATTGTTAACAAAGGTATATACAAAGGCTTATAAAATCTTTTTAATAGTTCTTGTTTGATTTCATCAAAAAGGGAAGTTTCACATAAAAAATTTTTAACTTTATTTTTATTTAGAGAAAATAAACAATTAATTAATTGAAAAGAGCTAATCTCTTGCACTTTTGGAACTACAATCGTGTTGGAAGAAAAATCTGCAAGACTGAAATTTATCTGATCAAATTCAAATATATTTATTTTTGTTTTTTCATTATTTATTACTTTTCCAGAGTAAAGTCTGAAAATTTTTTGTTTGTTATTATCAATTAACACACCCTTTTTGGCATATATCATTTTTGGATTATTTTTAGTTGAGTCATCTAAAAAAATGTCAGAATAAGATCCATCAATATTTTTTTTATCAATGAATATAGTTAAACCTTTCACAGCATTTATAAATTTTCCCTCTTTTATAAGTGAGGTAAAAAAATCAATATTTGACTCTTTCAAGTATTTTCTTGCTTGAAATTGGCTAAAAGGAGATAAGTAGCTACCTAAAATAATTTGAATTAACATTAAAAATATAGATAAAGAAATTATTTTTTTTGCAAAATATTTTTTACTAATTCCATTGACCCAAAAAATTGAAAGCTCATTTTTTGCTTCATAACTTATGATCATGTAAAAAAGAGATATAAAGAATATGAAAGGTAAAATTCTATGAATGATTTTTGGAAAGTTAAAAAATGTATATAGAAAATATACTTTTAACCCGTGCCCATCTTGAGTGACAAAGTCAAAATAGTTTACTGCCTGTAGAGTCCAAACAATTAACCCCATAATTAGAGTAGAAGTAGCAAAAAAGGCTAAAGTATCTCGAGTAAATTTTCTAAATATTAATTTTTTCATTGAAAATATTTTTGTACTAAATATATAACACTTATCTCGAATACATTGAATTTAAAATTTATGACTGTTCAAATTAATTATAAAAATATTGGTTCAAAAAACGTAAAGGGTAATCTTGTACTATTTGTTGATGAAAAATTCAGTATTTCGTCTTTAAAAAAACATGTTTCAAGCTCAGAATATTCATTTATTTCTGATTTATTAAAAACAAAAGATTTAAAAAAAAAAATTATAACTTTTGATTTAAATTCAGAGAAAAAAATTATACTGGTATCTATAAAAAAAAATCTTTCAAACTCTGAAGCTGAGAATTTAGGTGCAAAATTCTACGATCAATTTAAGGATTTAAAACAAAGTAAATATAATCTAAATTCAGATACTATACCAATTGAATTAAAAAATATAATTGGGTGTTTTTTACATGGTTTAAAATTAAAATCTTATATATTTGATAAATATAAAACAAAAAAAAATAAAATTAATATTCAAATAATTGTAACTGGTAAAAATAAAACATCTTCTAAAGATCAAATTAAATTTAGAGCATTAGAGGAAGGAACATTTTATACCAGAGATCTAGTATCTGAACCTGGAAATATCTTACATCCAGATGAATACGCCAAAAGATTAAATTCATTAAGGAAAGTTGGGATAAGAGTTAATATTTATGATGAGAAGAAATTAAAAAAACTAGGAATGAACACTTTACTTGGTGTTGGACAAGGTAGCATTAGAGGTTCTTACTTAGTAACAATGGAGTGGAATGGATTAAATAATAAATCTAAACCTCTAGCTTTTGTTGGCAAAGGTGTTTGTTTTGATACTGGGGGAATTTCTTTAAAACCTGCTAAATTTATGGAGGACATGACTTACGATATGGCTGGTTCCGCAGTTGTAGTTGGATTAATGAAAAGTTTAGCTTTAAGAAAAGCAAAAATAAATGCCGTAGGTGTCGTTGGACTTGTTGAAAATATGCCTGGTGGAAATGCACAAAGACCTGGTGATATTGTAAAATCTTATAGTGGAAAAACTGTAGAAATTTTAAATACAGACGCTGAAGGAAGACTAGTACTAGCTGATGCGCTAACTTATACCGAACAAAAATTTAAACCTAAATTTATTGTAGATCTGGCCACATTAACAGGCGCGATTATTGTTTCATTAGGTTCTGAGTACGCAGGATTATTTTCTAATGACGATAAATTATCTAAACAAATAATTAATGCTGGTAAAAATGTTGAAGAAAAAGTTTGGAGAATGCCATTGAGCAAAAATTATGACAAATTAATTGACTCAAAAAATGCTGACATGCAAAATATAAATTATGTTGGTGGAGCAGGGTCTACTACTGCTGCACAATTTTTACAAAGATTTATATTAAATAAAACACCATGGGCTCATTTAGATATAGCTGGTATGGCTTTCTCAAAATATGGAGGAGCATTAAATTCAGGCGGGGCAACTGGTTACGGTGTAAGATTATTAAATAAACTAATAGAGGATTACTATGAGTAAGATTGAACAAACTTTATCAATTATAAAACCTGATGCAGTCGAAAGAAAATTAGAGGGTGAAATTAAAGAAATGTTTAAAAACAATGGTTTTGTAATTTTAAAAGAAAAAAAAATTCAAATTGAAAAAAATGAAGCTGAGAAATTTTATAAGGTTCATGAGGCAAAGCCGTTTTATAATGATTTGTGTGATTATCTTTCATCTGGACCGATTGTAGTAATGGTTCTTGAAAAAGAAAATGCTGTATTAGGAAATAGAAATTTAATGGGCGCGACTAATCCGAAAGATGCTAAGGAAGGAACAATCAGAAAAAAATATGGTATTTCAATTGATAAAAATTCTGTACATGGGTCGGATAGTGTTGAAAATGCTAAAATAGAAATTGATTTTTTTTTTAGTAATTAGAAATAATCTTAGTCAAAGCTTTTGGGTATAAAATATGCTCTTGTTTTAATATTTTTTTTGACAAAGTATTAGGAGTATCTTTTTTATATATTCTAATTTTTTTTTGAATTATAATTTTACCTGAATCAAGTTTTGAATTTACAAAATGTACAGTACAACCTGAGAATTTTTCACCATTTTCTATTGCCCGTTTATGGGTATTTAAACCTTTATATTTTGGTAATAAAGAAGGATGAATATTAACAATTTTACCTTTAAATTTTTTGATAAAATTTTTTGTTAAAATTTTCATGAATCCAGCGAGACAAATAAGCTGAATTTTATTTTCTTTTAAACTTTTATTAATTTCTTTTTCTGCTTTTTTAACATTTTTATAGTTTATGATCTTTTTTTTTATTTTAAATCTATTTCCATATTGAAGACCTTTCGCTTTGTAATTATTACTAATAATTAAATTGATTGAAAATTTTGAATTTCTTAATAAAGAATATTTAATTAAACTTCTTAGATTAGTTCCATTTCCTGATATAAAAACCGCTGTCTTTATTTTATTAAAACCATTTAACTTCATTTTTAAGTTTTATTTTTTTTGAATCTTTTACAATTTTTCCAATTTCATAAGGTTTAAAATCTTTTGAAAAATATTTCTTAACTTTTTGAATATTTTTAGGATTTATAATTAAACAGAAACCAATTCCACAATTAAAAGTTTTCAACATTTCTTTATCACTTAAACCCTCAGATTTTAACCATTTAAAAATTTTAGTTGTTCGAATTTTATTCAAATTAATCTCTGCACACAAATTATCAGGAATAACTCTTTTCATATTATCTGCTAATCCTCCTCCCGTTATATTTGCACAGCCATTGAGCAATTTATTATTGATTAGATTTAACACTTCTTTCACATAAATTTTTGTTGGTTTTATTAATTCTTTTTTTAAAAAATTATTTTTATGAATATTTATTTTTTTTTTTTTAATTATATATCTTATGAGAGAAAAGCCATTAGAGTGTAATCCACTTGATGGTACAGCTAAAATGATATCACCTTTTTTAATTTGACTTTTATTGAGTATTTTCTTTTCATCAACAACTCCCACTGCAAAACCTGCAATATCAAATTTACCTCTTTCATATGTTCCTGGCATTTCTGCGGTTTCCCCCCCGACTAATTCGCATTCAGATATTTCACAACCTTTGACAATGCCTTTAATCAAAGATTTAAGTTTCTTTAAATCAATTTTATTAATAGATATGTAATCTAAAAATAAAAGAGGTTTTGCTCCTTGAACTATTAAGTCATTAACGCTCATGGCAACCAAATCAATTCCAATTGTATTGAATTTATTTAAAAAATTTGCAATTTCTATTTTAGTACCAACACCATCTGTACAAGCAACTATTTTAGGATTTCTAATATTTTTTGGTATATTTGAGATAGAACCAAAACCACCTATATTATTCAACTTTTTCTTGCCTCTTTTTTTTGATGAAATATTAGATATGAAACTTACAAATTTGTCAGCTGCATTAATATTGACGCCACTTTTTTTGTAGGTAAAGAGATTTTTATTCATTAGAATGAGACATAAAATTACAATGTATTATTTAAAAAATTTATATATATTTTTTTGGATTCTTTCTTTATTTTTATTTTTTTTTTCCACAACTAAAGTGCATTCCAAAGCATTTGAAATTACAAATATTGAAATTTCAAAGCCATTTGAAAAAGATTTTAACAAAAATCAAGTATTAGATGAGGGATTCAATAAGGCATTTTTTAAGCTTATTAGATCTTTAATAAAATCTTCAGATTTAAATAAAGTAAATATTGTTAAACTTAAAGAAATTAAAAGTATGATCGAATCATTCACTATTCAAGAAGAAAAATTTATAAATGAAATTTATTA
>CACDMG010000023.1 GCA_902553845.1 uncultured Pelagibacteraceae bacterium
ATATTAAGATTGAGGAGTAAATATAAATAAATGACAGATTTTTCGAAAATTTTAGATAAAGCTAAAGAGCTTGAGACTAAAATGAAAGAGAGCCAAGAAAATATTAAAAAAATTAGGGTCGAGGGAATTTCTGGATCGAATTCAGTTAAAATAATTTTAGATGGTGAGGGAGAAGTTCAAAAAATTGAAATTTCAGATGAAATTCTTAAAGAGGATAAGTCGATTATAGAAGATTTAATTGTTGCAGCTTTTTCTAATGCAAAAAATAAATTAAAAACAAAAACTAAAGAGGAAATTTCAAAAGCAACAGGTGGACTTGGAATTCCAGGATTTAAGTGGCCGCTTTAAATAATGCAAAATATCAATGAGATTGATGAATTAATAAAATTAATTGCTAAACTTCCAGGATTGGGGCCTGTAAGCGCAAAGCGAATAGTTTTAAAATTAATTAATAATAAAGATGAATTAGTAAAACCAATGGCTAACACGTTGGCACAAGTTTATAAAAACGTTATGAGGTGTAATTCATGTGGATCTTTAAAATCAAGCTCTTATGGATGTGTAAATTGTGAGAATATAAAAGAAAAATTTAATAAAATTTGTGTTGTTGAGGATATAGCAGATCAATGGTCTATTGAAAATTCAAATATTTTTAAGGGATACTATCATATTCTTGGAGGAACTATATCTTCAGTTGGAAATAGAAAAGAAGATTTGTTGATTAACTCATTAGTAGAACGAGTTAAGAAAGATAAAATTGAAGAGGTTATTTTAGCTCTATCCGAAACTGTTGAAGGACAAACTACTGCCTATTATATTCGTGATAGTCTTAAAAATTCAAAAGTTAATGTAACAAAGTTGGCTAGAGGAATGCCAATAGGATATTCTCCTGAAAATTTAGATGATGGGACACTATTTTCTGCTTTCAAAAATAGATCAAAATTAAATTCTAATTCTGACTAGTTTTTTTTTCTAGCCTATTCAAATGAAGAAGAGGTTCAGTATATCCTGATGGTTGTTCCCTACCCTTAAAAATCAAATCACAAGCGGTTTTAAATGCTAATGAATTATCAAAATCATTACTCATTTTTACATATTTCTTATCACCCTCGTTTTGTTTATCTACAATTTTAGCCATTTGTTTCATTATTTCCATAACTTGGATTTTTGTTGTAACTCCATGATGTAACCAATTTGCAATGTGTTGAGATGAAATTCTAAGCGTTGCACGGTCTTCCATAAGAAAAGTATTACTTATGTCAGGAACTTTTGAGCAACCAACACCTTGATCAACCCATCTTACAACATATCCCAATAAAGTTTGTGCCGAATTTGAAATTTCTGAATTAATTTCGTCAACTGACCAATTAGGTCTATTTGCTACAGGTATAGTTAATAGATCATCCAATTTTGCTGCAGATCTAGTAGTCAATTTTTTTTGCACATCAAACACATTAACTTGATGATAATGAAGGGCATGCAATGATGCAGCTGTTGGAGAAGGGACCCATGCACAATTAGCACCAGCTTTAAGATGTCCTATCTTCTCTTCTATCATTTTTTTCATTTCATCTGGAGCAGCCCACATACCTTTACCAATTTGTGCCTTACCTGAGAAACCACATCTTAAACCTAAATCAACATTATTATTTTCATATGCTTGTATCCATTTAGAGGACTTCATATCTCCCTTTTTAATCATTGGGCCAGCTTCCATTGAAGTATGCATTTCATCACCTGTACGATCAAGAAAACCCGTATTTATAAAAAAAACTCTATTTTTTAAAGCTCTGATACATTCTTTCAAATTAGATGAGGTTCTTCTTTCTTCATCCATAATTCCGCATTTTAAAGTATGCTTATTCAATCCTAATACTTCTTCAACTTTAGTAAAAATTAAGTTAGTAAAGGCACATTCATCTGGACCATGCATTTTTGGTTTTACAATATAAATAGATCCAGTTCTTGAATTTCTTTTTTTTTTCAAGTCATGCAATGCAGCAGCTGTAGTAATAAATGCATCCATAATACCTTCAGGGACTTCACTACCATCTTTTAAAAGAATAGAAGGGTTTGTCATTAAATGACCAACATTTCTTATTAATAATAAGCTTCTCCCATGAAGTTTTAAACCTTTACCATCTTTCGAAATATAACTTCTGTCAGGATTTAATTTTCTTTCCAAATTTTTACCGTTTTTTTCAAATTGAATTTTTAAATCACCTTTCATTAATCCCAACCAATTTCTATAACAAACTACCTTATCCTCAGCATCTACAGCAGCAACACTATCCTCGTTATCACAAATAGTTGAAACTGCAGACTCAGCTATTACATCGCTTATTCCTGCTATATCGTGAGCAGCACTGAATGCTCTAGGGTTGATAATTATTTCAAAGTGAAGATTATTATTTTTTAGTATTATAGCCCCAGGTTTGTTTGCATCACCTCTATGACCTATGAATTTATTCGGATCTTTTAACTTATATTCATAATCATCTTTTAATATTATTAAATCTTTATCTTTTACTTTTAAGCCAGCAATATTTTTCCAACTTGTTCCTTCAATTGGAATAAACTTATCAAAAAATTCTCTTACAAATTTTATTACCTCTTGACCACGATTTGGATCATATCTCTCACTTCCTCCTTCTTCAGACTCTATAATGTTTGTACCATAAAGACTATCATACAAACTTACCCAACGTGCATTAGCAGCATTTAAGGCATATCTCGCATTCATGATTGGAACAACTAGTTGAGGACCAGCTATTTTTGCAATTTCATCATCGACGTTATTTGTTTCAATTTTAAAGTCAGGTCCTTCATCTTTTAAATATTTTATTTCTTTTAAAAATTTTTTATATTCATCAATTTGAACATCATTTCCTTTATTTTTGGTATGCCAGTCGTCAATCTTTTTTGCAAATCTTCACGAATTTTAAGTAATTCTTTATTTTTGGTTGAAAGTTCATGGACTGATTTATCAAATCCAGACCAGAATTTTTCTGGACCAATACCAGTATTTTCTAGTAGTTCTTCATTAACAAATTTTAATAATACATTTGAAACTTGTAAGTTGTTAATCTGTTGATAATTTTTACTCATTTTTTCTTTTCTAAAACCCCTGTAAAACTAAGTCAAATAATTAATAGTAGCATTGACATTTTGTTGTCATTTTTCATAATTAATCAAATATATATTAAATGAAAAATTATCTTAATTTTGAAACTGAAGTAAAAGATTTAGAGGACCAACTTGAAAAATTAAAAGATCCATATAATCAAACTGGTCTTTCTGAAGTAGACACACAAAAGATTTCAAAAACGCAAGATGAATTGGATGAAAAATTAAAAGAAATTTACTCAAATCTCGATCCATGGCAAACCACAATGGTGGCAAGACATGAGGATAGACCTAAGTCAAAATTTTTTATCGAAAATCTTTTTGAAGATTTTATACCTTTATCAGGAGATAGATATTTCGGAGAAGATGAATCTGTTTTGACAGGTTTTGCAAAATTTAATGGTGAATCAGTTTTAGTTATAGGACAGGAAAAAGGTGAAGATTTAGATAATAGAATAAAGAGAAACTTTGGAATGATGAGACCGGAGGGCTACAGAAAAACAATTAGACTCATGGAACTAGCAAATAAATTTAATATTCCAGTTATTTCTTTTATTGACACTCCAGGCGCTTATCCAGGTGTTGGAGCTGAAGAAAGAGGGCAAGCTGAGGCAATTGCCAGGTCTATTGAGTGTTGCATGAAATTAAAAGTTCCAACTTTATCAATAATTATTGGCGAAGGTGGGTCTGGAGGAGCAATTGCTTTAGCATCTTCTAACAAAGTAATTATGTTAGAGAATGCTATTTATTCTGTTATATCTCCTGAAGGGTGCGCAACAATACTATGGAGAGATCCAAAAAAAATGCTTGATGCTGCTAAAGCTATGAAACTTTCCGCAAAAGATTTATTACAATCTGAGATCATTGATGAAATTATTGAAGAACCTTTAGGAGGTGCCCATAGAGATAAAGAAATGATTTTAAATAATATCAAAGAGTCAATATTAAAAAATTTGAAATATTTTAAAACTTTGACACCTGATGAAATTTATAACGAAAGAAAGAATAAGTTTTTAAAAATCGGAAGAAGTAAAGGATTTATGAATAATTTAGAAGATTTGAGTTCATTAAAAACCCAAAAAGATAAGTTTAATCAAATAATAAAATCAAATAAAAAATTATTTTTAATATCTCTTTTGATTACTGTTGCTTTTATATCTTTTTTTATTTTATCATAAAGCACCGCAGCAGTGTTTATATTTTTTTCCTGAACCACAATAGCAAGGTTCATTTCTTCCCATTTTTTTTTCAGGATGCTTAGTATTTTTTTCCTTTTCTAAATTATCTTTATTTTTTTCAATTGTTTGTTCAACAACCTTCAAGTTCATTAATATAGTTATATAATCTACCTTTAACTTTTCTAACAATTTTGAAAATAAATCAAAGGACTCTTTTTTATATTCTACCAAGGGATCTCTTTGTCCATAAGACCTTAGACCAATAACTTGGCGTAGTTGTTCTAGATATTGAATATGTGATTTCCAATTTAAATCTATTGCCTGAAGGAGGATTCTTTTTTCGATTTCTGCTGATTGACTCTCCCCTAAAAGCTTTGACCTTTCGTTTCTAGAAAGTTTAAATTGATTAGTTATTTTACTTTTAAGTTCGTCCTCTTTAGATGAAAGCAAATCATTAAATTGACTTTCGTCAAAATTTTTACCTACTAGAATTTTTAATCTATTATTGAATTCATTATTTTTAGGGTTAGATAATTTAAGTATTTTCAATTTAATTATTTCTTCTATAATTTCATTTAAAAATTTTTCAGAATATTCAAAAATTTGATCACTATTCATCGCTTCTTTTCTTTGAGAAAAGATTACATGTCTTTGATCATTTAGGACATTATCAAATTTTATGAGCGTTTTTCTTATATCAAAATTTCTAGCCTCTACTTTTTGTTGAGCTCTTTCTAGGGCTTTATTAATCCAAGGATGATCTATACTTTCTCCATCTTTTAAACCAAGTTTTTCTAACATATTATTCATAGAATCTGAGCCAAAAATTCTCATTAGATCATCTTCTAAACTTACATAAAAAATAGAACTTCCTTCGTCTCCTTGTCTGCCAGACCTTCCTCTTGCTTGGTTATCAACTCTTCTAGACTCCATTCTTTCAGTTCCAATTACAAATAAACCACCAAGTGATTTGATCTTTTCCTTATTTTTTTTAAGTTGATCACTTTCAATTGAACCTTTTTTTCCACCTAATTGAATATCTACACCTCTACCAGAAATACTTGTGGTAATAATTACAGATCCCTCTTTACCTGCATTAGCAATTATTTCTGCCTCATTTTCGTGATTTTTGGCGTTCAAAACGACGTGCTTAATATTTTGTTTATTCAGCAATTGTGAATAAATTTCAGACTTATTAATACTAGATGTAAAAACTAAGAGTGGTTGCCCAATTTTATTTAATTCCTTTATTTTTTCAACGATAGCATTATTTTTTTCTTTTTCGGTTCTAAAGATTTGATCATTATAATCTTTTCTTATCATATTTTTATTTGTTGGAATTACTACAACTGGTAAATTATATATCTCAAAAAATTCTTCAGCCTCTGTGGCCGCAGTACCAGTACAACCTGAAATCTTTTTATAAAGTTTAAAGTAATTTTGATAAGTGATTGATGCTAAAGTTTGATTCTCAGCTTGGATTTGTATTTTTTCTTTTGCTTCTAAAGCTTGGTGCAGGCCATCACTAAACCTTCTACCTTCTAAAATTCTCCCTGTTAATTCATCTATAATTTTAATGCCATTTTCTTGAATTATGTAGTCCTTTCCTTTCTCAAATAAATGATTGGCCTTTAAAGATTGATTAACGTGATGCACCAAATGTAAATTTTCTGGATCATAAAAATTGTTATTTTTTAGAATACCCGCATTTGAAAATATTTTTTCAACGTTATTTATGCCTTCATTTGTTAGTAAAATATTTTTATCTTTTTCGTCTATTTCATAATCTTTTTCATTTAATTTTTTAACAAGCTTGTCTATTGCTAAATATTGATTTGTTTTATCCTCAGCAGCTCCAGAAATTACCAAAGGTGTCCTTGCTTCATCAATTAAACATGAGTCTATTTCATCAACAATTGAAAAATAATGATCCCTTTGAACCATTTCCTTTTTTGAATATTTCATATTATCTCTTAAATAGTCGAACCCTAACTCTGAATTAGTTGCATAAGTGATATCACAATTATAATTTTTTCTTCTTTCATTATCATTTTGATCATTATTTATGTATCCAGACGATAAACCTAAAAAATTGTATATCTGACCCATCTCAATAGAGTCCCTTTTAGCAAGATAATCATTTACAGTTACAATATGCACACCTTTTTCATAAAGTGCGTTTAGATAAGCAGCTAAAGCAATAGTTAAAGTTTTACCCTCACCCGTTCTCATTTCAGCAATTTTAGACTCATGTAACACTACACCACCTATTAACTGAACATCATAATGACGCTCTTCTCTAGTTCTTTTTGATGCTTCTCGTACTAGCGCAAAAGCTTCTGGTAAAATTTTATTTAAATCCTCACCATTTTTGATCCGTTCTTTAAATTCTAATGTTTTTTTTGGAAAATCTTCATTTTTTAAAATTGATGTATCTTTTTCATGGGAATTTATCTTAATTACAATTTTATTTATCCTATCCAATTCTTTTTGGTTAGAAGATTTGACGAATTTTGTTATAAAACTAAGAGGATTAAACATACATTTTTGATATATTATTTAATTATAACCTTTAATATAACTATTAAATAAATTTTTTAAATACCATGGGAATTAATTTTACTAATTTCTTGTCCTCAAAAACTAAAAACAGGAAAATGAACCAATTTCAAGATTTGGATCATATAGATGGTGTTTCAATTTCATCGGTATCAGCAAATTTATACAACTCCAAAAGGGATGATCTTGTAATGTTTTATTTTAGAGATGGAGCCAATTTTGCTTCTGTTTATACGAATTCTAAAATTCCATCAGAAAATATAAGATGGAATATTAATCAGAAAACAAAAAAAATTTTTTCATTAATGGTTAATACTAAAAATGCCAATTCATTTACTGGAGAGTCAGGTTATAAGAGTATGGAAAAAATTGCTGATCTTTTATCTAAGCAATTAACAAATAAACAAAAAGAAGATGAGGAACACCCAGTAAAAATAAAACCAAAAAATATTATTTTTGGTTGCACAGGTACCATTGGAGAAAAATTTCCAGAGGAAAAAATTAAAGATAAAATACCTGAATTAATTGAAAATATAAAATATACACAAAATAAGTATATTTGGATGAAAGCAGCACTTGGAATTATGACTACAGATACTCAGCCTAAGATGTCAATGGAAATTTGTAAAATTGGTAATGCAGAAGTTAAAATTTACGGAATAGCTAAAGGTTCGGGAATGATACAGCCAAATATGGCGACAACATTAGCTTATGTTTTTACTGATGCAGATATATCAAATGAAATACTTAAAAAACTTTTAAAAAAAAATTTATCTAACACATTTCATGCCATAACTTGTGATGGTGATACGAGCACAAATGATATGGTAACAATATTTTCTACATCCAAGGTAAAACATGTAAAAGTAGATAGCGTAAATAGTGAAAAAATTAATGAATTTGATGAAGCTCTTAATAAAGTTTTATTAAATTTAGCAAAAAGAGTTGTTGCAGATGGTGAAGGGGCTTCGAAATTTATAACTATTAATGTTAATAAATGTAAGACAGAACAAGAGGCAAAGATGATAGCATTTTCTATTGCTAATTCCCCTTTGGTTAAAACTGCTATTGCTGGCGAAGATCCAAATTGGGGGAGAATAATAATGGCAATCGGAAAAACAGAGACAGTCATAAATCTAAAAAGATTATCAATTAAATTTGGAGAAAATATCATAATTCATAATGGTAAAATTTATAGCAATTATGATGAAACATTAGCATCGGAATATATGCAAAATGATAATATAGAGATTAATATAGATATATTTTCAGGTTCAAAAAATTTTACAGCTTATACAATGGACTTTACAAAAAAATATATTGAAATTAATGCAGATTATAGAAGTTAGTATGTTGAATTTTATAAACATGAGATTAAATAATAATTATGATTAAATATAATTTATGTTGTAAAAACT
>CACDMG010000024.1 GCA_902553845.1 uncultured Pelagibacteraceae bacterium
TAATTCTCGCTGTGTTTTCTTGACCAACATAACAACCTTTTTTAAAATCTATACCATTAAGCTCTTCATAATTACATTCAATACCAAATATTTTATTTTGTAATTGATTTAAGTTTTTTGGTACAATTCCAAGTTTATGACATTTGTCATAATAGTTATCTAATTTATCATTTTTAAGATCTAACTTTTTTAATGATAGATAAAGTTTTTCTAAATTAATGATTAATCTAGCTCCTAAATTTTTATTTCTTGGATCGAGAATGATAGGATCCTCTCGATATTTTAAAGTATATCCCAGTACATCCTGCGAACCTTCTATAGATGAAAATTTTTCATGACTAAAACTTGCAACAACAAATTCATTACTTAAATTCAATATTTCTACTTTTGACCTTATCTTATATGTATTTAATTGTTTAAAAAGGTTTTCTGCTTGTGATTTTTCACAATCAATAAAATACCCTTTTTTATGTTTTACAATTATAAATTCATAAAGAAATTTTCCCTGAGGTGTTAGCAAAGAAGCAAAGCAACTCAAATTATCTGTGACCTTATTGATGTCATTGCTTATTAAATTTTGCAAGAAATCTTTGACATTCTCTCCATTAACGTAAAGAATGGCTCTATCTTCTAATATATAAACACTATTATTCATATTTGATTGATACTGAATTTTAATATAATAACTTTTTTCATAAATGTTAGATCTAATAATCAAAAATGGTCAATGTTATATTGATGGAAAGTTAGAAGTTAAAGATATTGCTGTTAAAGATGGCAAAATATTAAAAATTGGCAAGATATCAGAAGATGCAAAAGAAGTTTATAATGCAGAAAATCAAACAGTTTTGCCGGGATGTATAGATACTCAAACTCATTTTAGAGAACCAGGTTCGACTGATACAGAGGATCTTCATTCTGGAAGTAGAGCAGCAATAGCTGGAGGTATTACATCAGTATTTGAAATGCCAAATACTAATCCACCAACTTCAAATATTAAAGAATTTCAAAGAAAATTAGATCTTGCAAAAAATAGAATGTTTTGTAATTACGCTTTTTATTTTGGAGCTACAGCAGATAACATAAATCAATTAGCAGAATTAAAAGATTTAGAGGGATGTTGTGGTATAAAATTATTTGCTGGCTCTTCAACTGGTAATCTCTTAGTAGCAGATGAAAAAGATATTGATAAGGTATTTCAAAATAGTTCAAAAGTTGTTGCGGTTCACTCAGAAGATGAGGAAGTTTTAAATAAGAATAAAAAATTAATCAAAAATGGAGATGTACACTCACATCCTATTTGGAGAAGTGAGGAATGTGCAATGTCCTCAACAAGAAGAATTGTTAGACTTGCTGAAAAATATAATAAGAAAGCTCATGTACTTCATATTACAACAAAACAAGAGATAGATTTTTTATCTCAACACAAAGGAAATATTACTTTTGAAATTACTCCACAACATTTAACAATCTATGCACCAGATTGTTATGACAAACTTGGAACATACGCACAAATGAATCCTCCTATTAGAGACAAATCTCATTTCGATAGATTATGGTATGCAGTAAAAAATAATTTAAATGATACTATTGGATCAGATCATGCTCCACACTTAAAAGTGAATAAAGATAAAGAATATCCAAACTCACCTTCAGGAATGCCAGGTGTTCAAACACTTATGCCAGTTATGTTAAATCATGTTAATGAAAGTAAATTATCTCTTGAGCAACTAATAAATTTAATTTGTGAAAATCCTGTCAAAATTTTTGGAATTAAATTTAAAGGATACATAAAAGAGGATTTTGATGCTGATTTTACAATTGTAGATATGAATAAAAAAATTTTAATAAAAAATGAAAATATTGAGAGCAAATGCGGCTGGTCACCGTTTAATGGGATGGAATTTAAGGGTACTCCAATGGCAACAATAATTGGTGGTAAAATAAAGATGAAAGATGGAAAAATTTTGGGTGATCCAACAGGAAGACCAATGGTATTTAATAACTAAGTGAATTTTTTTTTACTTAATTTTAAACAATAATCTTTAAGATCTTTAATAGAATTTTTTATTTTAATTTTTTTCATTAATTTTTGATTATTAAGATAAAAACAATCATCTAATTTATTAGGTTGGTTTTTAAATGTTATATTTACTCGATTATATTTATTTATCCAACTTATTAAATCGTTAAGGTAAATTTTCTTTCCTATCGAAACATTATAGATACCCGTTATTTTTTTTTCTAAAATTTTTTCAATAATTTCACAAAATTTTTCTATGCTTATAAAATCTTTAAAATTCTTTTTATTATCAGTTACAACCCCTTTTTTGATGTCAGAAAACAAAATATCTATAAATGTTTTATGAATACTTTTAATGAATTTTCTATCACCAATAATATTTGAGATTCTTAAAATAATTAAATTTTTTTTTAATATTTTTTGTAATTTTTTTTCAGTAATTAATTTATTTTTAGAATAATTAGATTTTGGACTTAGTTTACTATATTCTTTGATATTTTCTTTTGATTGATAGACTTTACGTGAACTAAGAAGAATATATTTTGATTTATCATTTAAAATTTTTGATATTGTAAGGTCGTTATCTTTTTTACTGTTGTATTTTTTGAATATATAATCTTTATCTATAGAGGTATTAATAATATAATCAAAATCATTAATCTTTTTTTTTATAATCTTTAATTTTTTAAAACTTATGTGTGAAACCTTGTTAGTTTTTTTTAAATGTTTAAAAAGATTTTGACCAATAAAACCTCTTTTACCTATTATTAATACTCTATTCATTTGATGATGCTATATATCAATTTTGTTATTAAAAAATCAAAATTTTTATTTATTTTTATCGAATTTTTTTTTGCAATAGAAAAAAAATAATCATGAGCTTCATTTCTTCTTTTCCACCAATTGATTGAAAATTTTTTAAATTTTGAAGAAATATTATTTTCTGTTTGTCTATAATAAGTTAAGTTTTCATCTGTTATTAAATAATCTTTTTTTTTGATGTATTTAGAATATAAATGAATTCTAAAATCCATCCATATATTTGTAAATTCATTACTTGAAATTGAATTTATAATTTCTTCAACAAAACTTTTTCTAATACTGATACAGCTAGTTGGATGAATGTATTCCCAATAAGTTTTAAAAAATTTTTTTTTATTTTTAATCTTTATCTTTTGATCATTTTTTAAAATAATTGGGTAATCAAAAATAATATTTTTGCTTTTTTCATCTGTGAAAAGTTTAATAATTTTTTCCAATTTTTTTTCATGAAAATAATCATCACTATCTAAAAAGAAGATTATTTCTCCACTACTTACTTCAATAGCTTTATTAAACGCATTAATTTGATTTAAGCATCCAAAATTCGTTTGAATTTTATTCTCGATGATTTTTATATTTGAGCTTTTATATTTTTGTATTGTTGAAATAGAATTATCATTAGAATTGTCATCAAAAAAAATTATTTCAAAATTTTTATAACTTTGAGAATTTATAGAATCTATACAATCTGATATGAATTTTTCGCTATTATAATTAGCAATTACAATTGAAGCCTTCATTATATCTTCACACTATACGCATTAACTAAAATTACACCTACTACAATTAAAAATAATCCAATTATTGCCTGCCAGGCTAAAGTTTGTTTAAAAAAAATATAACCCAATATTGCTATAGTAAATATTCCAAGTCCACTCCAAGTAGCATAAACGATTGCGATTGGTAATTTATTTACAACAAATGTTAATAAATAGAATGCAGTTAAATAAAATATTGCTAAAGCTAATGTTGGAAAAAATTTTGTAAAATTATTGGATATAGGCAATAGCATTGTGCCTGCTACTTCACAAAAAATTGCAGCAGTAAGAAATAAATAAGTTTTAATCATTTTTTAAGAATATTATTTTTAATGAGATCACTTTTAATTTCATCTAGTATTGCTGGATCATCAATTGTAGGTGGCATTTTATAATCCTCATTATCAGCAATTTTTCTAATTGTTCCTCTTAAAATTTTACCAGATCTTGTTTTGGGAAGTCTTTTAATTACTATTGCAATCTTAAATGCTGCAACTGGACCAATTTTTTCTCTTACCATTTTAATACATTCTTTCGAAATATCATCGTGACTCTTATCTACACCTGCTTTTAAAACAACTAATCCAATTGGCAATTGTCCCTTCAGCTTATCTGCTATTCCAAGGACTGCACATTCTGCTACAGATTGATGTTCTGATAAAACTTCTTCAATTGCACCTGTGGATAATCTATGACCAGCGACATTTATGATGTCATCAGTTCTAGACATTATCCAAATATATCCATCATCATCAATGTGGCCTGCATCATAAGTTTGATAATAACCATTGTAGTTACTCATATAGTTTTCTTTATATCTTTGATCTGCATTCCACAGTGTTGGAAATGTTCCTGGTGGTAATGGAAGCTTAACAACAATATCACCCATCTCATTTGGTTTTGCTAAAGTTTGATCTGATTTAATAATTTTAACGTCATATCCAGGTACTGCTTTACACGCTGATCCATATTTTGTCTTCATCATTTCTATTCCAGTACAATTTGAGCTAATAGCCCAGCTAGTTTCAGTTTGCCACCAATGATCAATTACTGGGACCTTTAATAGACTCTCTGCCCATTTAATTGTGTCTGGGTCAGCTCTTTCACCTGCAAGAAAAAGACTTTCAAAATTACTTAGATCATATTTTGAAAAAAATTTACCCTCTGGATCTTCTTTTTTAATTGCTCTAAATGCAGTTGGAGCAGTGAATAAAGATTTTACTTTATAATCAGAAATAATTTTCCAGAATGCTCCAGCATCAGGAGTTCCAACTGGTTTGCCTTCAAACAGTACTGTAGTACATCCTTTAAATAAAGGAGCATAAACAATATAAGAGTGACCTACAATCCAACCAATATCACTTGCAGACCACCAAATATCTTCTTCATTAATGTTATAAATATTTTTCATTGTCCACTTCAATGCAACTATATGACCACCAATATCTCTAACAATTCCTTTTGGAGTGCCCGTAGTACCTGATGTATAAAGTATATAAGCAAATTCATTTGAATTCATCTCAACACAATCAGTATCTTTTGCATTTGTCAGTGCCTCATCCCAACTAATCTCATTTTGTGAATTTAATTTAACTTCATGACCTTTTCTTTGAAATAAAATTAGCTTATTTATTTTATGTTTAGCCTGTTTGATTGCTTCATCAACCAATGGCTTGTATTCAACAGTTCTGCCAGGTTCAAATCCACATGAAGCTGTCACAAGAAGTTTAGCTTTACTATCATCAATCCTACTAGCAAGTTCATTGGATGCAAAACCTCCAAAAACAACGGAATGAATTGCACCTATTCTACCACAAGCAAGCATTGCGATAACTGCCTCTGGTATCATTGGCATATAGATTATTACTCTATCGCCTTTATTAACTCCTTGATCTTTCAGAGCTCCAGCAAACTTAGAAACCTTTGATTTTAGCTCATCGTAAGTAAATTTACTTTTGTTCCCAGTAATAGGACTGTCGTAAATTAATGATGTTTTTCCACCTCTACCTTTATCAATGTGGATATCTAGAGCATTGTAACAAGTATTAGTAACTCCATCTTCAAACCATTTATAAAAAGGAGGATTTGATTTATTTAAAATTTTATTTGGCTTTTTAAACCAAAAAATGTCGTTTGAAGCTTCTTGCCAAAATTTTTCGGGATTTTGAATGGATTCTAGATAAATATCGTTGAATTTTTTGGACATAAAACTTGATTCGATATTGCTCTTTTTTTTGGTTTTTAAATTAAAAATTGTATTTAATTTTAAAAAGTAAGTAAAATCAATGTAAATTAATGACAATTAAGTCTTCTATAATCTTAATATATTTGCTATTTAACGCACAACTTTGGCTTAGGGAAGCTTAAGCCTAGTTTATATAAACTAAAGTAAAAACTAACTAAAGAGGGAGTTTTTTATGAAAAAACTTAAATTGTTTGCTCTTACAGTTGTAGCCTTAATTGGTGTGACTAGTGTAGCAAACGCAGCGACCGCAATGTTAGCTCAAGATGACTTTGTTGGGATTTCCTTTTGGGTAATTTCAATGGGTATGTTGGCTGCTACTGCTTTTTTCTTTATGGAAAGAAGTACTGTTGCTCCTGGCTGGAAAACGTCAGTAACTGTTGCAGGTCTTGTAACTGGTATTGCTTTCATCCACTACATGTATATGAGAGATGTATGGGTGACTACAGGCGACTCACCAACGGTATATAGATACATTGACTGGTTAATTACTGTGCCATTACAGATGATAGAATTTTACTTAATTCTAGTAGCTGTAAGAAAAGCAAGTTCTGGAATTTTCTGGAGATTGTTAATTGGATCATTAGTAATGTTAATCGGTGGATACTTAGGAGAAGCTGGATACATCAACGCTACACTTGGTTTTGTAATCGGTATGGCAGGTTGGGTATACATTCTTTATGAAGTATTCTCTGGTGAAGCTGGAAAAGCTGCTGCTAAGAGCGGAAACAAAGCTCTAGTAACTGCGTTCAGTGCAATGAGAATGATTGTAACTGTAGGTTGGGCTATTTACCCATTAGGTTATGTGTTTGGTTACCTAACAGGTGGTGTAGATGCTAACTCATTAAACGTGGTTTATAACTTAGCTGACTTTATAAACAAAATTGCATTTGGTCTAGTAATCTGGGCTGCTGCAGTAAGTTCAGCTGGTGCAAGAAGCAGATAATTACTGTTTAAATTAAATTTATAGGGCGAGTATGTTTTACATACTTGCCCTATTTTTTTTCTCACTTATATATATTTTGATGGCCAAAATTACTTACATTACTCATGATAACAAAGTTCATTCAATTGAAGTTCAAAATGGATTAACAGTTATGGAAGGAGCTGTTCAAAATGATATTCCAGGAATTGACGCTGATTGTGGTGGCGGAATGGCTTGTGCAACTTGCCATGTTTATGTCAAAGAAGAGTGGTTAGATAAGCTTCCAATAAAAGAAGATGGTGAGGAAGATATGCTAGATATGGCCTTTGAACCAAAAAAAAATAGTAGGCTAAGTTGTCAACTTGTAGTCTCAGACGATCTTAATGGCCTTATAGTCAACATCCCATCTAAGCAAGGTTAAATGAATAAAACAGACGCATTGATAATTGGAGCAGGTCCAACAGGGTTGTTCACAGCTCATCAATTAAAGTTGATTGGACTTAATTGTGAGATAGTAGATAATTTAGATAAAATTGGTGGACAATGTATTGAACTTTATCCTGATAAACCAATATACGATATTCCAGCTATACCAGAATGCACTGGAGAAGAATTAACAAATAACTTAATTAATCAGCTAAAGCCTTTTGATATCAAATTTCATTTAAATGAAAGAGTAGACGAAGTTAAAAAAGATAATAGTAATTGGGTAGTTAAAACAAATAATGGCAAATCTTTTTTAACTCCCAATGTTATTATTGCCGGAGGAGTAGGTTCATTTGAACCAAGAAAATTTGCTCCAAAAGAATGTGAAAAATTTGAAAATAAATCAATATTTTACTCAGTAAAAGATAAGAACATATTTAAAGGAAAAACTGTTACTATTTTTGGAGGAGGAGATAGTGCATTAGATTGGGCTGTTGAATTATCAAAAAATTCGATAGTAAATTTAGTTCATAGAAGAGATGAGTTTAGAGCCGCCCAGGCAACAGTAGACAAGGTTAATGAACTTAATAAAGCTGGAAAAATAAATTTATTTACCAAATATCAAATGACTGGAGTAAAAGGAAATGGAAAACTTGAGGTTACAGATATTAAACACGATAATGGAGAAATTAAAAATATTAAAACTGATTACA
>CACDMG010000025.1 GCA_902553845.1 uncultured Pelagibacteraceae bacterium
AACATCTGCTTCTATAATTTTTCTTATTTTTGGGATCACATTTACCAAAATATCCATCAGGTCGCGGAACACCCATAGAGCTACCACATCCTAAAATTATAAATTTCATAAATTAATTGAATAATTTATTAAAGTTTGATGTTGTTGTTTTAATTAATTCAAACTTTGAAATTTTTTTAATTTCAGCAAGTTTTTCAGCAGTATATCTTACAAAAGATGGTTCATTTTTTTTACCTCTATTAGGTACTGGAGCAAGATATGGGCTATCAGTTTCTATAAGTATTTTTTCCAAAGGAATTGATTTAAAGGTTTCTTGTAATTCTTGAGAGTTTTTAAATGTTATTATTCCACTAGCTGAAAAATAAGCATCAAAATTTAATAAATCTTGAGCAAATTTTTTAGTTCCAGTAAAGCAATGCATTAAAATTTTTAAATTATAGTTTTTATATTTTTTAAATATTTCAAGTGTTTCTGGTTCAGCATTTCTTGAATGAATTATTAGAGGTATTTTTAATTCAAGAGAAGCTTTAATATGTTCTTCAAAACTTCTAATTTGATCAGTTTTATCACTATGATTGTAATAAAAGTCTAGGCCCGTTTCACCAATTCCTATTATTTTATTATTTTGCTTGATTTCATTAATTATTAAATCTGAAGTGACTTTATCTTTTTTTGCTTCATGTGGGTGAATACCGTATGTGCCGTAAATTATGTCATCTTTTTCAACAAGATATTTAATCTTTTTAAAACTTTCAAAAGTAGTACAAATAGTAAGTAATTTTTCAATACCAACATCTTTAGATCTTTTTAATATATCATCAATATTCTCAAATAAAGGTTCATGATCTAAGTGACAGTGAGAATCAATCATTATTATCTTTTTCAATTTTTTTAAATAATATATCTATCTTATTAATTTCACTTCCACCAGTAAGATAATTATTATTGACAATAGATGAGTATTCAATCTCATTTTCTTTTATTGAAAAAATTTTTAAAGCATTTAGTGAAGATTTGGGAATTATAGGATATAGCATGAAGCTAATTTTTCTAACAATTTCTAAAGTTGTATAGACAATTGTATTTAATCTTTTAATGTCACCTTTTTTTTTCCAAGGTTCTTGGTCATTAAAATATTTATTTGTTTCAAATAGAGTATTTATAATAAAATCTATATAAAAATTTAAATCAAAATTATCTATTTTTTTTCTAATTAATTCTAAATTATCTTTAAATTTATCTAAAATTTTTAAATCATCGCTATTAAATTCAATATCTTTTGGGATATTTCCTTGACAGTTTTTAATAGCAAAGGTTGTTACTCTTTGACATAGATTTCCAAAATTATTAGCCAAATCACTATTTATACAATCCTCTAGTCTTTCTTGTGAAATATTACCATCATTACCAAAAGACACTTCTTTAATTAAATAGTATCTTAAAGGATCTAATCCATATTTGTTGATTATTTCAATAGGATCTAAAATATTACCCTTAGATTTAGACATTTTTTCGTCACCAGATAATATCCAACCATGTCCATAAATTTTTTTTGGTAAAGGTAGTTTTGCTGCTAGTAAAAAAGCTGGCCAATAAATTGCGTGAAACCTTAATATATCTTTTCCTATTAAATGAATATTTGCTGGCCAGAATTTTTTATATAATTCATTATTAGTATCAGGATAATTAAGTGCGCTAATATAATTAGTTAGCGCATCTAACCAGACATAAATAATATGTTTTTTGTTATTTGGTACTTGTATTCCCCAAGAAAAACTTTTTCTACTTACCGATAAATCTTTTAATCCACTCTTAACAAAACTTATAACTTCATTTTTTCTAGACTCTGGTGATATAAATTCAGGATTTTTTTGATAGTAATCTAGTAGGGATTTTTCCCATTTTGATAATCTAAAAAAATATGACTCTTCATCTACCCACTCAACTGGAGATTTAGATATAGATGCAATTTTTTTTCCATTATGTTCTTCGATTTCATCATCATTATAAAAAGCTTCATCAGATACAGAATACCATCCTGAATATTTAGAAAGATAAATATCGTCATTTTTTTCTAGTTCTTTCCATAAATTTTGAACTGATTTTTTGTGACGGGCTTCGGTTGTTCTTATAAAATCTGTATTTGTTAAATTTAAAGTTTTAGATAAATTACGAAAAGTTTCACTAATATCATCACAAAACTTTAATGTATCTTGACCTTTTTTTTCTGCTGCTCTTTGGATTTTTAATCCATGTTCATCAGTACCTGTTAAAAAATGAACTGAAAAACCATCAATTTTTTTAAATCTTGCAAAAAAATCAGCAATTATACTCGAGTATGCATGACCCATATGAGGTTTAGCAGAGGGATAATAAATTGGTGTTGTAATATAAAAGTTTTTATCCATTTAATATTTCTGATTCAAACTCCATTAAAAGGATTTCTTCATCTAAATTAAATTTTTTAGTATCTGAAATTTTTTTTAGAAAAGATGAATATTTTACCCATAGATCTTTTGAATATATTTTACTTTTTTTTCTGAAATAAAATTCAATAAAATCGTAGATAATTTTTTTTATAAAAAAAATCTTTTTTGTAATAATTTTCTTTTATTAAAATATTCAAAAATTCTTTTAAATCTAAATTAGATAAATTTAGATCATTAATTTTTGAAAATTGTAATAATCTGTAAAAATTTCCTGGAGAAATATAATAATTTATTAAATCTTTATTGATAGTATCTATTGCATCTTTCCCTATTAATTTTTCTGAAATTAACAATGATTCATTACTAGTAAGATTAATCTTAAAATTTAGACATCTAGAAGTTAATGTTTTTAAAATAGATTTGTCATTTTTGATTAAAATAAAATAACAATTTACAGTAGGTTCCTCTAAAATTTTTAGTAGTGCATTAATAGAACTTATATTTAAAAATTCAATATTATCGATTAAAATAAATTTTATTTTGGAATTGAAAGAAGTTTTGTTTAGATTTAATATTAAATTTCTTATTTGATCAATATCAATATATTTTTTATCTTCGTTAATATCTATTAAAATCATATTTGGGTGAGATTTATTATTAATCAATTTAAAAGATTTATTACGTTCATCTATAATATTGTTTTTAATATCATATTTATATTCTTCTGTTTCAGAAAGAACTGAATTAATAAAATGATAAGCCAAAGTTGATTTTCCAATCGCTTTGGGTCCACTAAGTAATATCTTATTTGGTAAAATATTATTTTTATAAAGATTAACTAAATCATCTAGATAAGTTGAGAGACCATATAATTTTGTCTGATTTATTGGTTGTAAATTCATTTTATAATTCTATCAATAGTGTTTATAATTATTTTTTTATTTTGTTCTATTTTTAAATTTGAATTTATAATTTTATATTTTTTTTCATTTTTTGAAGCTATTTTTAAAAAACCTTTTTGCACTTTATGATAGAAATTCTTATTGAATTTATCATATCTATTTAATTTTTTTCTTCTTTTTAATCTATTAATCATATTATTTTGGTTAACAACATTTAAAAAAGTGAAAGTAATCTCCAATTTTCCTAATAAATAATTATTAATTTGATTAATTATTTTCAAGTCAACTCCTAAACCATAATGTTGATAGGCGATTGTTGAGTCTACAAACCTATCAATCAAAATTATTTTTTTAGAATAATTATCTTTTATTAAAGAAATATTTTCACTTCTTGCAGCTAGATAAAGTAACAAGTCTGTGTTTTTATTAAATGTAGATTTATTATTAAGTATAAGTTTACGTATTTTTTCTGAGTTTAAATTTCCACCTGGTTCTCTTATCTTAATATGTTTAATTTTTTTCTTTTTAAGATATTTAGAGACAAAATTTATATGAGATGTTTTTCCACTACCTTCTATACCTTCAAAAACAATAATTTTTTTTTTTGTTTTAGACATCACCCCAGATTAAATAATTCAGTGATTTAATTAATCTAGTAAAAATATTTACTTTTTCTACTTTCTCTGATGCTAATAAATCATATTCTCCAACTAAATCTTGATCATAAACAACTCTTAGTTTACCTATTATCTGATCTTTTTTAATTGGTGCCTCTATAGGACCAGTATATTTAAGAGTTACTTTTAAAAGTTTTTTTTTGGCTTTTCTTATCGTTTTATAAATATCCTGATTTATGTGGACATTTACTGTTGCAGTTTTACCCAACCAAACATCTACTTTATCTATTGGTTCATTTGATTTTATGATCTCTACCAAGTCAAAATTTGTTAAACCATAAGTTAAAAGTTTAGAACTTTCTCTTGATCTAGAATTTTTGGTTTCGAATCCACTACCAACTGCTATTAACCTACGCCCATTTCTTTCAAGTGATGATGCTAAAGAATATTTTTCAACTGCTAGATAACCTGTTTTAATTCCATCAGCACCCATATTTTTGTACAATAATGGATTTCTGTTGCCTTGAGTAATTGGATCGCCCCCTGTCCTATTCCATGTAAATTCTTTTTGAGCAAACCATTTATAATATTCTGGGTGTTCTTTAATCAAATAATTTGACATTAATAATATATCTTTAACTGTTGAATAGTTATCTGGATCATTGATGCCTGATGAATTTGCAAAATTTGTATTATCCATCCCTAGTTCTTTAGCTTTAGCAGTCATTAAAATAGCAAATTCTTCTTCAGTACCAGCAATACCTTCGGCCAAAGCTATGCAGGCATCATTACCTGAAGCTACAATTATACCAAGTAATAAATCTTCAACAGAAACCTCATCACCAACCATAATAAACATAGATGAATAACCAGCTGTTGAAAGTCGCCATGCTTTTTCTGAAATTATAAACTTATCATCAAGGCTTAAATCTCCAGTTTTAATTAAATCAAAAGCTACTATGGAAGTCATAATTTTTGTCATTGAAGCAGGATATATAGATCGATCAACTTCTTTTTCATATAAAATTTCACCTGATAGAAAATCTTGAAGAATTGCGGTTCTTGCTTTTATATCTATTTCAGCTTTAGAAGTAGAACTAAAAAATAAAAGAAAAGGAAATATAATTAAAATAAATTTATACATTTTTAATGATCTCTAAATTTTCAAAAAATAATGATTTCATCTTTTCAAAAGATATTCTTAGTGAATTTATATCATCAAAAGGGCCTATTAATACCCTATAATTTGTTTTTGATAATTTAATAATCTTTACGTTTTTTAATGATATTTCATTTACAATTCGATCATGCATCATTTGAGCAGTTTTTTTATAATAAAAATCAGCAACTTTTATTGAATAAGAAAAGTTTTCATTTTTTTTAATTTTTTTTGATTTACTTTTTGATTTACTTAAATCCGAAATTTGAATACCATCAATTGGTGCTTTTTCAGCTACTTTTTTTTCTTGATCAAAAGTTTTAGATTTTTTTGCAATAAAAGTATTTTCTTTTGATATTAAAACAACTTCAATATACGGTTCGGTAAAATCAATTTCTAATGTTTCTGCGATTCTTGTGGTAATTACTGAGTTATAAAAATCAGAATATTTTGCCTTATTTGATTTTACTGTAGCGATTAAAGATTTACCGTTTTTTAAATTTGTTATTTTAACAGAAGATTTATTTTTTAAAGTTTTATGAAAAATTAACAATGATCTATTATCTAATTTTTTTTTTATATCCACACCATCGCTATAAATCAAAGCAAAGCCACTATTTTTATATTTTTTGGAAAAATCTAAATTTAATTTATCAGTCTTTTTTGGTGCTTCACAACTTACTAAAAAAAAACTAGTAAAAATAATTATTAATATTTTATAATTCATTTTTAATTTTATCCTTTAGAGTGCATACAGCCAATGCAAATCTTAAAGATCTATTCCATTTAAGGATTATTTCATAATTATCAAAAACAATATAGGCTGGACTTAATGGATTGGCATTTTCAACTATATCTTTATCAGGTGTAACTATAGCTACTCTCAAATTTTCATTTATGCTGTTAAATTTATCAAAATTTTTTATATATTTCTTAAAATATTTAATTTTTTTTTTATTTTTAATTTTTCTTGCTGAAATATTTAAATATTTTTGTGGTACATCATCTTTTAAGTTTATTTTTAAAAAACAATATGAATTAGAGTCCCATCCCATTTTATTCAAATAATTTGCAGCCGAAGCATAAGAGTCATTAGTATTTTTTAAATCTATGTAATTATCTTTATTAAAATCTATTGCATAATTTTCTATTGTTGATGGCATAAATTGAAAAAAAACCAAATGCACCTGCCCAAGAACCATATAAAGTTTGATATTCTATCTTATTTTTATCAATTAATTTTAATAAAATTAAAAGTTCATTTGTAAAAAATTCTGATCTTCTTTTGTCGAAACTTAATGTTGCTAATGAGGATAATATATCCATTTTTCCAACATACTTACCAAAATTAGTTTCGATACCCATTAAAGCTAATAAAAGTTCTTTTTCAATATTAAATTTTTTCTCTACATCAGAAATTAAATCTTTATTTTCTGAATAAAACATTAATCCATTCTTAACTTTACTTTTAGAAGCACGCTTTGAAATATATGTTTTAGTATCCTCATAAAATTCTGGTTGAAATCTATCGTATTCAATTACTTTTGGTAGAAACTTTAAATTATTAATTACTAGATTAATAGTAGTCTCCGATATATCGTTTGATAAAGCTTTATCTTTAAATTGATTTTTCCATTGATTAAATTCATTTTCTATATTTGCAAAAACATTGGGAGTTAATATAAAAAAAAATATAATTATTATTCTAATTAGTTTCATATAGATCTTTGAGGTATATAATTACAGCAATCCAAATGATAATAAAACTTACAAATTTAATTAATGAAAATGGTTCATCATAATAGAAATAGCCTAAAATGAACTGTAATGTTGGTGTAATATAAAATATCATTCCAGTTGGACCTAGTCCAATAAGCTCTACACCTCTTACATAAAGAAATAATGGAATCACCGTCATAGGGCCCGCTAGAAGTAGCAACAAACTTAATTCAATATTATTAAAACTAAAATCATTTTGACCATTTAGAGCAATATAATAAAAAACAATCAAAGCAAATGGTAGTATATATATAAACTTTCAATTAATAATCCTATATCTGTGTCAATATTAATCTTTTTTCTAACTAAATTATAAAAAGCCCAACTAAAGGCTACAACTAAACCAACTATCGGTAAATTTTCATAACTAAAAAAGATTAATATAATAATTGATATAAATACTAGAAATATAGAAAAGATTTTTTTTTTATTTAGATTTTCACGAAAAAAAAATATATCCAAGTAAAACACTTATGATTGGCATAATAAAATAACCGAAACTTGCATCGATAATTCGATCTGTTGCAACAGCATAAATCCATACAGCCCAATTAATAAAAATTAAAAATCCAGAAATGAATAGCCCAATCAAAATTTTTTTTTT
>CACDMG010000026.1 GCA_902553845.1 uncultured Pelagibacteraceae bacterium
ATTTTGATCGATATAGGTTCATTATTTAAAATAAATTATAAGTCATTAATTATAATAGGATCAGCAGTTGAATGTATTCACGCTTATTCATTAATCCATGATGATTTGCCATGTATGGATAATGACTCTTTAAGAAGAGGTAAGGCATCAACACACATTAAATTTGGAGAGTCAACAGCTGTATTAGCTGGCAATTCTTTGTTGACTATGGCTTTTGAAATTTTAAGTCATAAAGATTTTAATGTTAATGAAAAAATAAAGATTGATCTGATAAATAAAATTTCAGAAAGTTCAGGACATCTTGGAATTGCAGGCGGTCAATATTTAGATTTGAGTTATGAGCATAAAAAAGTCTCAAAAAGAAAAGTTGTTGAAATGGAAATAAAAAAAACAGGAAAACTTTTCAGTTTTTGTTGTGCAGCCCCATTGATTATTAAAAATAAAAGTAAAAAAGAAATTAAAAAATTTGAAGATATAGGTGCACAGATTGGTTTATTATTTCAGGTTGCTGATGATTTAATTGATCATAAAGGAAGTTTTTTGATTGCAGGAAAGAAAACTGGTAAAGATAAAAAAAGAGGTAAGGCTACCCTAATTAGTTTATTGGGATATAAAAATACTATTAAATATGCTAATGATTTAATTATCAAAATAAATGATAAAACAAAAAAGTATGGTAAAAGATCTCAAAATTTATTTAAGACGTTAAATTACATTTTATATAGAAATAAATGAAAAAAAATTACGAATTTTTAGATCAAATTAATTTTCCCTCAGACTTAAAAAAAATACCGGAGTCAAAATTACAAAAAGTAGCAGATGAATTGAGAGAGGAAATGATAGATGCAGTTTCTGTAACTGGCGGACACCTGGGAGCTAGTCTCGGGGTAGTGGAGTTAAGTGTTGCTCTTCATTATATTTTTAACACACCTAATGATAAAGTTATTTGGGATGTAGGTCATCAATGCTACCCACATAAAATTTTGACAGGAAGAAAAGACAGAATAAGAACTTTAAGACAAGGTGGTGGTCTTTCAGGTTTTACAAAAAGATTAGAGAGTGAATATGATCCATTCGGTGCCGCACACAGTTCAACTTCAATTTCTTCAGCTTTAGGAATTGCAGTAGCAAATAAATTATCAAATAAATCTGATAATGTTGTTGCTGTAATTGGAGATGGGGCTATTAGTGCCGGCATGGCTTATGAAGCAATGAACAATGCTGGTGCCTCAAAAACTAAAATGATTGTGATTTTAAATGATAACGATATGTCTATAGCAAGACCTGTAGGTGCAATGAGCACTTACTTAGCAAAAATTTTTTCAGGTAAGATTTATTTTAGTTTAAGAGAAACAATTAAATTAATTACCTCAGCATTTTCAAAAAGGTTTAGTGCAAAAGCTGGTAAAGCAGAGGATTTACTTAGATCAGCTGTAACTGGTGGTACTTTGTTTAGTTCGCTTGGATTTTATTATATTGGTCCTATAGATGGACATGATTTAAATTCCCTAATACCAATTTTAAAAAATGCAAGAGATTCAAAACATGAAGGTCCAATTTTAATACATATTAAAACAAAAAAAGGTAAAGGCTATACTTTTGCTGAAGAAGCGAAAGATAACTATCATGGAGTATCTAAATTCAATGTAAAGACTGGAGAACAATTAAAAAGCACAAGTAAAGTACCCTCATATACCAAGGTCTTCGCTAACACTTTAATTCAACATGCTAAAAAGGATAGTAAAATTGTAGCCATAACAGCAGCTATGCCTGATGGAACTGGCCTAGATATTTTTCGTAAAGAATTTCCTGAGAGAACTTTTGATGTCGGTATAGCCGAACAACATGCTGTTACATTTGCTGCTGGATTAGCAACTGAAAATTTTAAACCTTATGCTGCTATATATTCTACTTTTCTTCAAAGAGCCTACGATCAAGTAGTTCATGATGTTGCAATTCAAAGTTTACCTGTAAGATTTGCGATAGATAGAGCAGGATTAGTTGGTGCAGATGGACCAACACATGCTGGAAGTTTTGATGTGACCTATTTATCAACTTTACCGAACTTTGTTGTAATGGCGGCTAGTGATGAGTCTGAGCTTGTAAGAATGATAAATACTTCAACAGAGATAAATGATAAACCCTGCGCATTTAGATATCCTAGAGGTACTGGCATAGGATCAGTTTTACCTTCTATAAATGAAAAAATTGAGATAGGAAAATCTAAAATTATTAAAGATGGAAAAAAATTAGCAATCTTAAACTTTGGAGCAAGATTAAATGAAACTCTTAAGGCTGCAGAAAATTTGTTAAAAAAAGGAGTGAATATTACTGTGGTTGATGCAAGATTTGCAAAGCCTTTGGATGAAAATTTAATTTGGCAACTTGCTACCACACATGAAGCAATTATGACTATTGAAGAGGGTTCTATTGGAGGTTTTGGCTCTCATGTAGTAGATTTTTTAACAAAAAAAGGTTTATTGGACTCTAATTTAAAATTTAGGTCATTAACATTACCGGACGTTTTTATAGATCAAGATACTCCAGATAACATGTACAAATCTGCAAATTTAGATTCTTTATCGATTGAGGAAAAGGTTTTAGACTTACTCAACTCAAATATAATTTTACAAAAACATAATTAAGTTATTTTTTATCCACATTGTGCTTTATTCAATAGATAGTGATCTAATAAGACACAAGAAAGCATAGCCTCTCCTACGGGCACAGCCCTAATACCTACACAAGGATCATGCCTTCCTTTTACTGAAATAATTGTATTTTTTCCAAATTTATTAATTGTTTTTCTACTCTTTAAAATTGATGAGGTAGGCTTTACCGCAAAAGATACAACTATTTCTTGACCAGAGGAGATACCTCCCAAGATACCACCCGCATTGTTAGAATTAAATTTTGTCTTTTTTTTATTTTGTGAAATTTCATCTGAATTTTCTTCACCTGATAATTGAGCAGAATTCATTCCAGAACCAATGTTTACACCTTTAACAGCATTAATACTCATCATAGCTGAAGCAATGTCAGAGTCTAATTTTGAGTATATAGGGGCACCCAAACCCGCTGGAATACCGTTTGCTCTAATTTCAATTACTGCTCCACATGAAGAACCTGCTTTTCTAATACTAAGTAAATATTTTTCCCATATCTTTAACATAGATTTGTCAGGGCAAAAAAATGGATTCCTATAAATTATTTTATCATCCCATTTTGCTGTATCACACCCAAGTATACCTAGTTGAGTTACAGCTCCAGAAATTTTAAATTTTTTCCCCAACTTCTTTTCCAAAACCTTTTTTGCAATAGCTCCTGCAACAACTCTTGTTGCAGTTTCTCTAGCAGAAGATCTTCCTCCACCTCTATAGTCTCTAATTCCGTATTTTTTAAAATATGTAAAATCAGCATGTCCCGGTCTAAACTTATCTTTAATTTCATTATAATCTTTTGAACGCATATCTTCATTATAGATTATTAATGATATTGGAGTTCCTGTAGTTTTACCCTCAAAAACTCCAGAGAGAATTTGTACTTTGTCACTTTCCTTCCTTTGTGTGGTAAATTTTGATTGTCCAGGTTTTCTTTTGTTTAATTCCTTTTGAATATCTGCTTCTTTTAATTCAATTAATGGGGGACAACCATCAATTATACAGCCAATAGCTAGCCCATGGGACTCTCCCCAAGTTGTGAAACGAAAAACCTTTCCAAAAGTATTAAATGACATTATTTATATTGTATAGATTATTTTGTTTAAATTATGAATCAAAAAAACTCACTCGGGCTCAATAAATGCTTCTTGGATCTAGACAACCCTTTTGAATTATTTCAAAAATGGTTTGAAGAGGCTAAAAAGAAAGAAATAAATGATCCAAATGCTCTAGCACTGGGCACAGCAAATAAAGAAGGCATTCCTTCGGTCCGAATGGTGCTTCTTAAAGGTTATGATAAAAATGGATTTATTTTTTACACTAATTTAAATAGTCAAAAGGGACAGGAAATTAAAAAAAATCCAAATGCCACAATGTGTTTTCATTGGAAAAGTCTACTAAGACAAATAAGAATAGTTGGAACCTTAAAACAAGTAGATCATAAAACTGCAGATGAATATTTCAATTCTAGAGCCTATGAGAGCAGAATTGGTGCCTGGGCATCTAATCAAAGTACTGTTTTAAAAAATAGAGATGAACTTTTAAATTCTATAGAAGATTTTAAAAAAAAATTTAAAGATAAAAATAATGTACCAAGACCTGAACATTGGTCTGGTTGGAATTTAAAACCCTTAAGTATTGAATTCTGGCTTGATGGAGATAACAGAATTCATGAAAGATTAAAATATATTTTAGATGAAAAAGGTAATTGGATTAAAAGTCTTTTAAGTCCCTAGAAATTTCTAGATAAGCTGAAAGAGGTTAAGTTTTCTAGAATAATTTTTTCTTCACTTTCTTTGAACAATGATAATGAATTGGATGCTAAATTTATATAATGGTGGGCTTTTTGATAGCATTCATTAATAATATCATAATGTTTAATTAAGGATAAAGTATATTTTAAATCATTTTCATTTCTAGTATCATTTGAAAAAATTTTTTTCATATTTTCTTTTTCATTAGAATTAGCTTTTTGAAATAATAAAATTATAGGAAGAGTAATTTTTCCTTCAAAAAAATCTTGTCCAATTTTTTTTCCAAATAATTTTATTTCAGAGTTATAATCTAAAGTGTCATCAGCTATTTGAAATGTTAAACCTAGATTTCTTCCATAAAATTCTAAGGCTTCTTTTTCTTTGGATATAGTATCAGATAATATAGCTCCAACTTTTGTTGCCGCTGCAAATAGTTCTGCAGTTTTTGCTGATATAATTCTCAAATAAGTTTCTTCTAACATGTCTACTTCACCTTTGTGTTGAAGTTGGAGAATTTCACCTTGTGCAATTTTGGATGATGTTGAGGACAATAATTTTAAAATTTCTATATTTCCATCCTCTACTATCATTTCGAAACATCTGCTAAGTAAATAGTCACCAACTAATACAGAAGAGTGATTATCCCAAATTTTATTTAATGTTTTTTTTCCTCTTCTTAGAAAGCCATTATCTATAACATCATCATGCATCAAAGTTGCTGAGTGTATTAGCTCAACGCAAGCTGCTAAATTTACATCTCTGGTCCCTTTTGAATAACCACACAATTTTGCTGAACCTAAAGTTAATAATGCTCTTAATCTTTTACCACCAGTATCTAGATGATAATCAGTCATTTTTTGAACTAAGTCAACTTTGCTTTCTAATTTTGACTTTATCCTTTCTTCAACCAACATTAATCTATCTTCAACTGAATTTTTAAGCTGAAAGTAAGAATTGTTAATTTGTTTTTTTAATTGAACTACACTTCCCATTTATCGAGCAAAGTAGTATAATAAGTTTGTATTGATACTTATCAATTGACGCACCTGAAACTTCAATTATAAGGTGTCTTTATATTCATAAAAAAATTCTATAAATATTAAAAATGCTCTCTTTTTTTAAAAAGAAAAAAATTGTTCCTCATATAAAATTGAGTGGTGTAATTGGCAATGTAGGAAAATTTAAACAAGGAATAAATTTTTCTGGTCAAGAAGAGATAATTTCTAAGGCATTTTCTTTAAAGAAATCAACATGTGTTGCAATTACGGTAAATTCTCCGGGAGGGTCTCCAGTTCAATCACATTTAATTTATAATTTTATAAGACAACAAGCAAAAAAAAATAAAAAAAAAGTAATAGTTTTTGCTGAAGATGTTGCTGCTTCAGGTGGTTATTTAATTGCATGTGCAGGAGATGAAATATATGCAAACTCTAGTTCAATAATAGGGTCGATAGGTGTTATTTATTCTTCTTTTGGTTTTACAGAGCTAATAAAAAAAATAGGTGTGGAGAGAAGAGTCCATACAGCAGGGAAAAATAAAAGCACATTAGATCCTTTTCTCGAAGAAAAAAAAGAGGACATAGAAAGATTAAAAAATATACAGTTAGATTTACATAAAGATTTTATAAATGTTGTAGAAAAAAGTAGAGGTTTAAAGCTAAAAAAATCAGAAGTAGAATTATTTTCCGGAGAATTTTGGTCTGGTAATAAAGCTAAAGAACTTGGTTTAATTGATGAAATTGGTGATGCAAATCAAATTCTTAGGGAAAAATTTGGTGAAGATGTTGTAATTAAAAAATTTGAAAAACAAAAAAGTTGGTTAAGTAAAAAATTATCATCATCAAATGATCAACTTGATCAGTTAGTTAATATATTAGAGGAAAAATCTGTTTGGCAAAAATATGGTCTCTAAAAGTAATAAAAAAAAACCTAAATTTCAAACTTTTCAGGAAACTATTTTAAATTTACAAAAATTTTGGAATAAACATAATTGCATTCTTTTACAACCATACGACATGGAAGTTGGAGCTGGAACTTTTCACCCAGCTACTACTTTAAGATCTCTTGGACCAAAACCATGGAAAGCTGCTTATGTTCAACCTTCAAGAAGACCTACGGATGGTAGATACGGAGACAATCCAAATAGACTTCAACATTATTATCAATTTCAAGTTATTATCAAACCTTCTCCATCAAACATAAAAAAACTTTATTTAAATAGTTTGTCTGTTATTGGTATTAATCACAAGGATCATGATATTAGATTTGTTGAAGATGATTGGGAAAGCCCAACTCTTGGTGCAGCAGGTCTTGGATGGGAAGTATGGTGTAATGGTATGGAAATTACTCAGTTTACATATTTTCAACAAATGGCAGGTTTTGAGTGCAAACCTGTTTCAGTTGAAATAACTTATGGACTAGAGAGAATTTGTATGTTTACTCAACAAAAAAAAAATGTTTATGATCTAGTTTGGAACAGTGATGGTATTGAATACCGAGAAGTTTTTCATCAAGCTGAAAAAGAATTTTCAGCATATAATTTTGAACACGCTAATACAAATAATCTTTTTAAGATTTTTGATATGTACGAAAATGAGGCTAAATCTTTAGTTGAAAAAAAAATATCTTTACCAGCTTATGATCAATGCTTGAAAGCAAGTCATATTTTTAATGTATTAGATGCGCGTGGAGTTATTAGTGTTGCTCAAAGAGCTGAATATATTGGAAGAATAAGAGAAATAACAAAATCTGCTGCTGCAATTTGGATTGATACTCAATCATAAAATGGCACAATTTTTTTTAGAGTTATTTAGTGAAGAAATTCCAGCAGATTTACAAATAAATTTACGCAAAAATCTTTTGGAAGAATTTGAAAAATTTTTTTTATCAAAATCAATTAAATCAAAAAAAAGCTTTTCATTATCGACACCTAATAGATTAGTAGTGGTTTTTGAGGGCTTAGATGATCAAATAAAGGTTTTATCTGAGAAAATAAAGGGCCCTAAAACAAATGCTCCAGATGAAGCATTGGAAGGATTTATAAGATCAAATAAGGTTGA
>CACDMG010000027.1 GCA_902553845.1 uncultured Pelagibacteraceae bacterium
AATATCAAGAAATTTTAATTTATATCGCTAATTTCTTATTTTTTATTATTGGTTATTTTAGATTTTATTTACCTTTAATTGATGAAAATACAATTTTTTATATTAATATCGGTGCAATTATATTTTTGATAACAATTTTTTTATATTATTTATATAAATTTGGTTTTTCTGAAAATTTTCTAGTCTTTACTGTAGGATGTCTTATTTTTTATCCAATTTGTTTTGTAAGTAACCCAGTTCATGCAATTATAATGGGAGTAACTATGCATTATACACAATATATATATTTAACTTATAATGTATGTAATTTGAGAAATCAGAATAATGAAATAGTAGAAAAAAATTTATTTTCTAAAAAGATTTTTAATTATTTAATAATTATTGTTATTTACTCTCTTATTATGTCATTATTATCTTTGTTCGGAAAGTGGGATGAGTCGGTTTTAAAAAGTTTAATTATAATTCCAATTATAGGCCAAATGTTGCACTTTTATTTGGATTCTCAACTTTGGAAATTTAGTGAAAAATATAATAGAGATAATACATTGATGTACTTAATTAAATTGATTAAGTAAAAAAAATGAAGTCCATTTTAGGAATATCTGCATATTACCATGATAGTGCAGCCTGTATTTTAATTGATGGAAAAATTATTGCAGCTGCACAAGAAGAACGTTTTACTAGAAAAAAACATGACTCAAGTTATCCATTTAATGCAATTAATTTTGTTTTGAAATATGCAAACATAAAATTAAGTGATGTAGATCAAATAATTTTTTATGAAAAACCTTTTTTAAAATTTGAAAGACTTTTGGAGACTTATGTTGCTTTTGCACCAAAAGGTTTTGTCCAATTTTCAAAATCTATACCTATTTGGTTAAAAGAAAAATTATTTCAAAAAAAATTGTTATTTGATAAACTTAAAACACACGATAATAATTTTGTATCAAATAAGAATATTTTTTTTTCCGATCATCACTTGAGTCATGCTGCAAGTGCTTTTTTCCCATCACCATTTGAAGAAGCTATTATCTTAACAGCAGATGGAGTTGGTGAATGGGCAACAACAACTGTCGCAGTTGGAAAAAAAAATGAATTAGAAATAAAAAAAGAAATACATTTTCCACATTCATTAGGACTTTTATATTCTGCTTTCACTTATTACATTGGATTTAAAGTTAATAGTGGAGAGTATAAATTGATGGGATTAGCTCCTTATGGAAAACCAATTTATGAGGACAAAATTAAAAAACTTTTAGATATAAAAGACGATGGTTCTTTTAGGTTAAATCAAGATTATTTTAATTATGCAACAGGTCTTACTATGACTAATGAAAAGTTTAATAATTTATTTGGTTCTAAGCCAAGAAACCCTCAAAATGAAAAAATAACTCAATTTCATATGGATATTGCTGCATCAATTCAAAAAGTTACTGAGGAAATAATGTTAAAATTGGCGAGGGCAATTAGGAAAGAATATAAAGTAAAAAATTTGTGTTTAGCCGGTGGAGTAGCATTGAATTGTGTTGCTAACGGAAAAATTCTTAAAGAAAAAATATTTGATAATTTATGGATACAGCCTGCAGCTGGAGATGCTGGGGGCTCTTTAGGTGCAGCTTTGGCTTTATGGTATACTGATCAAGAAAACGAGAGAATTATTGATCCTGAAGATAGCATGAAAGGTTCATACTTAGGAACGGAATATTCTCAAAATGAAATTGAAAAAGAATTAAAATCATTGGGTGCTAAATTTATGACACTAGATTATGAAGATCTAATAAAAAAAACTTCAAATAATTTATCAGAAGGAAAGGCAATAGGATGGTTTCAGGGCAGAATGGAATTTGGTCCTAGAGCACTTGGAGCTAGATCAATTTTAGGTGATCCTAGATCAGATAAAATGCAAAAAAATCTTAATTTAAAAGTGAAATACAGGGAAAGCTTTAGACCATTTGCTCCATCAGTTTTAAGAGAAGATTCTTCTGAGTGGTTTGATATTAGCACTGAAAGTCCATACATGTTGTTAGTTGCTCAAATAAATTCAAACAAAAAAATTGAAATGACAGATGAGGAAAAAAAACTTTTTGGAATAGATAAGTTGAATATTAAAAGATCAGAAATACCAGCAGTAACTCATGTTGATTATTCTGCTAGAATACAAACTGTTTCAAAAAAAACTAATCAACGTTATTACGATCTAATATCTAAATTTAAAGAAATCACAGGTTGTCCTGTGATTGTTAATACATCATTTAATGTTAGAGGTGAACCAATTGTGAATACACCAACAGATGCATTTAATTGTTTTATGGGAACCGAATTAGATTTACTTGTTATAGGAAACTGTGTTCTAGAGAAAAATATGCAAAATCCATTTTTAGAAAAAGATTATTCAAAAGAATTTGAATTAGATTAAATTATATATTTAAACTTACTGAAAATTAAAAATGAATGTTGAAAACGATAAAAATTGTAGCTGGATTAATGATTTAGATCCAAGATCAAATATAAAAACTTTAAAAAAAAATGAGGATTGTGAATGGCTTATAATTGGTGCTGGTTACACAGGACTATCTGCTGCTAGAAAATTGGGTCAATTGTATCCAAATCAAAAAATATTATTAGTTGATGCTCAGTTAGCTGGAGAAGGTGCTAGCTCAAGAAACTCAGGGTATCTCGTTGATACAACACTTAACGATGGTTTTACATCTAATAAAGAATTAGATGATTATAAAAAAAAAGCAGACATTTATAAATTAGGAATAGAAGCAATTAAAAAATTTATTAAAGAACATCAGGTAGATTGTGATTGGAACGAATGTGGAAAATATTTTGCTTCATCAAGGAAAGAGGATAAAAAAATTCTAGAAAATTTTTCTGATACTTTGTCTAAATTAGGTTTTGAGCATAATTTATTATCAAATAAAGATCTTGAAAAAAGATTAGGTACTAATTTTTATGATATTGCTCTTCATACAAAGGGAGGAATTTTGCTGCATCCAGGTAAATTGGTTAGAGCTATGATCGATACATTATCAGATAATGTTAATCTTTATGAAAATTCTTCATTATTAAATTGGAAAAAGGTGAATGATATTGTCGTTTGTAATTTTAACAGTGTGATTATTAAAACTAAAAAGATTATTTTTGCTACAAACGGATTTTTAAAAACTTTAGGAATAAAATCTAATTATAATTTTCCCATAACTTTAACAGCAAGTATGACAAGGCCTTTAACAGATGAAGAGTTTGATTACATTGGTAAACCTAGAGAGTGGGGAGTATTGCCGGTTAGACCGATGGGAGCTACTATTAGAATGACTAAAGATAGAAGAATTTTAATTAGAAACACTGCCGAAGTCTATAATCCTTTCAAAATGTCTCAATCAGAATTAAATAAAAGAGCATTAAAACAAAAGATTGGAATTAAAAAAAGATTTCCCCAATTACCTAATGATATCATTCAATCAACCTGGTCTGGTATTGTTTCTAGAACTAGAAATAGTTCGCAAATTTTTGAAAAAATAGATGAGAATATTTTTGTAGCTGGTTGTTATAATGGTTCCGGAATTGGAGTTGGAACTTTATTTGGTGAGCAAATAGCAATTAAAGCAAGTAATGAACATACAGAAGAAATCGAAACTATTGAAGTTAGAAATAAACCTACATGGTTACCACCACAACCTTTTTTAGACTTAGGAGTCAAAGCCAGACTTATATATGAAAGATTGAGAGCTAGATCAGAAATTTAGCTTGGGCGTTCTGTTGCCAGGTGCCTCTAAATCAAATTAGCTTTTAAATAATTCTAGAGCTTTATTAAGCAATTCTTCTGATTTTGCATGATCACCGTCTGCATGAGCTTTCATTCCAGCGTCACGAAGTTTTTGTGCTTCCGCGATTTTTGCATCAATGTTATTTGCCATCATAGGGCAAGATCCTGCAAATGCTGAACTTACAAACATTACAAACATGATTGATAATATAGTTGTTTTCATAATTGACTCTTTGTTATGTAAGTTAATAACGTTATTTTAAATTTTTTAAAATTTAATGATTGTCACATGAGACGTGATTGCATCAAATTTTTTTCTATTGCTAGGTGCCCTAAAATAACTCAGTTGATTACAGACATTGGATCTAAACGAGTTTGAAACCAATTTACTCTAAAATCTAAATGTGGCCCAGTTGATCTTCCTGTAGATCCTACTGTTCCAATAATGTCTCCCTGATTAATTTTATCACCAACTGATACCATTACAGTTTCAAGATGAGAATAAATTGTAGATATGCCATGACCATGATCCATTATTATCGTTCCGCCAGTGTAATAAAGATCATCTTCAGCCATAGTGACAATGCCTGAGCCAGAAGATTTAATCATAGTTCCTTTTTTAGCAGCAATATCAATTCCATAATGTGGCCATCTAGGTTTTCCATTCAAAATTCTTTGGCTGCCATAAACACCACTGATAATTCCTTCTACCGGCATAATGAATTGATTTTTAAAAAAAGGGAGATCAGAGTTTATTGCTCTAGCCTCTCCTATCTTATTATTTTCTTCTTTAATTCTTTTATATACAGATTCAGGTGGAGTAACTTTACTTTCTTCTAAACCATCAATTCTCTGAATATTGTATTTTCTTTTTAAGACTTGTTTAGTAATGACTTCTTTTTTATTGTTTATAATTTTTGTGATTGTGACATCGAATTTTCTATCCCTATCTATTCCAAATACAAAATAACCATCTTTTGAAACTTTAACTTCTTTTTTACCTATTAATATTTTGGCAGATGGATTGGTAATTCCAATAATATAATGACCTTGTAAGAATCTCCCTTTAAATTCAATTGCATTTAGTTGTGTTGAGGCAAAGAGAATTATTATAAAAAATAATCTAGATATTATTTTGCAGTCCATCCACCATCTACCAATAATGAGGTTCCTGTAATCATAGACGCTGCATCTGATGCAAGAAAAACTGCGGCTGAGGATATTTCAGATAATTCAGCAAATCTTCCAAGTGGAATATTGTTTAACATATCTTTTTTAAATTTTTTATCTTTTAAAAATTTTTTAGTCATTGGAGTTACTACAAACGTAGGACACACTGTATTTACTCTGATGTTATATTTTGCAAGATCTATTGACATTCCTTTAGTAAGACCTTCTAAACCAAATTTATTCATATTATAGACGCTTCTTATCGGTCCACCAACATGACCCATTTGAGAAGACATATTTACAATTGAACCACCTATCTTTTTTCTATTTTTAGATTTTATCATTTTAAGAGCACAAAGATGTGCAAGATTAAAAGTAGCAATAGTATTGATCTTAACCATATATTCCATATCTTTAGTTTTTACTTTTGTAAAATGTGCTGGTCTATTATTTCCAGCATTATTTATTAAGATATCTATTTTTGACTGTTTATTTATAATTTCCTTAATTTCGTTGTAATTTGTAATGTCACAAACATAAGACTTACATTTTGATCTAAGTTTTTTTATTTTCTTTGAAACTTCATCTAAATCTTTTTTAGTTCTACTAATTATTATTAAATTAGCACCTGCTTCAGCAAGAGCTATTGCACAGGCTCGTCCTAGTCCTTTTCCAGCCCCAGTTACAACAGCTGTTTTATTCTTAAGATTATAATTTTTTAAATACATTATAAAAATAATATTTGAATATCTGTATAAATCAATTCAATAGCAACAATTAATATTGCCAATAAACCTGCCCAAGCAATCCATTTATATTTTTTAATCCAATTTGAGATTAATGTTGCAGCAAAAGCCATTAATGCAATAGATAAAACTAAACCAAATACTAGCAATCCATAATGGTCACCTGCTGCGCCTGCAACTCCTAAAACATTGTCCAGACTCATTGTAAAGTCGGCCAATAAAATAGTCCAAATAGCTTTTAGAAAACTTGAGTTATCAACCTTTACATCTTCCTCGTGATCAGAACCTTTAATAACATCGGTGTAAAGCTTATAGACGATATAAAGTAAAAGAACTCCACCAAGAAGCCTTAAGCCAGTTATTTGCAATAAGTATGCTGTAAGTAAAGTTAGAATAATTCTTAAAATAACTGCTCCACCAATACCAAAAAAAATAATTTTTTTTCTTTGTTCTAATGGAAATTTTGATGCAACCATTCCAATTATAATTGCATTGTCTCCAGCTAAAACTAAATCAATCAGTATGATTTGAGTTAATATTGTTAGTTGTTCTGGAGTAAATAATTCGGCAAACATTAACTTCCTAGTATCATGTCAGCACCTTTTTCTGCAATCATAATTGTTGGTGCATTAGTATTTCCTGAAGTAATATTTGGCATAATTGAAGCATCTATTACTCTTAAGTTTTGAATACCTTTAACTTTAAGTTTTTCATCAACAACCGCCATATCGTCTTTTCCCATTTTACAAGTACCAACTGGATGAAAAATTGTTTGAGTAAAATCTGAACCAGCTTTAACTAATTCCTCATCATCAGTTATATGAACTCCAGGTCTATATTCCTCTGCTTCATATTGTTTAAATGTTTTAGTTTCTAACATTATTTTTCTAACAATCTTTAATCCTTGAGCAGCAACTTTTCTATCATCATCAGTAGATAAATAGTTCATCTTAATTTTAGGATAAATTCTACTATCATTACTTACTATATTTATTTCACCTCTACTTGTAGGTCTAACATTTGCAACAGTTGGTGTAATTCCTTCAAAGTCATGCATCGGAGTGACACCTAATATGTCTGTACTAACAGGAGATACATGGAATTGTAAATTAGGAGTAGCTCTTGATGGATCACTTTTAACAAATCCACAAACTTGACTAGCTCCCATGGTTACAGGTCCACTTTGATTAACCAAATATTCAAGTCCCATTAAAAATCTTCCAAATAAACTTTCAACTTTTCTATTTAGAGATTTTAAATTTTTGACTTTATATACTGGCCTAAACATTAAGTGATCTTGTAAATTTTTACCTACTCCATTTGACTCATGAACAACCTCTATACCTAAGTTTTTAAGTTTGTTAGCTTCACCAATTCCAGATACTTGCAAAATATGAGGAGATCCGATTGATCCTGCTGATAAAATCACTTCTTTATTAGCATTAACAGTATTAATTTTTCCCCCAGTAAAATAATTAACACCTGTGGCTTTCTTATCTTCAAAATTTATTTTTTGA
>CACDMG010000028.1 GCA_902553845.1 uncultured Pelagibacteraceae bacterium
TATGGATTTGTAAAAGAATTGATATAGCTAAACATTGGATTAAAAATTATTCATAATATGAAGGAAAAAATAATATTTACTAACGGATTAATAGATTTAGCTCAACCAAGGTTGGGTACAAAGATAATTTATAAAACTGATGATTTTTTCGCCTCAGCGAATAGAATTATTAGCCCAACTATACCAGTATTTAAAGAGGGCGTATTTGATAAACATGGTAAATGGATGGATGGATGGGAATCAAGAAGGAAAAGAACTTCTGGGCACGATTACATTATTTTAAAATTAGGTAAGCCAGGAAAAATTTCTAAAATTGATGTGGATACATCTCATTTTAATGGCAATCAACCATCAATGGTCTCAATTGAGGGAGTGAGTTCTAATTCAAATAAGATCAAACAATTTAAATGGATTTCAATTCTTTCAAAAAAAAAGGTTAAAGCTAACTCACATCATTTTTTTTCAGTCAAAAACAATAAAGTATTTACACACATTAAATTTAATATTTTTCCTGATGGTGGTGTTGCAAGATTAAGATTATATGGATCGATTGCAAAATCAAAAAAATTAAAGAATAAAAAAGTAAATCTTGCTTCATTATTAGATGGAGCATCAGTTATTGCTTGTAATAATGAACATTTTGGAAAAGCTGAAAATATTTTGGCTCCTGGGAAAGCAAAAAATATGGGTGATGGCTGGGAGACTAGAAGAAGAAGAGGTAAAGGAAATGACTGGTTAATTTTAAATTCTATTGATGGAAATTCAATAGATAAAATAGAAATTTCAACACATCATTTTAAAGGAAATTTTCCTAGTTACTGCTCTTTACAAGCAGCATATTTACCATCTAAAAAATTTAAACAAATTGTTAATTCTTCAAATAAATGGAAATATTTATTAAAGAACACAAAATTATCAGCAAATAAAACACACACATTTAAAAATTCTTTAATGAAAAAAGACAAAATTAATCACATTAAAATAAATATATTTCCTGATGGTGGTATTTCTAGATTTAGAATTTTTGGTAAAAAAATATGACAGATTTAATTATAAAACCAAAACTAATTACTAAAGAAAACTTTAAAAAATTTGGTGACATGATAACGACTGCAAATATCAAACCAATAGAAATTAATAATGGATTTGCAAAGAGATATGATGGGATTGCAAATTTGAATACTAAAAAAGATAATGGTGAATCTACAATTAGTATTTTTTCAGCTCTTAAAAGATCTTTCCCAATGAAAATTAATATGATGGAAAAACATCCTCTTGGCAGCCAAGCTTTTATTCCAATGAAAGAGACAACATTTTTAGCGTTCGTTGCTCCTGAGGGAGATAGACCTGAATTAAATAAAATTGAGTCATTTATAATACCCAAAGGAATTGGTGTTAATTATAATCCAGGAATTTGGCATTTCCCATTAATCTCGACAGAAGATATGAATTTTTTAGTTGTAGATAGATTAGGTGATGGAGATAATTTGGTTCTTCACGACCTAAATAAGGAAAATATCACTTTAGAATTTCAAATATAAAAAAAGCCCATCAATAAAAATTGATGGGCTTTAATTTAATTTTCTAATTATCTTTTAGATGATATTGCTAAGTGAATTACAGCACCTAATGATGCTCCAATTATCCAAGCATATCCTCCGCCACCACCTAAATTAGCAAAGAAATCATCCAATCCTAAGAATAAGATGTTTGGCCAAACAGTACCAACAGCAATGTATCCTGATAATACCCATGCCAACATACCTTTACCATTGAAACCACCATTATAGTGATACTTGCCATTAGGCGAGTCACTAAATAAGTCATCAACATCTAATTTTTGTTTTTTGATTATATAGTAGTCGGTAATCATTATACCAAACACTGGAGCTAAAATTGCACCTAAAGTGTTTACAAATGGAAACATTCCCATTTGAGTGATTACTGCAACCCACATACCACCAATAACAAAACCAAAACCAGCAGTTATTAAACCACCAATTCTGAAGTTGATTTTACTTGGCATTAAGTTTGCAAGGTCATATGCAGGAGGTATAAAGTTTGCAACCATATTAATACCAACTGTTGCTGCAAAAAATGCAAATGCTGCAACAATTGTTAATACAATGTTATCCACTTTAGCTACCATATCTGTCGGACTCGCTACATATTCTCCAAAGATTGCTATCGTTCCACCAGTAATCATTAAAGTAATAAATGAAAAGAAAACAACGTTACCTACTAATCCCCATAAGTTACCTTTTTTCATTTCATCTTCATTTTTAACAAATCTAGCAAAGTCACCGAAGTTAATTACTACAGCAGCAAAATATCCAACCATAATTGAAAATACTGCTAAAAATGCACCAAATGAACCTAAGCCTTCAAATCCACCTGAACGTGCTCCACCAGAAAATATTTCCCCTACTTCTGATAAAAGATTTCCTCCAGCTTTAAACCAAATTACTAACATCAATAGAACCATGACAACATAAACTGCTGGTCCTGCAAAGTTTAAGAATCTTTTAACAAGATCCACACCTTGCCAGAATAGATAAACTTGGAAAGCTGATACAAATATAAATGACACCCACATCACTCCTGTCATTCCTAAAAACATCTCTGTACCAGGATTGCCAGTAATAGCTGTAATTAAAAGTGCTACAGCAGTTGATGCGGCGTAAGTTTGAGCACCATACCAAAACATAGCTACGAGCCCTCTTGCCATAGCAGGAAAGTTTGCTCCAAACACACCCATACTTACCCGAGCAAATACTGGATAAGGTATTCCATGTTTAACACTTGGTTTTCCAGATAAATTTACTAACCACATGATAAAAAAGCCAGCAAGTATTAATGCTAAAAATACTGCCCAGCCGTTTAATCCTGAGGCTAAGAATAATGATGCCGCTAAAGTATATCCAAATAAACTTTGAACATCATTTGCCCATACGTTGAAAATCTCGAACCATCCCCAATTCTTTTTATTTGATGGAGTTGGTGCCAAATCAGCATTGTAGAGCGATTTTGATCTACTCATATTTTTCTCCTCTGTGTATTGCGAGTTACAACTAATTTAATTTACGCAACGTTAATTTCTGAGAGCGTATTGATTTTTAGATTAAATACAAACAAATGATTTTATATTGATGCTCTTTAAGTGTTGACTACCAATGATTAATTTATATTAACCTAAAATGAACACTTCTTAATTTTATAAATCTAATTATTCCAACCACCTACTGATTTAACCTCTAAAAACTCCTCAAGACCATGTTCACCAGCCTCTCGCCCAATACCAGAATGTTTAAAACCACCAAAAGGCGCATCAACAGCAATACCTGCTCCATTAACATCAACCATTCCTGATCTTAATTTTCTTGCAACTCTTTTAACTTTTTCTTTATCTTGGGTTTGAATATAATTTGTCAAACCGTAAGGAGTATCATTAGCTATTTCTATCGCTTCTTCTTCAGTTTCGAATGGCATTACTGATAAAACAGGCCCAAAAATTTCTGTCCTGGCAATTTCCATATTATTATTTACGTCAGCAAAAACAGTAGGCTTAACAAAATAACCTTTTTCTAAACCTTTGGGTTTTCCAGGTCCACCTGCAACTAATTTAGCACCTTCATCAATACCTTTTTTGATCAAAGTTTGAATTTTATTATACTGAGTTTCAGAAATTACAGGTCCTATATGTTCACCTTCTTTTTTTGGATCACCAACTTCAAAAGTTTCAGTATACTTTTTTAATCTTTCTACAGCCTGATTATACATTGATTTCTCTACTAACATTCTTGTTGGAGCATTACATGATTGTCCTGAATTTCTAAAACATCTTAAAGCACCTCTTTCTATCGCTTCAGGATCAGCATCTTTAAAAATGATATTTGCACCTTTTCCACCCAATTCTAAACTTACTCTTTTGAAATCCTTTGCTGCATTTTGAGAAATAAGAGCACCTGCTCTTGTAGACCCAGTAAAAGAGATCATATTTATATCAGGGTGACTTGTTAAAGCATCACCAGTCGTGGCACCATCTCCGTTTACTAAATTAAATACCCCGGGAGGAAATTTTGTTTCATCAATCAACTCTGCAAGTATTATTGATGATAAAGGAGCAAGCTCAGATGGTTTTAAAACCATAGTACATCCAGATGCTATAGCTGGCATTACTTTTAAACAAACTTGGTTCATTGGCCAATTCCAAGGAGTTATTAACGCACAAACACCCTTTGGCTCATAAATAAGTCTTTGGTTTGGCGCATGTTCACCTAGAGGTTTTTCAAATTCAAAATTTTTTAAATATCTTATGAAGGATTTTAAATGAGCAGCACCTGTGCCTGCTTGAAGTTTTGTTGCAAAATCTTTTGGAGCACCCATTTCCAGAGTAATGGCTTCAGCAATATCAGCCCATCTTTTTTTATAATTTTCGTAAAGTTTTTCTAATAACTTAATTCTTTCCTCTTTAGTGGAAAATGCCCATGAGCTATATGCTTTTTTTGCAGCACTCACAGCATCATTAATATCATCTTTATTTCCTAAAGATATAACTGCACAATTTTCCTCCGTTGCAGGATCAATTACTTTAATTTCTTCTTTGCTTTTCGGTGTTACCCATTTTCCATCAATATAAAAATTTTTTTTGTTTTCCATAACAGACTCCTAACCCTTCCTTATTTTTTTGCAAACAAATTAGTTAGTTCATAAACAATTGTTGCTGCAGCCAAAGATGTTACCTCCGCATGATCATATGCTGGTGAAACTTCTACTACATCTGCCGAAATTAAATTCATTCCAGATAATCCTCTTATGACATTGACCATTTCTCGTGTAGTCATTCCCGCTATCTCTGGTGTGCCTGTTCCAGGTGCAAAAGCAGGATCAAGCACATCTATATCAATTGATAAATATAGTGGGTTATCACCAACTCTTTTTCGAATTCTTTCAGCAATTTTATCTGTGCCTTCTGTTTGAAACTCATCACAGTGAATAATTTTAAATCCAAAACTTTCATCATTTTTAATATCATTTCTACTATACAAAGGTCCTCTAATACCTACATGCATTGAAGCATCATCTAAAAATAAATTTTCTTCTCTTGCTCTTCTAAAAGGAGTTCCATGTGTAAAGGGAGCACCAAAATAAGTGTCCCATGTATCCAAATGGGCATCAAAATGAACTAAAGCAACTGGACCATTGTTAATTTTATTTACTGCTTTTAATAGAGGAAATGCAATAGTGTGGTCACCACCTAAACTGATAATGCCTCCAGTTTTTTTTAGTAAATCAGTTGCACCCTCTTCTATTTGTTTAATTGCTTCATTAATATTGAAAGGATTACAAGTAATATCTCCAGCGTCAGCAACTTGTTGTACTTTAAAAGGTTCAACATCATAACTTGGATGATAATTCGTTCTTAAATGTCTCGATGCTTGACGAATACTTTGAGGTCCAAATCTAGCACCTGGCCTATAACTCGTACCTGCATCAAATGGAATACCAACGATTGCGACATCACAATATTCAACATCTCTTAATTCAGGTAACCTTGCAAAGGTGGAAGGGCCAGCAAACCTAGGTACTTTAGTTCCACTTACTGGTTGGATTGGTTCCTTGCTAGTTTTTTTTTTCATTGTAAAAACTCTATCACATTCTTACAATTTGGAATATCTTCAATAATACAAATTATGAAATTATTTAAGTTCATTTTATTGTGTTTATTTTTAATTTCTTCTGCTCAGGCAGATACGATTTATCAACTAATAAAAATCCCAAACCTTGAAATTTACAATATCAAAACTGAAAATAAATTAAGATATTTATTTGCTAAACAACCTTTTACTATAGGAGTTGATAATAATATTAATTGTTACAAATCATCAAAGCAAGATTTAGATAAAAAGTATTCAATTATTGAAAAAAATCTAAATAGATATTCAAAAAGTTTCCTGAAAAAAATAAACTTAAAATATATAGTTCTTTGTGAAGACCTATCAATCTCAGGAATTGGGACTGCTGGAATCCCAGATAATATTATGAAAACTCTAATTTTAGACATTAAATTTAATGAAAAATATTTTGAAAGAGTAATACATCATGAGGTTTTTCATATTATAAACGATACTTTTAAAGAAATATTTGATGAAAATACTTGGTCTAATTTTAATCCTAAAGAATTTAATTACGCTGAATGTTCTACTTGTACAAAAAAAATAGGTCTAGAAACATACTCAAATCCTAACGGTTTTATAACTGAATACTCGCAATCAACTGCCTCTGAAGATATGGCTGAAGTGTTTTCTCACTTAATGTATGGAAGCTTACCTAATAAAATTGATCCTATACTTGAAAAGAAGATAGAATTTATAAAAGATGCTCTGTTAAAAATTGATAATAATTTTATTTTATGATTGAAAAAATTAAAGCTTCAACCTCAGAAAAAATAATTTTCATATTTGTTTTACTTTTAGGTTTGTTTTCTCTTTCCTCTTTCCTTCTTTTAAAAGATAAGTGTTTATTTGTTAAAAATTATGACCCCAAAAAAATTAACTTTAAAGATCCTAACAATATTGCCATTCTAAATGTTGGTTGTGGAAATGTAATTATAGAATTATATCCTGAAGTTTCTCCGAATGGAGTTGAAAGATTTAAAACTTTAATTAAATCTAAAGCATATGATGATGTTGCCTTCCACAGAGTTATTAAAGATAAACTTGTCCAAGCTGGTGATCTTGAGTTTGGAAAAAAGGGGAATGTTGATTATGGAAAAATTGGAACAGGTAAGTCTGGTTTAGGTAAAATTGACTCCGAAGTTGATAAAGAATTTAATTATAGTAAAGGTAGTGTCGGTTTGGCCAGAGCTCAAGAATATAAT
>CACDMG010000029.1 GCA_902553845.1 uncultured Pelagibacteraceae bacterium
AGAGTCAGGAACTTTATCAGGAGGTGAATCTCAAAGAATAAGATTAGCATCACAAATAGGATCAGGTTTAACGGGAGTATTATATGTGCTAGATGAACCTTCAATTGGTTTACACCAGAAGGACAATGTCAAACTAATTAATGCATTAAAAAGATTAAGAGATTTAGGAAATACTGTAATTGTTGTTGAGCATGATACTGAAACAATGGAAAATGCAGATCATATAATTGATCTTGGTCCTGAAGCCGGTAATAAAGGTGGTGAGGTCATAGCTCAGGGTTCATTAAATGATATATGTAAAAATGAAAAAAGCATCACTGGAAAATATCTTTCAAACAAATTTAAAATTAACATTCCTTCTAAAAGAAGATTGGCAAAAGGTGGTAGATTTTTAGAAATCACAGGAGCATCAGGAAATAATTTAGATAATGTTAATTTAAAAATTCCATTAGGTAGCTTAACTTGTGTTACTGGAGTTTCAGGTAGTGGTAAATCTACTCTTATTTTACAAACTTTATATAATGCTTTAAATCTTACTTTAAATAATAATAAATCGAGAAAAATTCCAAAACCATTTAAAAATTTTAAAGGTACTGAGTTAATTGATAAAATTATAAATATTGACCAGTCTCCAATCGGTAGAACTCCAAGATCTAATCCTGCTACTTATACTGGTGCATTTGGTCCAATTAGAGACTGGTTTACAGGATTGCCAGAATCTAAAAGTAGAGGTTATAAACCTGGTAGATTTTCATTTAATGTAAAGGGAGGAAGATGTGAAGCTTGTGAGGGAGATGGTGTAATTACTTATGAAATGCATTTTCTTCCAGATGTTTATATTCAATGTGATGAGTGTAAAGGAACACGGTATAATCGTGAAACTTTAGAAATTAAATTTAAAGAAAAAAGTATTGCTGATGTTTTAGATATGACAGTAGATGAAGGATGTGAATATTTTGAAAACATTTCAAATATAAGATCAAAATTATTAACACTTAAAAAAGTTGGTTTGGGTTACATTAAAATTGGTCAGCAAGCTACAACGTTGTCTGGAGGTGAAGCTCAAAGAATTAAATTAGCTAAAGAATTATCAAAAAGATCTACAGGAAGAACGATGTATATTTTAGATGAACCAACAACGGGATTACATCAACATGATATTAAAAAATTATTAGAAATACTTCATACATTTGTAGCTTTGGGTAATACAGTTGTGGTAATTGAGCATAATTTGGATGTTATAAAAACTGCTGATTACATTGTCGATATGGGGCCAGATGGGGGTATTAAAGGAGGAAAAATTATCGCAGAGGGTAAACCTGAGGAAATATGTAAAATTGATAACAGTTATACTGGTAAATTTTTAAAAACACTTCTAAATTAAAACAAATAAAATATTTAATTTTTTTTTTAAATTAGTGTATAATTTAAACAATGGTAAATTTTTTAACATCACTATCAAAAACCGTACACGCTTCATTCGGACTCGCAATAATTTTGTTTCTAGGCTTATTCTTCTTAAATGATGGATTTGCATTCGATATTTCTTTCTGGAGCTGGATAGCTAGATTTACACACGTGTTAGTTGGAATAATGTGGATTGGACTATTATGGTATTTCAATTTCGTTCAAATACCTAACATGGCAAAAATTCCAGATGAACAAAAGCCTGCCATTGGTAAAGTAATAGCTCCTGCTGCCTTATTTTATTTTAGATGGGCTGCTGCGATTACAATTTTATCAGGCTTAATCTTAGCTGGGTTGAATGGTTATTTACATGATGCTATGACCTTAAGTATCAATTCAGGCATACCTAAGCATACCTCGATAGGTATTGGTATGTGGCTTGGAATAATTATGGCTTTTAATGTTTGGTTTGTTATTTGGCCTAATCAAAAAAGAGCTTTAGGTATAGTAGATTGTGATCCAGATATAAAAGCTAAATCTGCAAAGACAGCCATGTTATTTTCTAGAACAAATACTCTTTTATCAATACCGATGTTGCTAACAATGGTTGCAGCTCAAAATTTATACTAACTCTATTCATCATCTTTTAATATAGTTTTTTGTGATACGTTAAGCCTTACTAAAATAGTATTAGCTATATATATTGATGAATAAGTACCAAAAATAACACCAAATATCATTGCTAGAGAAAATCCTCTTAATATTTCGCCCCCAAAGAAAAATATTGATAAAAGTGCCAACAGGGTAGTCACTGAGGTAATTAAAGTTCTAGATAGAGTTTCATTAATAGAGATGTTGGTTAGTTCAAAAATTTTAATATCTGAGTATTTTCTGAGATTTTCTCTAACTCTATCAAATATAACAACTGTATCATTCATAGAATATCCAACTATAGTTAAAACAGCAGCAATAATAGATAAATTAATTTCAAGTCCTAATAATGAAAACAGTCCCAATGTTACTATTACATCATGAAATAAAGCCAAAATAGCACCTAGACTAAATTGCCATTCAAATCTAATCCAAATGTAAATTAACATCAAAATTAATGCTACCGATATAGCAATTATTCCAGATTTTAATAATTCATCACTTACTTTTGGACCAACATTTTCCACTCTTCTAAAATTAAAAGTATTTCCATATGATTTGTCTAAGTTTATTTTAATCTCCTCTATAATCTTTTTGTTATTATTACTTTCAAATTTAATTAAAAAATCAGTTTCATTTCCAAAATTTTTTACCGAAACATCTCCTAAATTCATTTGACTCAAATTGTCTCTTAATGATGAAGTGCTAATTTTTGAGTCAGAAGATCTTAACTCAATTAATGTTCCACCTTTAAAATCTATACCAAAATTTAAACCTTTGAAAATCAGCAACATTAAAGACAAAAAAACTAATGATACAGATAATATATTAAATTTATTGTAGTATTTATTAAAAGCTATCATTTAAATTAATCCTTCTTTTTCTTTATTTTTTAAAACATACAAAACTGTCAACAATCTAGCGATAAAATAGACAGAAAAAAGAGTTGTAAAAATTCCGATACCTAATGTCAGAGAAAAGCCTTTTATAGGACCTGACCCCATGAAAAACAAAATGATAGCTGCTAATAATGTTGTAATATTTGCATCAAGAATAGCTGTTCTTGATTTAGTATAGCCACTATCAAAAGCAATCAAATTATTTTTTTCATTCTTTATTTCTTCTTTTATTCTTTCAAAAATCAATACATTTGCATCTACTGCCATCCCTACTGTAAGAATAATTCCTGCTATTCCAGGTAAAGTTAATGTTGCTTCAAATAATGTTAATATTCCTACTAAAAGAAATAAATTAATAATTAAGGCAGTGTTGGTAATTAAACCAAAAATTTTATATTTAATAAATATAAACCCAATAACTAGTATGAAACCTATAATTAATGCAATAATTCCAGCTTTAATTGAGTCTTTTCCCAAATCTGGTCCTACGGTTCTTTCTTCGATAATATTTAAGGGTGCAGGTAGAGCACCAGATCTTAGTAATAAAGCAAGATCAGTTGCAGATTGAAAAGTAAAACCACCACTGATTTGTCCTGATCCACTTGCAATCGTATCTCTTATGACTGGTGCACTAATAATTTTTCCATCAAGCACTATTGCTAATTGCTTTCCGATACCTTGGGATGTAGCTTTACCAAATCTTTTGGCACCTACTCTATCTAAAGTAAAAGAAACGACTGTTTCATTTGTTTCATTATTCATTCGTGGTTGCGCATCTAAAAGGTTTTCTCCACTTAAAATTATCCTTTTACTAACAATTTCATTATCTGTATTGTTTTCATACATTAATTTTTCAGCCCCAAAAGAATCTTCACTGTTGTTGGTGACAAACCTAAATGTTAAATTTGCTGTTTTTCCAAGCAATGATTTAATTCTCATTGGGTCATCTAAACCAGGAAGTTCAACTAATATTCTATCATTACCTCGCTTTAAAATATTAGGCTCATTAGTACCTATTTCATCAATTCTTCTTCTAACTATTTCTAAGGCTTGATCTTGTGATGATGTTTTAAGTTCTACTATCCCTTGTTTTGAATATTTTAACTGAAAATTGTTTTCATTATCTATGATATCTAGTTGATGAGATTTAAATCTAGGATAATATGGATTGATATCACTTTCCTCATCTTTAAACGTATCTAATATAATTTGTTTAAATTCATCATTTACTGAAAAATACAAAGATTGATTTGAAATTTTAAAATTACTAATTCTGATATTTTTTTCTTTGAAGTAATTTTTAATTGTAAGAGTTAAATTTTGTAACTTTTGTTCTATAACTGGTGAATTATCAATTTCTAATAACAGATATGATCCACCTTGCAAATCAAGTCCAAGATTTATTTTCTTATTCAATAAATCATGATCGAATTTAAAAAAATTGAATGATGTAATTAGTATAAAAAATAAAGATATAAAAAAAACAAAAGTTATTCTTAATTTTGAAAAGTATAACACCTTATTTCTATTAAATTTACTTTTTAACTTCTTGAGAATTCATCAAGCTTTGAACGCCAGTGCCTCTAATAACTTCAACAGTAACATTTTCAGCTATTTCTACTTCAATTTTATCATTATCAATAACTCTAGTTATAACTCCTGTTATTCCACCTGAAGTTACAACCTTGTCACCTTTTTTTAAACCTTCAACCATCGCTTTATGTTCTTTTACTTTTTTTTGTTGAGGTCTTATTAAGAAAAAATAAAAAATAACAAAAATTAAAATTAAAGGTATAAATTGACCAATTCCACTTTCCATAAAACTCCTTGATTAAAAATGAATATTTATACTATATGCGCTATTAAAACAACTTTAATTCAGAGAAATTTTTTCTAAATTATTCATATATGGTCTCAATGCTTTTGGTATAATTACAGATCCATCTTTTTGCTGATAGTTTTCTAAAATAGCAATCAAAGTTCTTCCTACAGCTAAACCACTACCATTAAGAGTTCCAACATACAGAGTTTCTTTTTTGGCATTTTTATATCTGGCTTTCATTCTCACAGCTTGAAAAGTTCCACAAGAAGAGCATGATGATATTTCTCTATATTTATTTTCCGAAGGAAGCCATACTTCAATATCATAAGTTTTTTCAGCACTGAAGCCCATATCTCCACTGCAAAGAATTATTTTTCTATAAGGTAATTCTAAAAGATCTAAAATTTCTGTTGCACAATTGGTCATTCTTTCTAATTCTTCCAAACATTTTGTTTGTTCTACAATGCTTACTAATTCAACTTTATAAAATTGATGTTGCCTTATCATGCCCTTCGTATCTTTACCATAACTACCAGCTTCTTTCCTAAAACAAGGTGTAGAAGCGACAAATCTCATAGGCAATGATTTTAGTTCAATTATTTTATCTTTAACTATATTAGTTAATATCACTTCTGCAGTAGGAATTAAAAATTTTCTATCCGTTCCCTCCTCTAATTTAACTTCAAATTGATCATTTTCAAATTTAGGAAGTTGACCGGTGCCAAACATTGTATTTTCGGAAGCTAATAATGGTGGTGAAATTTCCTCATAACCATTTTTAAAGGTATGAATATCCAACATAAAATTTGAAATCGCTCTTTCTAATAAAGCTAACTTATTTTTAACAAAAACAAATCTTGATCCTGTAGTTTTTGTAGCTAAATCAAAATCTAACATTTTAAGTTTTTCACCTATTTCAAAATGTGATTTAGGATCAAAATCAAATTTTGGTATTTCTCCAGATTTTTTAATTTCAATATTATCTTTTTCATTTTTTCCCTCTGGAACATCAGTATGAGGAACATTTGGTATGTTTGATAAAATATTATCTAAGGTAAGTTTAATCTTTTTTTGTTGTTCATTAATTTGATCAATAGAATCAGAAATTTCTTTAGACTTAGCAAATAATGATTTATCCTTTGATTTTGAAATATCTTTTTTTTCTTTTTCTAAAGCCTCTTTTTTTTGAATAAATTCTCTATTTTGTATATCAAGAACTTTTAATTTATTAAAATCAATCTGAGTGGATCTTTTTTTTAATGCTTTTTCAAAAGCGGTAAAATCTTTTCTTATTTCTTTTAAATTATGCATCAGAATTTTTTAAATTTTTATTTTCAATAAATTTTACAGAAAAAATTGATAATTCATATAAAATTAATAATGGAATAGCTAAACCAATTTGTGTTATTGGATCTGGAGGAGTTAATAAAGCTGCTGCTGCAAAAATAATAACCACTACATATTTTCTTCTTTTTTTTAAAAATTCAGAATCTACTAAACCAACTCTAGCTAATAAACTTAA
>CACDMG010000030.1 GCA_902553845.1 uncultured Pelagibacteraceae bacterium
ATGTAATGCTGCGTTTGTTGAACCACCAGTTGCAGCAACAATTGTTGCAGCATTTTCTAATGCTTTTTTTGTAACTATATCTCTTGGTTTAATTTTTTTTGCAAGTAATTCCATTACCATTTTTCCACTTGCTTTTGCATATTTATCTCTTTCCTCGTAAGGAGCAGGAGTTCCAGCCGAATAAGGTAAAGCTAAACCAATCGCTTCTGACACACATGCCATAGTGTTAGCTGTAAATTGACCCCCGCAAGCTCCAGCGGTAGGACATGCTACTAATTCTAATTTTCTCAATTCTTTTGCTGACATTTGTCCTGAAGAGTGTTTTCCAACAGCCTCAAAAACATCAACAACTGTTACATCTTTACCTTTATATTTTCCTGGAAGTATTGATCCACCATAAATAAAAACACTTGGTACATTTAATCGTACCATTGACATCATTAAACCAGGTAAAGACTTATCACAACCTGCTATACCTACTAATGCATCATAACAATGACCTCTTACAGTTAATTCAGCACTATCAGCTATTACCTCTCTTGAGATCAGTGAAGATTTCATTCCCTCATGTCCCATTGCAATGCCATCGGTAACTGTAATAGTACAAAATTCTCTAGGGGTTCCTCCAGATGCTCTAACACCTTTTTTAACTGATTGAGCTTGTCTCATAAGAGCTATGTTGCAAGGAGCAGCTTCATTCCATGTAGATACAACACCTACAAAAGGTTTTGATACATCTTTTTCAGTCTCCCCCATTGCATAGTAAAAAGATCTATGAGGTGCTCTATCTGGCCCTAATGATGTATGTCTACTTGGTAGTTTATTTTTATTAAATTTCCGCATTATAAACTTTCAATTGTTAAAGATATTTTTTTGATATCATCTTTCAAGTTACTATAGTTATTTTTTTCTTGTTCAACAATATTTTTTGGTGCTCTATCTACAAATCCTTTATTTGATAATCTTTGAGAAATCTTATCTAATTCCTCTTGATATTTACTTTGTCTTTTCTGCAAATTTTCTTTAATTAGATTTAAATCAACATTTCTATCAAAATAAATCTTAAATATATCACCAGAAATAACAAGTGTTGCTGATGGCTTAGCTTGCTCTTTATCAAAAAAATTGTTAATACGACCAAGTTTTTTTAAAATTACCTGATTGTTGTTCATCAAAGATTTATTCTTTTGAGCAACTTTATTTATCGATACATCAACAAATGAACCTGGGCTTACATTTAACTCATTTTTAAATGATCTTAATTCTGAAATTATGGTGATAATTTTTTCAACATCTTTCTGAGATTGATCTTTTTTTTGCTTTTCCAGATGGCCAATTTTTATACATAAGAAAATTTTTATTTGATTTATCGAACTTGTTTTTTAGCCATATTTCTTCAGTCACAAATGGAATGAAAGGATGGAGCATTATAAGTATTTGTTTAAAAATGTAAGCTGATACCTCTTTTACTTCTTTTTGAGCTTTTTTATCATCTGAATAAAGTATTGTTTTTGAAAGTTCGATGTACCAATCACAATATGAATGCCAAGCAAACTTATAGGCATTTTTAGCAGCCTCATCAAAACGATAATCTTCAATATTTTTTTGAATTTTGTTTTTAATTTCAATTAACTCTGAATATATCCATTTATTTATATTTAATTTGGTTTTTGGAACTTTATCAGTTTTCTTAAAATCACATTTATTTGTGATTAGAAAATTATTAGCATTCCATAATTTGTTTAAAAAATTTCTATATCCTTTAACTCTATCTTCAGAAAGTTTTACATCTGTTCCAGGAGATGCCATTGACAATAAGGTAAATCTTAAAGCATCAGCACTATATTTTTCTATTAAATCTAATGGATCAATAACATTACCTTTGGACTTAGACATTTTTTGTCCCTTTTCATCTCTAACTAAAGCATGAACGTATATATCTTTAAAAGGTTCTTTATTCAAAAATTCCATTCCAAACATAATCATTCTAGCTACCCAGAAAAAAATAATATCAAATCCAGTAACTAAAACAGTTGTTGGATAAAACTTTTTCACATAATCTTTTTTATCTGGCCACCCTAAAGTAGCAAATGGCCATAAACCTGATGAAAACCATGTATCTAATACATCTGGATCTCTATAAAGTTTTACCTCTTTTTTGTAATATCTCTTAGCTTGTTTAATTGCTTCTTTTTCATTTACTGCAACAAATATTTTTTTATCTGGTCCATACCATGCTGGTATTTGATGACCCCACCAAAGTTGTCTAGAAACACACCATGGTTCAATATTGTTCATCCATTGAAAATAAGTTTTAGTCCAATTAGTAGGAAAGAAGTTTGTTTTTTTTGATTTAACTATTTTTTTTGCTTTTACAGCTAATTTTTTTGCATCAACAAACCATTGTTCTGTCAAATAAGGTTCTATAACTGAATTAGATCTATCACCATAAGGAACTTTATTTTTAATATTTTCTTCTTTAACAAAAAAACCTTTTTCTTTAAGTTCGTCTAATAATTTTTTACGAGCATCAAATCTATCAAGTCCTACATAATCCTGGGGAGCATTATCGTTTATTTTTCCTTCTTCAGTAAATACATTAATTATCTCCAATTTGTTTCTTTGACCTACTTCATAGTCATTAAAGTCGTGTGCTGGTGTAATCTTCAATGCACCTGTTCCTTGTTCAGGATCTGCGTAATTGTCTTTGATGATTTTAATCTTTCTACCTACTATTGGAATAGTTACAGTTTTACCAACATACTTCTTGTATCTTTTATCTTTTGGGTTTACTGCAATCGCTGTATCTCCAAGCATTGTCTCGGGTCTTGTCGTCGCAATAGTGATAAATTCAGAGGAATTTTCAATTGGATATCTAATATAGAATATTTTTGAATTCATTTCTCTTTGATCAACCTCCAAATCTGAAATTGCTGTTTTAAGTATTGTGTCCCAATTAACTAATTTTTCAGCTTTATAAATTAATTTTTTTTTGTGTAATTCAACAAAAACTTTAATTACAGATTTGGATAAATTTTCATCCATAGTAAATGCATTTCGTGACCAATCACATGAACATCCGAGTTTTTTTAATTGATTAATTATGATATCTCCGTATTCATTCTTCCATTCCCAAACTTTTTCAATAAATTTTTCCCTTCCAAGACTATTTTTATTTAAATTATCTTTTTCGAGTTGTCTCTCAACAAGTGCTTGGGTTGCAATACCTGCATGATCAGTACCTGGTTGCCATAATGTTTCATAATTATTCATCCTGTAGTATCGAATTAAGAAATCTTGAATTGAATTATTCAAAGCATGACCCATATGTAAACTTCCAGTTACATTTGGTGGAGGGATTACTATTGAAAATTTTTTTGATTTTTTTTTTGGCTTAAATAATTTATTTTTCTCCCAATAAGCATATATCTTATCTTCTACTTTAGAATGTATATATTTATCACTTATCATGGGTGTTATTAGTTTATAATTTAATAATCTAAATTAACAATAATCAAATTATAACGTTATTTAATAGACTAATTGTAATAATTTTATATAAACCCTTTGTAGCTACAAGCTAAAACACAAGGCAACGTGGCGGAATGGTTACGCAGAGGATTGCAAATCCTTGTATCCCGGTTCGATTCCGGGCGTTGCCTCCAAAAAAAATCTTGTTTTAGTTTAAAAAAAAAGTAAGTTGAGTTTTTTACATTCCTCGGTAGCTCAGTTGGTAGAGCAGTTGACTGTTAATCAATTGGTCGCAGGTTCGAGTCCTGCCCGAGGAGCCATTAAATTTTTTGCTACACTACTTTTGAAATATTAACCTTTGATATATTATTAGATAATTGCAAAGATTTATTAAATTTCAATTTTTGGTCTGAATTTAACTCTGAATATAATTTTACTAAAAAATTATAATTTACATTCATGTGACCCTCTTTTGATTTTTCAATATTTATCAAATATTCTGAAAAATCTTCAAAAAAATAATTAATTGGTACTTTTAAATAATTTGAAAGTTGTAATAACCTTATAGAACTTACACCGTTAGTACCTTTTTCATATTTTTGTATCTGTTGAAATGTTACGTTAATTGCTTTTGCTACTTTTGTTTGAGTTAATCCAAGAGCTAACCTTCTTAATTTGAGTTTATTACCCAAATGCTTATTAAAATTATCTTCCATTAAGACCCCTCTTAATTTATTTAAATGGTATTCAACAAGGTTTTAATAGTTACTGCAAGGAAATTTTATTTTTTTTTAAAAAGAAAATTAAATAAATAAATATGTTGTCAAGCAATAGATTCAAAGAATTTGACAAAAAAATAGTTGAAATTTCAATGATCTATAGTATCTGGCTCAAGAAAAGTTTTGTTCTATCGCTTTTAGGATTAGCAAAAAATTCCTTGGTATCAGCCTTTTCTACTATCATACCTTCATCCATAAAAATCATTTGATCAGCAACTTCCTTAGCAAAACCCATTTCGTGAGTAACCACGATCATTGTCATACCCTGTTTTGCTAAATTTACCATCACATCTAAAACTTCTTTAATCATTTCAGGGTCTAAAGCTGAAGTGGGCTCATCAAATAGCATTATTTTTGGCTCCATACACAATGCTCTAGCAATAGCTGCTCTTTGTTGTTGACCTCCAGATAATTGACCAGGATACTTTTGTGCTTGATCAAGAATTTGAACTCTCTCTAAATGTTTTAAAGCTAATTCTTCTGCATCTTTTTTTTGGCATTTTTTTCACCCAAATTGGAGCTAGTGTACAGTTATCTAAAATTGATAAATGTGGGAATAAATTAAATTGTTGAAATACCATTCCAACTTCTGCTCTAATTTGTTCTATATTTTTAGTATCCTCTGTTAATTCAGTTCCATCTACAACAATATTTCCTTCTTGATGCTCCTCCAGTCTATTTATGCATCTGATTAAAGTAGATTTACCTGATCCAGAAGGACCACATACAACTATTTTTTCTTTTGGTTTAACTTCTAAGTTAATTCCTTTTAAAACCTGAAAATCTCCAAACCATTTATTCATATTATTTATTTGAATAATACTATCTGACATAATTTTTTATCTATCGGTTTTATATTTTTGTTCTAGATTATAACTATATTTACTCATTGCATAACAAATAATCCAGAAAATTATTGCAGCAAAAACATAACCTTCCATGGCAAATCCTAACCATTCAGGGTTAGTTTTAGCTAAATTTAACATACCTACAATTTCTAACAAGCCAACTACAAAAATTAATGGGGTATCCTTTACCAAAGCTAAAAATGTATTTGCAATTCCCGGAATAACTAATTTTAATGCTTGTGGTAATATAACAAATATATGCATTTTCCAATATCCCATTCCTAAAGATTTTGCAGCTTCGTACTGTCCTCTAGGAAGAGCTTGCAGACCACCTCTTATAACTTCAGCAACATAAGCTGCTTCAAATAATGATATCGCTATTATACATCTAACTAGTTTATCAATAAAAAAATCTGCTGGTAAAAACATCGGAAACATTACAGCAGAC
>CACDMG010000031.1 GCA_902553845.1 uncultured Pelagibacteraceae bacterium
CATCTTTGTCCCTGTGTCTGCTTTTTGATGATTGTTGGTAATTGCTATAGAGTAAAATTCACCAATTGAATTATCGCCTTTTAATATGCAGCTTGGATATTTCCAAGTTATAGCTGAACCAGTTTCAACTTGTGTCCAAGATATCTTAGAATTTTTCCCCTTACATAATCCTCTTTTAGTAACAAAATTATAAATTCCTCCTTTACCATTTTCATCGCCCGGATACCAATTTTGTACAGTTGAGTATTTTATTTCAGCATCGTCTAAAGCAATCAATTCAACATTTGCTGCGTGTAACTGATTTTCATCTCTCATTGGAGCAGTACAACCCTCTAAGTAACTCACGTAACTTCCTTTGTCAGCAATAATTAATGTTCTTTCAAATTGACCAGTCTCTGATGCATTGATTCTGAAATAAGTCGATAGTTCCATTGGACACTTAACGCCCTCGGGAATATAAACAAATGATCCGTCTGTAAAAACAGCAGAGTTTAGTGTGGCAAAGAAATGATCAGTAACTGGTATAACTGTACCTAAATATTTTTTTACAAGCTCAGGATGTTTTTGAATTGCCTCTGACATTGAACAAAAAATTATTCCATGTTTAGTCAATTCGCCTTTAAAAGTAGTTGCTACTGAAACAGAGTCAAACACAGCATCTACTGCAATTCCATTTAGTCTTGCTTGCTCTTGCAATGGAATTCCAAGTTTTTTATATGTCTCTAAAAGTTTAGGGTCAAGTTCATCTAAACTTTTTGGTTTATCCTTCATGCTTTTAGGAGCTGAATAATAATATAAATCTTGATAGTCAATTTTAGGATATTTTGGTTTTTGCCAATTAGGTTCTTTTAAAAGTTTTAAACGCTCATAAGCTTTTAATCTAAAGTTTAACATCCATTCTGGCTCTTTTTTAATATTAGAAATAAATCTAATTACATCTTCATTCAGTCCCTTAGGAGCCCTTATATTTTCAATATCAGTAGTAAAACCGTATTTGTAGTCTTTTAATTTTTCTATATCTTTTTCTCTTCTATCCATTTAAACTCTTCTTTCGATATTATCTTTAACTAAATCTTCTAAACTTTTTTCTTTAAAAAAATTATTTATATGGGTTTCTAATTCATCCCATAAATTATGAGTTAAGCACTTTGTTGATTTTCCATTACATCCTTTTTTAGATTCCTTTTTACACTGTACAGTTTTTACTTTTTCATCTACAGCATCAAAAATATTGGTGAGTTTTATTTCTTTAGCTTTTTTATTAAGAATATAACCACCCTGAGTACCTCTCACACTTTGAACTATTTCTTTTTTTCTTAATTTAGAAAAAATTTGTTCTAAGTAGTCCAAGGAAATACCTTGTCTTAATGAGATATCTCTTAGAGAAACTGGGTTGATATTATCAAATCTAGCCAGGTCTACTAAAGCCATAACCGCATATCTGCCTTTAGATGTTAGTTTCATAAGTCCTTATTTTACTGGGTATATATAAACCTGACTAAAATAGTCAAGTATCATAGTCAAAAAAAAACTAACATTTTGTCACGCAGTTGTGATAAATGTAATTTTTTTTTGAGAATAATTATCATTACCAAATATGGACAACAAAATTATTGAAATATTTATACCTGGACCAGCTGGAAGACTTGAGGCTAAATATTATAAAAGTAAAAAGAATACCTCACCTGTAGCTTTAGTTTTACAACCACATCCACAGTATGGAGGAACAATGAATAATAAAGTTGTTGTAGAAACTTTTCACACTTTTATGGAAAATGATTTTTCTGTTTGTAGAGTAAATTTTAGAGGAGTTGGAAAAAGTGATGGTGAGTTTGATAATGGACAAGGAGAGCTTGCTGATGCTGCGGCAGCGTTAGACTGGTTAGAAAGAGAAAATTTTGATAATTCACAATGTTGGGTTTCAGGTTTTTCATTTGGCTCTTTAATTGCAATGCAATTGCTAATGAGAAGACCTGAAATTAATAGATTTATTGCAATTTCACCTCAACCCAATGTGTACGATTTTACTTTTCTTTCTCCATGTCCAACTTCTGGTTTAATGATTTATGGAAAAAATGATGAGTTAGTTCCTATAAATTATATCAATGAATTAAATAAAAGATTAAGTTCACAAAAAGGAATTAATGTCGAATTTCAAGCTGTTCCTGATGCTAATCATTTCTTTTCCAAAAATGAAAATAATTTAATTAAATATCTGGACAAATATATTAAAAAAGAAACGGCTCTTTACTAAAAATTTTCAACTATAACTCCACCGGTTATTGAATCTTTACATCTAGTAGTGCTTGGAAATGAAATTGGCATACCTTCTAATGATCTTATTGCTAAAAATGCAAAAGCTTGGGACTCAACAAAATCTCCATTTATTTCATATTGATCTATTGGATCAATGCTAATTTTTTCAAAATTATTTTTAATACTTTGTAAAAGATATTTATTTTTTCTACCTCCTCCACAAACCAACCATTTATAAATATTTGGATGATCCTTGCCATGAGCATAATTCATTCCATCTGCAATAAGCTTTGCTGTAAAATCAGTAATAGTTGCTGCACCATTTTCTAATGAAAGACCTTTTGCAAAAAAAATATCAAAATCATTAACATCCAATGATTTTTTATAAGAGGAGTTTTCTGTAAAATTTTCTAAAGCTTGATTAAAGATCAATTTATCTGTTTTTCCAGAACTTGCTAAAAAACCGTCTTTATCATATTTTTTTTTAGAATTTTTTCTTATCCATTCATCTATTAAGCAATTTCCAGGTCCTATATCATAAGCAAGAATCTTATTTTTGCATTCTGAGTCTTCCCAATCTACTGTACATGTAATATTTGAAATTCCCCCAATATTCAAAATATTAATAGGAAACTTTAAATTAAATTTTTCATTCAACTTGTTAGCAAGAGTATTATGAAAAATTGGTGTTAATGGGGCACCTTGACCTCCATTTTTTAAATCATTTTGTCTGAAATTATAAACAACTTTTTTTTTTATTAATTGAGATAAAAGTCTACCATCACCTAATTGTTTAGTAATTTTTTTTTCTGGATCATGAAATATTGTTTGTCCATGAAAACCTATTAAATCAACATTAGATTTTGACATCTGAAGAGTTTCATTTACAGCTTTTACATGAAATAAAGTAATCTCTCTTTCTAGGCTTTTGATTTCGTCCAAGTATCTATTTAATCCCTCTGGATTTGTTATTTTTTCTCTGATCTTCAATATTTTTTCAATTAAATCTTGATCATATTCAAAATAACTATCTAAAATTGATGAAAATTCTCTATCACCATCTGACTTAATTATTGATACATCTACTCCATCTAATGAGGTGCCACTCATAAGGCCCATTGCTGTATAAATTTTTCCCATTCTTATTTTTTTTTTTTAAATAATGTATATTGTGGAATTATAAACTTATGAATAAATTTTTAAAAGAATTTAAAGATAGAGGTTATTTTTATCAATGTACTGATGAGAATGAATTATCCTCGTTATTAGATAAAAAAAAGATTAAAGCCTACATTGGATTTGATTGTACAGCTGAAAGTTTACATGTTGGAAGCCTTTTACAAATTATGTGTTTACGAATGCTTCAAAAACATGGGCACCAACCAATAGTATTATTAGGTGGAGGAACTACAAGAATTGGTGATCCGTCTGGGAAGGACAAAACAAGAAAAATTTTGAATGAGGATGAAATTAAAAAAAATTCCAAAAATATTGAAAAAATTTTAAAAAAATTTTTAAGTACAGATAATAAAAATATAAAACCAATATTTGTTGATAATTTTGAGTGGCTTAAAGGTTTAAATTATATTTCTTTTTTAAGAGATATTGGAAAACATTTTACAATAAATAAAATGTTAACATTTGAAAGTGTGAAAACAAGATTAGACAGAGAACAATCCCTAAGTTATATGGAATTTAATTACATGATTTTACAAGCTTATGATTTTTTAGAATTAAATAAAAAAGAAAATTGTGCGTTACAGATAGGTGGATCTGATCAGTGGGGTAATATAGTTAACGGTGTGGATTTAATAAAAAGGCATTCCAATACTCAAACCTATGGCTTAACAACTCCTTTAATCACATTAGCGACTGGTGCTAAAATGGGAAAAACTGAAAATGGTGCAATATGGTTAGATGAAAAATTTTTGTCACCATACGATTATTGGCAATTTTGGAGAAATATAGATGATAGAGATGTATCAAAGTTCATGAATTTTTTTACAGATTTAAGCGTTGATGAAATAGAAAAAATTAAAGAGAAAGATATTAATGAACAAAAAATTATTTTAGCTAATCTCACCACTGCTATGCTTCATGGTGAACAAGAAGCAAAAAAAAGTGAAGAAACTGCAAAAAAAACTTTTTCAGAAAATTCAATGGGTTCTGCATTACCTACTGTTTCAATTAAAAAAAATCAATTAAATGATAAGTTAACTATTGTTGATTTAATAATTCTTTCCAAATTAGAAAAGTCTAAAAGTGAGATAAGACGATTGATTAAAGGTAGTGGTGTTAGAATTAATAATCAAATTATTGATGACGAAAAGCTAATAATCAGTGAAAAATTATTTGAAAAAAATACAATAAAACTATCCTTGGGGAAAAAAAGACATATCAAAGTTGAAATAAGTTAATTTTTTTTTAATTTTTCAAGAGTTCTTGTGATGAACCTCGGTGTTAGAGTTTTAACAGGATTTACAGTTGTTTTTAATTTATTTGGTGGACCTTTAATCTTAAAACTCACACCAAAAACACCCTCTCCAACTTTCTTTCCTACTAAAATATCTCCAATAAGAGGAATTGAAGATATAGTTCTATTAATTGTTGTTGCTGGTACCATCGTTCCTTTAAGGCTAACTAAGTCATCACTTTCAATGTACCCTTCCATCAATAAAGAAATAGCAGGGCCGATAGCATATAACTCCTCTATTTGCATCAACTCATTCTTATTAGAAAATTTCATCTCCAAATCTGTAAATCTTATTCCCTCACCAGTTAATAGATCCGCGATACCTTGAAGAGATGCTAATGTTAATAATTTTGCTAAAGCTGGTACCTCCTGCACTTTAAAATTATCTATTATCAATTTTGAATTAGAAACATTGTTTTGTTTAATAGTTTGAAAATCTAAGTTACCCTCCTCAAAACCTTTTATAAATTTATATCTATTAACAAAAGGCTTCGCTACATCAGAATAAAGAGTTGTAATTTTTTCATTCAAAGTAGATCTAATTGTGAAATTAATCCTCTGATTATTAGAAAAATCTCCTGCTAAATTAGCATCAATTACTTCACTATTTTTGAACATTAAATATCCATCTAAATCTTCTATTAGATAATCTTTATCAATCAATGCTTCATTTATCTTAACATTTAATT
>CACDMG010000032.1 GCA_902553845.1 uncultured Pelagibacteraceae bacterium
TATTGATAGGATTTTCTGGTATTGTATTTTTATTTTCAGACAACCTTTTAATAAATGAAAATAATTTTGTATCTGCACTTTTAATTTTACTTGGTTCGACTTGTTATGTGATTGGTGGTGTTTTGACTTTAAAGATAAGTAAAAAGAAAAATGAAAATGTCACTGGATCAATTCTTGTTTGGGCAATAATCATTTTGATACCTTTTGTGAGCTTTATTGAACAACCTTGGAAATTTACTCCAAGACTAGATTCAACTATTTCAGTCATCTACCTAGGATTTGTATCAACTGGTATAGCATGGTTATTAAGATTTAGAATTTTGGTAAATAATGGATTGATTTTTCAATCCCAAGTATCTTATTTAATTCCTATTTTTGGAACAATACTAAGTTTTATTTTTTTAAAAGAATTAATTACTATCAAAGTTTTAGTGTCTTTGATGGCAGTGGTAATAGGAATTTATTTTGTAAGAAGAGCTAAATAGATTTATTTTAAACTACCCCTAAATTTAGAATCATTTCCAATAAATGAGTTTAAAATTCCAAGAAATCTAAAATAGTATTTATTTTTTAATTTTTGATTGAATATTAAAAAATAGAATATCATTTTAATAAATGATTTTAAGAATTTACCTTTTAATTTGTAGCAAGCATATAAGAAGCTATAGTTTTTTTTATAAAAATAAAAACTAGACCACATCCAATGCCAGTTTTTGATATTTTCAATTTCTATTTTAATTTTCATATCATTTGGAGAAGCACTTTTAAATCCTAAGTGATGAACTTTTAGTTTATCCGAAGTAAAAATTTTTCCTCCTTTGTTGATGATATTTTTACACAAATCTATTTCTTCAAAAAATAAAAAAAATTTTTCATCAAATATTTTTTTCTTTTTGAATCTTTTTAAATTTAATAACATTGAAAACCCTTTTACCCAGTCAACTTTAACTAAAGGATTAGAATTTTTACTATCAAAATTTTTTATGAATTCTTCATTTTTTTTGTAGTCAAAAAAACCAGCTGGTAAAGAGATTTTATCTTTTGAGTATTGACAACCAATTATATCAAAGTTTTTAGTTATTTTTATAATTTTTGATAAACCATTAAAAAAACTATTTTCGCATATGATGTCAGGATTTAATATTAATGCATAATCAGTTTTTACCTTTGACAACCCGAAATTATTGCCTTTTCCATAACCTAAATTTTTTCCAGTGCAAAAAATTTTTATTTTAGGAAATTTTTTTTTAATTATTTGTTTATGTTCAAAATTTTTTGAATTTTCAACTATAATTATTGATATATTGCTACTGAGAGATTTTAAGCAATTTAGTATTGTCTTTTTTGATGTTTTGTAAGTTAAAATTACAGCTGTTATTTTTTTTAATTCTTTCATGCTCAGAACTTAATTATTAAATTTGTTTAAAATATTGCAATATCTATTTTTTAAGTTCCGACATTTTCTTTATATGAGCAGGTCTTGTTTCGCAACATCCACCAAGAATAGTTGCTCCAGATTCTTTAAATTTCTTTGCAAATTCTGACATTTTTTCTGGTGTTAAATCTTTTCGAACACCGAGAAATTCATTCGGATTTCCAGTTTTACTTTTATTATAAGCACCTGTGTAATTTGGTTTAGGGTTAGTTTTTATAAAAGCATTTAATTTAAATCCGAATGGAATCTTTAAATTCTTTATTTCGTCAAGATTAAGCTCATAATTCTCTGGAGAAATACATGATAAAATAATTCCAAGTAATTTTTCATGATTTATTTTGCTAATTATGTCAGAAACTTTTTCACCACTTGGTAATTTAGTTCCCTCTGATATATGTGCTCCTAATAAATACGGTTTATTAAACTTTTTTATACAATCAATTGCAATTTTAAATTCTTTAACGCTGCTAAGAACATCAAGGTAAAAGAAATCAATGAAAGGGTTCAGTAATTCTGCTTGTGTACTAAAATTTTCTATAATTTCTTTATCAGATCTTGTATCAGCTTCATAAGTTAGGTATTGTGGAGGAAGACCACCCGCGACTAAAACATTTGGAAATTTTTTTTTTGCTTGTTGGGCTATCTCACCTGCTTTTTTATTCAAATATTCAAATTTTTCTTCAACACCATTATCTTTTAATCTTACTTTTCTTGTTGTAAAAGTATTTGTAACAATCACTTCAGCTCCAGCTTTTATGAAATCTAAATGAGTATCTAATAAAAGTTTATGGTATTTTTCTTTAAGTAAAGCATTGCAGCTCCATAAAGTCCCGTTAGGCTCCATTCCTCTCGCAAGAAGTTCCTGTCCCATCCCACCATCTAAAATTCTAGTTTGTTTAAAAAAATTTATGTCCATTTTTCCCTACCTTTTTAGTGCTTTAGCTTTATGCAAGGTGCACAATATAGTTCAAAGACCTGCTGATTGATAATTAAGGGAATTCCATTTTAGCTGTTATTGCCCGCAATAGGATCAAATCGGCAATTAAATTATATCTAAAAAAAAAGATTTAATCAATTTAATTTATACGAATATTCTGAAAGCCATCCTAGCTGCAACAAAAATTACTAAAAGTGATGTTATTAAAGCAAGAACTCTATTGGAAAAAATTTTCAAATTTAAGTAATTTCCTATTAGACCACCTATTAAAACACTAAAAAATAAAGGCCAGTATACAGTAAATTCATTTAATATATTTTCTTTCGTAAGTTGACCAAAGACTCCAGATATAGAGTTAACTAAAATAAATAAAGAAGCAGTTGTAACAATATTTTTAGGTTTATCAGCTTTTAGTAAAAATAAAATAGGGCTTAAAAATATTCCTCCTCCAATACCAACTATTCCAGAAATTAAACCGAGAAATGAACCTACAATAATACTAATAAAAAAATTTATTTTCTTTATTGTAAAATCTTTATTTTCATAAGCTTTATTATTAAGTAATAATAAGCAACCTGCTATTGATAAAACTATAAATAATAAAATTTCAAATATCTCTTTATTTATTATTAGTGTACCACCTAAATATGCAAAAGGGATAGATCCAAATAAAAAAGGTAATAGTAATTTAAAATTGTGATTACCTGCTCTAACATAGTTTATAGAGTTACCTGTAACTACAATTATATTACAAAGTAAAGCTATTACAGGAAAAATATAGTATGGAATGTCCCAAATTAATAGTAAAGCTAAATAAGTAGATCCTCCTCCAAATCCAACACTGGAGTATAAAATTGCTGTTATAAAAAATAATATTGATAATATAATCATAAAAAAATTCTTATGAAAGTGAATATAGCACTATTAACTGTAACAGATACTAGAACAATAGATAATGATAAATCTGGTGGAATTCTAGTAGAAAAATTTAAGGAAGCTAATCATAATTTAATAGATAGAAAAATATGCAAAGATAATAAAGATGAAATTGTGATTATTTTAAGAGATTGGTTAAAGAACGAAAAAATTGATGTAATAATAACCACAGGAGGCACAGGTCTTACTGGAAGAGATATAACACCAGAAGCATTAGATGAAATAGCTGAAAAATATATACCTGGTTTTGGAGAAATTTTTAGAAATTTAAGTTTAAAAACAGTTGGTACTTCTGCAATTCAATCAAGAGCTTGCGCAGTTTTAGCAAATGGTAAATATATTTTTGCATTACCAGGTTCATCAGGTGGTGTAACAGATGCCTGGGAAGGTATCTTAAAATTTCAATTAGATATCAATCATAAACCCTGTAATTTTGTTGAATTATTTCCAAGATTAAAGGAAAAATAATTTAATTTTTTCTTGTAGCTATAAAAACACCTATTGACGCAATTATAAAACCAATTAAATCTAATTTATCAAGAGACTCATCTAAAAATAACCAGGCAATAAAAGCGGAAGTTGCTGGTATTAAAAAAAATAATGAAACGGTTTTACTTGCTGAATTACTTTTTATAAGAAACATCAAAATTGTAAAAGCTCCAAACGAAACTAGTAAAATTTGGTGACTCATAGCCAGTACAAAAGTAGTTGTAAATTTAATGTATGGATCAACAAAAAAAATAATTACAATTACATGAAATATACATCCACCAACAGCTTGATACATATTACTAACTGATAATGAAATATTTTTATCACTTAATTTTTTCTGCCAAAGAGTAGAGCTTGTTATAGCTATTAGTGAAATAAAAGAAGCAATAACACCTATAGTTGGAATATTTATACCAATATCAAATCCAATAACTAAGGCTGCACCAATAAATCCTAATAAAACACCAACCCATTGTTTCCAAGTAATTTTTTCATCCAATAAAGGACCAGCCAGCGCATTTGTTAAGATTGGTTGAAGAGAAACTATTAGTGCTGTTATACCTGTTGGCATTCCTTTTGAAATAGAAAAAAATACACCTCCTAAATAAAAACCATGAAATAAGACTCCACTGACCAAAGATTGAATTATGTTTTTTTTAAGAACAATTATTTTTTGTTTAGTATAAAAAGAAAAAATAAAGAAACCTATTGATACTAAAAAAAATCTAAAAGCTAATGCAGAAAAAGGCTCACTATTATCTATAATTGGTTTAGTTGTTATAAAAGCTGAAGACCATAGGATTATAAAAATTAATGGAAAAAATTTTAACATGAGAAAGAAAAATAACTATTTTTGATATTTTTCTTTCCACTCTGAGTAAGGCATTCCATATACATGTTTTCTAGCATCAGGATCTGAAATAGATATACCTTTTTTTTCGGCTTCTTCCCTATACCATTTCGATAAACAATTTCTGCAAAAGCCAGCAAGATTCATTAAATCTATATTTTGAACATCTTTTCTATTCCTTAAATGTTCAATTAATCTTTCAAATGCTGCAGATTGTAATTCTTTTTTTGTTTTATCATCCATAAAATTTTAATATATAAATATATTATGAAACTTTCGGGCTCCTATCAAATTAATTTATCAAAAGAAAAAGTATGGGAAGCTCTTAATGATCCAGAAATTTTAAAACAAGCTATACCTGGATGTGAGGAATTTACGAAAAATTCAGATACTGAATTTACTGCAACTGCCACTAATAAAATTGGTCCTTTTAATGCTAGTTTTACTGGCGATATAGGGCTTACTGATCTTAATCCGCCCAATAGCTATAAAATTACTGGTTCAGGAAATTCACCAGTTGGTTTTGCGTCTGGAGAAGCA
>CACDMG010000033.1 GCA_902553845.1 uncultured Pelagibacteraceae bacterium
ATGTTTTTAAAGTTTTTCCAACTCTATTTTGATTATTAGAAATTAATTGTGATGCTACTGATAGAATATTTTGTGAAGATCTATAATTTTGTTCTAGTCTAATTACTTTTGTATTTTCATACATCTGATCAAATTCTAAGAAATTTTTAATTTCAGCTCCACGCCAACTATAAATTGATTGATCATCATCACCAACACAACAAATATTTTTATTTTTTTGAGCTAGTAGATTTAACCATTTACTTTGAATGTAATTAGTATCTTGATACTCATCGACTAAAATGTATTTAAAATTTTTTGAGTATATTTCTCTAATATCATTATTTTTTTCAAAAATTTTTACAACATGTAAAATCAAATCACCAAAATCACAGACATTTAAATCAGTAAGTTTTTGTTGATAAATTTTATAAACTGGAAGGATGGTTTTTTCATAAATATCTTTATTATTAATTACTACCTCATTTGGATATTGTCCTTTATTTTTCCACTTGTCTATTATAGCCAGAATATATCTTGGAGAAAGTTGCTTAACATCAATGTTTTCAGCTTTACAAATGTTTTTGATTAATCTTATTTGATCTTCAGTATCTACAATTGTAAAATTAGAATTTAAATTTACAGCACTAGCGTGCTTTCTTAACAGTTTTGCACATATTGAATGAAACGTTCCTAGCCAAGACAGACCTGTAGCACTTTTACCAAGTATCTTACTCACTCTTGATTGCATTTCTTTTGCGGCCTTATTAGTAAATGTTACTGCTAATACTTGATTAGGAAATGCTTTTTTTTCTGCAATTAAGTGAGCTATCTTACTTGTCAGAACTTTAGTTTTTCCTGATCCGGCCCCAGCAACAATTAATAAAGGACCTTCTGAATGTAAAACAGCCTCTTTTTGAGCATCATTTAAATTTTTTAAATAATCAGAGTTTACCATTTTAAATTTTTAATTATAAGTTGATAGTTCATGTTATTTTCAAATTCTTTAATTAAGAAACTAAAAAAACAACTATTATCAATTAATCAGTTAATAGAAAGTTTTTTTAATAGATTTCAAAATATTCTAAAATCAAAAAAGCGTTATAAATTCATAGATATTGATAAAAAAGTTTTTTTTGTTGTGGGTTTTATTGTCATAATAACGTCCACTTATTTTTTAATACCATCTTATTATGATAAAAATGAATTAAAAAGTTTTCTTAAAAATCAACTCTATGATCAATACAGAATTGAACTTTTAATTGATAAAAAAATTACCTATGGTCTTCTACCAAAACCTCATTTTAGTATTAAAGATGTTTTTATTATTCATAATAAAAAAAAAATTGCGAAAGTAGAGAATACAAAAATTTATATTTCAATAGATAATTTCATATCTATGGAAAAAATTCGAATTAAAGATGTAATTTTTGATAAATCAGAATTTGAAGCAAATTTAGAAAATATTAGTTTTTTTAAAAAAATTTTAAATTCAAATAGAAGTTTATATAAAGTATTGATTAAAGACAGTAAGTTATTTTTTAAAGATGAAGAAAAAGATACAGTATTTATAATTAAGATTAAAAATTTAACATCAACATATACAAAAAATTTTGAAAATAAATTTGATATTAAATATGAAATTTTTAATATTCCTTCAGTCTTAGAAATAAGAAATAATAAAGCTAAAAAAAAAATTTTCACAAAACTCAAATCTAAATCGATCAAGTTAAATGTAGTAAATGAATTTGATTATAATGAGGAAAAAATTGATGGAATTATAAACGTCTCAGTTATGTCTAAAGATAAATCATTTAACTATTTAATTGATGATAATACGATGGAAATAACCTCAGATGATAAAAATTTTATTGGCAAAATTGAATTTAAGCCATTTTATTTAGTTTCAAACCTTAACTTTATTCAATTAAATTTAAAAAGATTATTAAATAATAACTCATTATTTATGGAATTTTTGAATTCTGGAATATTTAATAATCAAAACTTAAATATAAATTTAAATATTAATTTTGATAAAATTAATAATTTTTCAAATCTTAATGATTTTATTTTAAAAATTTTTTTAGAAGAGGGTTATTTAAAGATAAGTGACTCAAGTTTTAAATGGAAGGATGACACAATAATAAATTTGAATAATGTTCAATTAGATAATCAAAATGAAACTTCAAAAGTTATTGGAGAAATTACTATAGATTTGAATGATTTACTTCAAGTTTATAGTTATTTTCAGTTAAGTCGAGAGTTTAGAAAAAATATTGAAAAGATTAAATTTGATTTTATATATGACTTAGTATTAGGAGAATTTACTATTGATAATGTAAGGGTAGATGATGAATTAGTTCCTGACATAAATAATTTTATAAATGATTTTGAGTCAATTAATTTTGGTTTTAATAAAGTAAAACTTAGAAATTTTATAAAAAATCTTTTTATTATTTATGCAGGATAGATCATTTTTTTAGGATCAACTAATTTATTATATTCTCTTTCATTAATTAACCCTGTTTTAAGAGCCTCTGCTTTAAGTGTTGTTTTATTTTTTAGAGCTTTTTTTGCAATTTTAGCAGCATTGTCGTAACCAATTTTAGGAGCTAGTGCAGTAATTAACATTAAAGAATTATCTAAAAAATATTTTATTTTCTCTTTATCAGCTTTTAATCCCTTAATACAAAAAGATGCAAAATTTTTAGAACTATCAGCTAATAAATCTATAGATTGTAAAATATTGTGAGCAATCAACGGCTTAAACACATTAAGTTCAAAATGACCATGGGAACCTGCCATTGTTATTCCGTTATGATTGCCAATAACTTTAACACAAACCATAGTTACAGCCTCTGACTGAGTTGGATTTACTTTTCCAGGCATTATGGAGGAACCTGGTTCATTAGCGGGTAAAATTAATTCACCATATCCTGCTCTTGGTCCTGATCCCAAAAATCTAATATCATTTGCAATTTTCATTAAACAAACTGCAGTTGTATTTAAAGTTCCAGAAAAATTTACTATCTCATCATGAGCGGCTAAAGCTGCAAATTTATTTTTTGATGGTTTAAAAGGTAATTTTGTTATTTTTTTAATTTCCTTGATTATTTTTTTATCAAAACCTTTTTTACTATTTATTCCAGTTCCAACAGCAGTGCCTCCCTGAGCTAAAAAGTAGATTTCATTAAGAGCATTTTTTATTCTTACAATACAATCGTTCAGCTGAGATTGATAACCTGAAAATTCTTGACCTAGTGATAAGGGTGTTGCGTCTTGTAGGTGTGTTCTACCTACCTTAATTATTTTTTTGAATTGAGATACCTTTTTTTTTAATTCTTTATTCAATAATTCTAACGATGGTAAAAGTTTATTTCTAGTTTCAATTGCAATAGCTATGTGCATTGCAGTTGGAAATACATCATTTGTTGATTGAGATTTGTTTACATGATCATTAGGATGAACAGGTTTTTTTGACCCCTTTTTTCCACCTAAAATTTCTATTGCTCTATTGGCTATAACTTCATTAACATTCATATTAGTTTGTGTTCCAGAACCGGTCTGCCAAACTTTAAGTGGAAAATGATCATTTAATTTTCCAGATATAACTTCATTAGATGCTTGTATAATGGCTTTAGATATATGTGGTAAAATTTGTTTTTCGTTTTTATGAACAATTGCAGCTGATTTTTTTATTATTGCAATAGATTTAATTAGAATCGTCCTTACTAAAAATTCCCCAATATCAAAATATTTTTTGGATCTTTGGGTTGAAGCACCCCAATATTTATCATCTGGAACACTGATTTTTCCAATGCTATCGAATTCTTTTCTTAATTTCATGAATATTTTTTTAAAGTATATACAATAGATATATATTAATTTTATTTAAACTTACAGGAGCAAAATGACAAATTTTAATAAAGTAGGAACTTTCATGAAAACTTTTGGCCAAGAAGTCAAATCAAAACCTTCTTTTAGTACAGATAAAATTAATAAACTTAGGATTGATCTAATTAAGGAAGAGCTTGATGAACTTACTGAGGCAATGAATAATAAAGATTTATTAGAAGTTGCTGACGCATTGACTGACATCCTATATGTCACTTATGGAGCAGGACATGCATTTGGAATCAACTTAGATGATTGTTTTGAAGAAGTTCAAAATTCTAATATGAGTAAATTAGATGAGAATGGCAAGCCGATTTATAATGAACATGGAAAAGTAATGAAAGGTCCAAACTATTTTAAGCCTGATCTATCAAAATTTGTAAGTTAAATTTCTAATTTGAAATCTACAGCTGGAGCACTATGAGTAATGCTCCCAATAGAAATTCTATTTACTCCAGTTGCAGCAACTGATTTGACAGTTTTAAGATTTATATTTCCTGAGGCTTCAGTTTCATAATATTTTTCTACAAACTTTACTCCTGCTCTTAGATTTTTAATACTCATATTATCGAACAGGACAGTATCAAATTTAAGACCAATTATTTCTTTTAATTGTTTTAAATTATCAACTTCAACAGTAATTTTTCTTCCCTTTTTATTTTTAATGGCTAATGAAACTAATTCTCTTAAATCAGAACTTGCAATATGATTGTCTTTGATTAAAAATTCATCACTTAAATTAAATCTGTGATTAGTACCACCACCTAATTTTACTGCATATTTTTGAATAACTCTATAATTTGGAATAGTTTTTCTAGTACAACAAATTTTACATTTTTTTCCAGCTAGCTTAACAAATTGATTTGTTTTTGTGGCTATACCAGAAATATGAGATAAAAAATTTAAAGCAACTCTTTCAGCAACCAATATTGAACTAGTTTTACCTTTTATGACTGCTATCACAGAATTTTTTTTGACTAAAGAACCGTCTCTTTTTTTTATTGTAAATTCTATTCTCTTATCAACTTGGCTAAAAGTATGTTTTGTAAATAGCAAACCTGCGACTATCGCTCTTTGATTAGATATTAATTTTGCAGTAATAATTTCATTTTTATTTAATAAGTCTGTCGTTATATCACCATTAGGATATAAATCTTCAGCTAAAGCCAGTTTAACCCTGTCTTTGATAAAAGTTTCACTTAATTTAATTTTCGACACGAAGTGTTATCTACCGATAGCAACCATTTT
>CACDMG010000034.1 GCA_902553845.1 uncultured Pelagibacteraceae bacterium
AATAAAATAAATATAAATTACATTTCTTATGAAAAAAAAATCTATAAAGATAATTCTTCTCTTTTACTAAAATATCTTAAATTCATAATAAGAGCTTTTTATTTTATAATTTTAACTAAGATTTTTAAAAAAAATAGAAAGTTTATTACTAATTCTGAGATTTATTTAAGTTTTTATCCATATTTTTTTAAAAATGAAAATATAGATTTGTATAGTGATAAGAACAAAACATATTTAAATTTTTCTTTAACAGATGAAACACATCTTAATTTAAAGCCATTTGAATATATTAAACATGTTAAAAAGTTATCGAATATAGACTCAATAATCTCTATTGAAAATTTTATAAAATTTTCTGATTTATTTTATGCAATAAAAAAATTTATATATTGTAATTTCAAATTAAAAAATCTTTTTAAAGATAGTTACAAATTTAAAGAAATTGATTGTACAAATTTTTTAGTATCACATCTTAAAAGTTCATTTTTAAATAGATCCAAATTATTTATTTATGACAATTCGTTTAATTTAATTTTGAAAAAATATGATCCAAAAAAACTACACTATTTCTTATTTGAGTATAATTTTGGTTTTTATTTAAAAAATAAATTTGATGTCATAGAGAAATTCACTGGTTATCAACATGGTATTTATAATGATAATTTAATGTGGTTGGATTTGATAAATTATAAGAGAGATAAATGTTTACCTCAATTAGTGATTTGTAATCGAAAAAAAAGTATCAATGCTTATAAAAAAAATTTTAAAAAAATAATTTTTAAAAAAAAGAAATTTAATATTGAAAAAAATATAAAAATAAACAAAACTTCATCTAAGATTTTAGTTTTCCTAGGTCAACATGATATTGATGATTCAATTTATTTCTTTATAAATAATAAGAAGTTTAAAAAACAAAATATTTTTTTTAAGGTGCATCCAAACAATAAAAAAAATATTAACATTAAATCAAAAAAATTGCATTTTGTTAGAAGTATAAATAAAAATTTTAATTATAGAATTTATTTAGCACCAACAACTACTTTAATTTATGATTTTTATGAAAAAAATTTTAATTTTAAAATTTTAAATTTTTCTCATAGAGTAAATCTATGGTATTAAAGTTTTCTAAATTTAATTTAAAAATTTTTTATAAAAATTGATAAGCTTTAAATAGTTTTTATCAATATTGTATTTATAAATTGTTTTCCTACAGTTATTTGAAATTTTTTTTAAATATCTTCTATTTGAATTAAGATAGTAAATTTTATTTACGAGATCATCTATATTTTTTGCAAATAAACCATTTTTTTTATTTTCTAAAATTTCATCAATTCCTTTAGAATAAAAACTTAATATTGGAGTATTACAAGAGAGGCATTCAATATAAGTGAGGCCGAATGATTCTATTCTTGCTAAATTAATATACAAATTTGCTTTATAATAATGCTTTAATAATTTTGAAGCAGGGAAAAAAAATTCCTTTTTATTTTCAATATTTTCTATTGAAATTATTTTATCTTTGTTTTCTAACAAAAATTTATCTTCATATATTTTTTGACTATTTTTTCCTATTATTTCCCACTTAAATTTTATTTTTTTTTCAATTAATTTCTTGGCAATTTTAGGTATTAAATCAAAACCTTTTTTCTTTTTTGCAAATCTACCTACAGTAATTAAATGAAAATGATTATTATCATTTTTTTTATAATTTTTCTTATTTAAGTAAATTGAATTTGGTATTTTATAAATTATATTTTTATTTATTCCTAATTTAATTAAGTCTTTGTAAATATTTGATGATATACATTGTATTCCACTTATATTTTTTAATAATTTATTTAAATAAAAATTAAATTCTTTATTAATTCTAAATCCGTAATTAATCTCCTTTTTGATTTGTATATCTGCTCCATGAAATGTTACTAAAATCTTCTTTTTATAGTAATTCAAAAATTCTATTAAGATAAGAGATTTAAAATTTAAAAAATGAAAATGATAAATTTCATAATTTAATTTAATAAATCTAAAATCAAAGATATTAAAAATTTTTTCTAATTTAAAATTAAGAAATCTTTTTAAAATATATAATAAAGACAAAAAAATATAATTAATAGGAACAATTTTATAAAGATTATTTTTAAGATCTACATTTTTATAAACATATACATCAACAGAATGACCTTTTTGTACTAACTTATTAGCCATGTTGTGAATCTCAACTTGAACACCACCACTTAAGGGAAAAAAGGTACCAGCAATTATAGCTATTTTCATAAATATAAAATTTTTATTAATTTACAAACTTTATCATCAATTCATGATACCTGTTTGTTTGTTTATTAAGTTCATATAATTTTAAATTTTTAAAAGATATATTTATCATTTTCTTATATTTAGTTTTTTTTTTTGAAAAATAATATTTTTCAAGAATATAAGAAATTTTTTTCGTATCATTTAATTTGACTAAAAAACCACCTTTTCCACCCTTAAGGATTTCTTTAGGTCCAGTTTTGCAATTAAATGATATGCAGATTAATTTAAATAATGTTGCTTCAATCAAAACATTTGGCAATCCTTCGTATAGTGATGAGAGGACAAATATTTCAGATTTTTTTAAGTATGTATATGGATTATTTGTATAAGGTAAAATTTTTACATTTTTATCAAGCTTATACATATTAATATAATTTTCCAGTTCAATTTTTTTTGGTCCATTACCTATAATTAAAAGTTTAATTGGTAATTTTTCTTTAAGTTTTTTTATTGTTTTCAATAGCTCAATTTGATTTTTTTGAACAGTGAGTCTTCCAATATTAATAACTTTTAAGGAATTCTTATCTTCGTCAAAATAATTAAATTTTTTTTTTATTTTTGATAAGTTTATTAATTTTTCTTTGTCTATTGGATTATAAATTATTTTAGAATTTATATTAAAAATTTTTTTCATTTCTTTATGAAATTCAAGGCTGTTAACAATAACTTCATCAGCTAATTTATAAAATATCTTGATTATAAAAATTTTGAATTTATTAGTCCAAATTGTAGGAGCAGAATTTGCTCTCACAATCACTTTAATTCCTAAAATTTTAGATATAATTATTGCATAAACATTTGCTTGGAATGAAAAAATAACCAAGTCATTATGTTTTAAATAAATTTTTAAAATTGAAATAATGCAGACTAAATATTTAAATAGCCTATTTTTTATTTTTAATTTAATGAAAGGCTCTATTGTTTTGATTGATTTGTCTAAACCATTAATTTTATCATAAGAGACAAAATATATCTTATTCACTAATTTTTTATTCAAATTCTTAAAAATTAATTTTATATTTCTTTCAACACCACCGCCTTCAAATGATGGATTAAAGATCACTATTTTTTTCATTCAATTTTTTTGTTTAATTTTGAATTATCAATAATTTAATATAGAATGGTTTTGTTAATGTCTATTATATTAGAATATTCTTTTTTCATTTTATTCTTAATCCTATTGAATTTTATAATGATAAAAAAAGGCATTTTTTTGGATATGCCAGTCTCAAATACTCATAAAAATAAAATATTTTTTTCAAAAAAAGTTCCTAAATCACTTGGTTTTATTTTGATGATCTTTATTTTTTATAAATTAAATTTGCAAATTTATGAAAAAATTTTAATTTTTTTAATTTTTTTTCTTGGAATTCAATCAGATATTAACAAATTAAGCTCTCCTAAATTAAGAATTATAATTCAATTTTTGATAGTATTATTTTTTTTATTAGTTTCAAAAGAATATATAAACTCAACCAGAATTCCATTCATAGACAATTTTCTTAATAATGAAATTTTTAAAATTTTATTAACTCTTTTATGCATAATAATAGTGATTAATGGATCAAATTTTATTGACGGTTTAAACACTTTTTGTCTTGGTTATTATTTAGGATTATTTATATGTTTAAACTTACTCTTATTGAACAACTATGATTTTGTTTATTTAAAGAATGAAATATTTTACTTAATTCTTTTAATCTTTATTTTATACCTATTCAATTTATTCGGATTATCTTTTTTAGGAGACTCAGGATCATATTTATTAGGATTTGTGGCATCTATTTTTTTGCTGAAATACCATAATTTATCGCCCCAAGTTTCACCTTGGTTTATAGCAAATTTATTATGGTATCCATCTTTTGAAATTTTATTTTCTATTATAAGAAGATTTAGAAAAGAATATGATCCATTATTACCAGATAATTATCATTTACATCAAATTATATTTTTATTCATTCAAAAAAAGTTAAAATATAAAAACAACTTATTGAACCCTCTTACAGCAAATTTAATAAATATTTATAATTATTTTGTTTTTTTCTTTTCATCAATTTATTTCTCAAATACTAAGGCTTTAATTTCAATTTTTTTATTTAGTTGTTTTATATATATCATGGCATATTTATTATTTTTAAGTAGGCTAAAAAAAAAATAATATAATTTTTTATGTATTTAGTAAGTGTAATTATTCCTTTTTTCAAAAAACGAAAATTTTTTCAAAAAACGCTCTCGTCTGTAATTAGTCAAACATACAAAAAAATAGAAATAATAATAATTTACGATGATACTAATTACTCAGATTTAATTTTTTTAAAAAAGATATGTAAAATAGATAAAAGAATAAGATTGATAGTTAATAAAAAAAATTTAGGAGCAGGAATATCAAGGAATAAAGGGATTGAATCTTCTAAAGGTAAGTTTATTACTTTCATTGATGCAGAT
>CACDMG010000035.1 GCA_902553845.1 uncultured Pelagibacteraceae bacterium
AAAAAAAGTATAAGTTTTTAAAATCAAAAGATTCACCTACAACAACAATAGGCTATAAACCCTCAAAAAATTTTAAAAAAGCTTTACATAAAGTTCCAATGCTTTCTCTTGCAAACGCTTTTAGTAAAGATGATCTTTTAAATTTTGAGAAGAAAATATTTAATTTTCTTTCTCAAACCAATAACTCAAATATTTCATATACAGCTGAACCAAAAATTGATGGTATTTCAGCTTCAATAACTTACTTAAATGGTAAATTGATTAGAGGCTTGTCCAGAGGAGATGGCAAAGAGGGAGAAGATATAACATTAAACCTTGCTACTATAAATGACATACCTAAAGTTATTTCATCTAAAGATTTTCCTGAGGAGATTGATATTAGAGGTGAGGTGTTTATTAAAAATAGTGATTTTGAAAATTTAAAGGAAAAGTTTGCCAATCCAAGAAATGCGGCATCGGGTTCATTGAGGCAAAAAAATCCAGAAGATACTAAAAAAATACCTTTAAAATTTATTGCTTATACATTTGGTTTTGAGAGAGGCTTAAAGATTAAAAATCAATATGAATATCTTAATAAGTTGAATGATTGGGGATTTAAGACTAATCCCTTAAATAGATTAATTAATGGAGTAGATAACCTAATTAAAAATTACAATGAAGTTGAAAAAAAAAGAGCAGATTTAGATTTCGATATAGATGGAATTGTTTATAAAGTTAATGATTTCGTTTTACAAAAAAGATTAGGATTTGTTGCAAATGCACCAAGATGGGCAATAGCCCACAAGTTTTCATCAAATAAAGCTATTTCAAAAATATTAGAAATAGATATTCAAATTGGAAGAACAGGGGCTTTAACACCTGTAGCTAAAATTAAACCTATAAATATAGGCGGCGTATTGGTTTCTAATGCAACATTGCACAATGAAGATGAAATAAATAGAAAAGATATAAGAATAGGAGATGTTGTGACCGTTGAAAGAGCTGGAGATGTCATTCCACACATTCTTTCAGTTGATATAAAAAAAAGACCTAAAGATACTCCAAAATTTATTTTTCCTAATAAATGTCCATCATGTGGATCAAAAACTATTAAAGAGTTTAATTTAATTACTAAAAAACAAGATGCCGTAAGAAGATGTCCAAGTGAGGGATATGATTGCGAAAAAATTTCTATAGAAAAATTGAAACATTTTGTATCAAAAGAAGCTTTCAATATTGATGGATTAGGAAAAAAAATTGTAGAAAATTTTTGGAAATTGAATCTTATTAAGTTTCCACAAGATATCTTTAAATTGAATTATGGTAAAATTGAAACATTGGATGGATGGGGTAAACAATCTGTAGAAAATTTAAAGTATTCTATAAATAATAAAAAAAAAATTTCATTAGAAAGATTCATTTATGCATTAGGGATCAGACATATAGGACTTGAAAATGCAAAACTTTTATCCAAATATTTTATTAAATTTTCAAAATTTAAGAATTTATCAAAAACTAAAACTTATGAAGATTTATTAAATATTGATGGTATAGGTGAAACTCAAGTAAATTCAATAAATAGCTTTTTCTCAAATAAAATGAATTTGAAAGTTTTAAATGAATTAGACGAAGTCTTATCAATAGATGATACAACTATAAAAAAAGAAAATGGTCTATTAAATAAAAAAACTTTTTTAGTGACAGGAAAACTTAATGGAATTAGTAGGGCGGAAATTAAATCTCTAATTGAAGAAAATTCTGGAACTACAGTAAGTAGTGTTTCAAAAAAATTAAATTATTTGATAGTTGGAGATAAACCGACAAAAAGAAAAATTTCTGATGCAAAGGAGTTAAATATTAGAATAATCAATCAGGATGATTTTTTAAAAATGTTAAATAAAACTGGCTAGCCACTTTTTTTCTTTAAAATTTAAATATTTGGAAATTTGTGAATAAACCTTTAAATGATAATGAAATAAGTAATTTTTTTCCTTAGAATTTAATAATTTAAAATTAATCAGATCTTTTTCAATTGGCACTAAGGTTAAATTTTCAAAATAAATTTTTTTTTTAAATTTTTTTACATAAACTAGATTTTCGATTCTGATTCCAAATTTATTTTTTCTATAAAATCCTGGTTCATTACTTAAAATCATACCTTCTTTTATTTTCTCTTTATTTATCTTTGAAATAGATTGAGGTCCCTCATGAACATTCAGAAAAAAACCAACCCCATGACCAGTTCCGTGTGCATAATCTAATTTATTTTGTTTAAGAAATCTTCTTGCTCTTTGATCGATTTTTTTTCCAATATTATTCTTTATAAGATTTGAAGTAGCCACGGCAATATGACCTTTCAAAACATAGGTAAAAATATTTTTAATATATTGATTAGGTCTAGAAAAGCAAATTGTTCTAGTTACATCAGTTGTTCCGTATTTATATTGACCACCTGAGTCGCATAAAAAAATATCCTCGTGTTTGATAATCTTACAATTATTTTTATTTGCCCTATAATGAACTATCGCTCCATTTTTTCCAGCACCTGCAATAGTATCAAAGCTAGGATATAAATAATTTTTATTCATTCTTCTAAATCTTTCTAATTTATTTTGTGCATCAACTTCTGTAATTTTTTTTTTATTAACTTTTTTAATCCAGTAAATAAATTTTGTTAATGCTACACCATCAGAAACATGAGTTTTAATCATATTGTTAATTTCAGTTTTATTTTTGACTGATTTAAAATGATATGTAGGATCTTCTCTTTTAATAATTTTAAATTTTGATTTAATAATATCCTCGAAAAAAATTGAGCATGAATTATTATCAATTATAAAACTTTTACCTTTTAATTCTAAAATTTTTTTTTCAAATTTTTTTATATCTATAAATTGATTCACATTTAAAATTTTTTTTTTAAATAAATTTTTACATTTTTCTAAATTACTAATTAAAAAAATTTTTTTTGTTTTACTGATTATCAATCTTGCATTAGGGATAGGGCTATTTGGCCCATCATTTCCTCTTATATTTAAAATCCACGCTACATTTTCTGGAGCACTTATAAATATGTAATCTGATTTGTTTTTCTTAAGATAATTTGAAATTTTAATTAATTTAGAATTTGAGCTTTCTCCAACTATATGTTTTTTTAATGAAAAAAAAGGTGAGATATAGTCTGTTTTTTTCTTTTCAATTTCATCAATTAAATTTTTTTTAATAAATTTGACTTTATTGTATTTAAGAAAAAACTTTTTAATTTTTTGATATGTAAAAATTTGAGGGTCTATACCTAAAGTAAGATTTTTAAATAAATTACAATTTATTAATTTTTCAAATTTTACAATTTTAAAATTTTTTCCAGACTCAATTTGGCTTTGGATAGTATATCTACCATCAGTAAATAAATAATTCTTATTCTTTAAAATTACAGCAATTCCAGCAGAACCACTAAAATTTGATATAATTTTTAATCTATTAATTTTCGAATACTCAGTAAAAAAATCATCATTTTTAGGAATTATATATCCATCAATTTTGTATTTTTTAAATTTTCTTCTTAGAATTTTGATTTTTTTATTCACTTTATTTTATTCTCTTTTGATATCTTATCCACCCAGGGCTTCTAGCTTCATCTTCGATCTCAAAATCTTGATTAAATTCAAAATCTTCTAATTCATTATTATCCTCTTTGAAAAAAGAATTTTTTTCTAAGTAGTCATTGGGTAATTCGTCAATAAATCTAGATGCCATGCTATCAATCCAATCTCCTTGGTAAAATCTATTCATTGAAAAAGAAATTATTACACTTTTCTTTGCTCGGGTAATTCCTACATAAGCCAATCTTCTTTCCTCTTCTAAACCATTTTGACCTTTCTCTTCAATTGATTTTTGATGTGGAAAAAGACCTTCTTCCCATCCAGGTAAAAATACAACATCAAATTCTAGCCCTTTAGCCGCATGCATTGTCATCATATTTACTTTTTGGCCATCCCAATCTTGATCAACTGATGTTGCTAAAGATACATGTTCTAAAAAATTTTCTAAGTTATCAAATTCTTTCATAGCAACCAAAAGTTCTTTAATATTTTCAAGTCTATTTTCGTTATCAATATCTTTTTTATTCTTTAGCATTGCAGAATAACCAGATTCATCTAAGATTATTTGTAATAATTTAATGTGACTTATTCTTTTAGTGTTTAAATCATTTCTCCATTTTAAGAGAGAATTTAAAAATATTGATAATCCCAATTTTGTTTTAGGTTTTATTAAGTTTTTTTCTATCATCTTTCTAGAAGCAAACTCTAAACTTACTGACTCTTTTTTTGAAAATTCGTGTATTTGTTTAAGCGTACTATCACCAATAGATCTTTTTGGATTGTTGACTATTCTTTCAAATGCAAGATCATCTTTATCTTGATTAACGATCCTTAAGTAAGCTACACAATCCTTAATTTCCGCTCTTTCATAGAATTTAATGCC
>CACDMG010000036.1 GCA_902553845.1 uncultured Pelagibacteraceae bacterium
AGTATTTCTACTGCCTTTCTAATATGTTTTGTTCTACTCGTGATTGGTTGTCCGAAAGTTGAATGAGATACGAAAGCAACTTTAGGTTCAAAACCAAATAATCTTACTACTCTAGCTGCTGAAATAGCAATTTCAGCCATTTGTTCGGAACTTGGATACTCATTTACACTTGTGTCACCAACAAAAATTGTTTTACCTTTGTACACTACTAAATTTAATCCAAACAAAATTTCTCCTGGTCTTGGCTCTACCACTTGTTTAATTTTTTCAAAAGATGCTCCAAATCTTCTAGTATTTCCTGTAACTGCACCATCTGCATCACCACATGCGACCATACAAGAAGCCCAAATAACACGATCATTTCTAATAAGTCTGTCACAATCCCACTCTAGTAAACCCTGTTCTCTTTGTAGTTTTTGAAATAAATATTTAACATATTTCTCTCTTTTAGATGTATCTTTAGAGTTCGTTATTTCGATATCAAAATTTTCATTGTATCCAATTTTTTTTATTTGTTCTTTAATTTTTTCTTCTTTACCTACTAAAATTGGTATACCAAGTTTAGAATTTTTAAATGCTATTGCTGCTTTAAGTGTATTTTCATCTTCACCATCAGCAAAAACAATCTTTTTTTGATTTTTTTTTATAAGATTATTAATACCCTGCATGATAGTTGTTGTTGGGTCTAATCTTTGTTTAAGTTGTTCTTTATATAGATCAAAATCCTCAATTTTTTTTCGAGCAACACCGCTATCAATAGCTGCTTTTGCAACAGCTGCAGGAATAACACTTATTAATCTTGGGTCAAAAGTAGATGGTATAATGTAATCCTTACCATAATGTGGTCTTTCACCACCCATTGCGGCTACTACTTCATCTGGTACATCTTCTCTAGCTAGTTTAGCTATTGCATCGGCTGCGGCAATCTTCATTTCCTCATTAATAGTTTTAGATCGAACGTCTAAAGCACCCCTAAATATATAAGGAAATCCGATAAGGTTATTCACCTGATTTGGATAATCAGATCTACCTGTAGCAATAATTGCATCGTTTCTAACTTCTTCAACTTCTTCAGGAGTAATTTCAGGGTCTGGATTTGCACAAGCAAAAATTATAGGATTTTTTGCCATTTTTTTTACCATACTTTTAGTCAAAACTCCTTTTTTGGATAAGCCTAAAAATACATCTGCATTGGTAATAACATCATCAAGTGTTCTTTCATCAGTTTCAATAGCGTGACTTGACTTCCATTGATTAAGGTTTGCTCTTCCCCTGTAAATCACACCTTTTGTATCAATCATAAATATATTTTTTTGAGGAACACCTTTTTTTTTGAATAGATTTGCACAAGCCATTGCTGAAGCACCTGCGCCATTTACAATAACTTTTATTTTATCAATAGACTTACCGTTAATTTCTAAGGCATTAATTAGTGCTGCCGTAGTAATTATTGCTGTGCCGTGTTGATCATCATGAAAAACCGGAATATCTAAAATTTCTTTTAATTTATCTTCTATTATAAAACAATCAGGAGCAGCAATATCTTCAAGATTTATACCACCAAAACTAGGAGCAAAATTTTTTATACTATTGATTATCTCATCAGGATCAGTTGAATTAATTTCCAAATCAATGGAGTCTATGTCGGCAAATCTTTTAAACAAAACTGCTTTACCTTCCATCACAGGTTTTGAGGCAAGAGCTCCTAAATTGCCTAACCCCAAAATTGCAGATCCGTTACTTATCACAGCAACTAAGTTTCCCTTGCTTGTATAATCATAAGCTGCATCTGGATTCTCACTAATTTTTTTTACTGGGACTGCTACACCTGGAGAATATGCGAGTGCAAGATCTCTTTTAGTAATCATATTTTTTGATGAAACTATTTCAATCTTGCCTGGTTTTTTATAACTATGAAACTCCAGTGCTTCTTTGTCAGTGTAATGATCAATTTTTGTTTTTTTCATTTATGTTAATTAGGTGTACAAATGGGGTAAAATTAAGACTAATATGATTTATGAACTTAATTAAGTCAACAGGGACTTTTGGTTTCTATACAATAATCAGTAGATTACTTGGTTATTTAAGAGATATTTTGATTGCTATATTTCTTGGTACATCTTTACTTGCAGACGCATTTTTTGTCGCTTTTAGAATACCAAACACATTTAGAAGATTATTTGCTGAAGGCACTTTTAATGCAGCTTTTGTCCCAAGTTACACATCTGAGATTAATAAAAACAAAAAGAGTTCAAATAAATTTGCTAATGATATTTTTAATTTATTATTTTTAGGTTTGTTGATTTTAGTTTTAATTGTTGAAATTTTTATGCCAGTTTTCATAGGTTTAATTGCACCTGGTTTTATTGGTGACTCTGAAAAAATTGAAATTGCAATTAATCTTACAAGAATAACATTTCCTTTTTTAATATTTGTGAGTTTGGCATCTTTTTTCTCAGCAATTTTAAATTCCCACAATAAATTTGCTGCAGCATCTTCGGCACCAATTATTTTAAATTTAGTTTTGATTGGAATTTTACTTTTTGGAAAATTACTTGGTGATCATCTTGTTTATTACTTATCTTTTGGGATTTCAATATCTGGCTTTTTACAATTAATATTTTTGTATAAGTTCGTGAAAAAGTTTTACCTATTAAAAGTTAATTTAAATTTTAAAGTAACAAAATCAGTTAAAATTTTTTTTAAAAAACTTTTACCAAGTATTTTTTCTTCTGGGGTAACCCAAATTAATATACTTGTTGGAACAATTATTGCCTCTTTTCAAGCAAGTGCTGTATCATATTTATATTATGCAGACAGAATCTATCAAATTAATCTTGCTATAGCTGGAATTGCTATAGGTGTGGTTGTTCTACCTCAACTTTCTAAATTTGTTCATCAAGGAAAAAAAAATAAAATATCTTCGATACAAAATAAAGCTTTAGAGTTGAGTATGTTTTTAAGTTTACCTGCTACAGCAGCTTTATTAGTAGGCTCAGAGATAATTATTTCTGCTCTTTTTGGCTATGGTTCATTTAACTCAGAATCAGTATATAATTCCGCCAAAGCTCTTTATTATTTTAGTTTGGGGTTACCTGCTTTTGCTTTAATAAAAGTTTTTTCTAGTTTTTTCTTTGCCAATCATGATACTAAAACGCCTTTTTATATTTCTTTAGCATCTGTTTTTTTAAATATTATCATTAGCGTATATTATTTTAGTCATATTGGATTTATAATAATACCCATTGCAACAACTATTTCATCCTGGTTTAATTCAATAATTCTTATTATATTCTTAAGAAAAAGAAATTTCTTTAATTTTAATAAAATTTTTTTAATTAGATTTTTAAAAATATTATTTTCTTCCTTTTTGACAGGATTATTTTTTAAATATCTTATTCTTTTTTTTGAAAATCAATTACTTTATGATTTTGAATTAAAATTAATTTATATGGTCATAACTGTTATTTTATCAGTTATATTTTACTTTTTTATATCTTTTTTTATCAAAGCTTTTAATTATCAAGATCTTAAATTAAAGTATTAAAATATGTTAAAAAAAATTTTTTCAGGTGTTCAACCAACAGGTAATCTTCATTTAGGAAATTACTTAGGGGCCATTAAAAACTTTGTAGAATTAAATAATAATAAAGAAAATAAATGTATTTTTTGTGTTGTTGATCTTCATGCAATAACTGTTAAACAAAATCCAAATGATTTAAGAGATAATATTCGTGAGACGGTAGCAACCTTTGTTGCTAGTGGTATTGATCCAAAAAAAAGTATTATTTTTAATCAATCTAGAGTGTCTGCTCATTCTGAGGCAGCATGGATTTTAAGTTGTACTGCAAAAACAGGTTGGTTGAGTAGAATGACTCAATTTAAAGAAAAAGCTGGAAAAGATAAAGAAAAAGCAAGTGTTGGCTTGTATTCCTATCCTGTTTTAATGGCTGCAGATATTTTATTATATGATTCTACTCATGTGCCAGTTGGTGATGATCAAAAACAACATTTGGAGCTATGTAGGGATATAGCTTTAAAATTTAATAATGATTTTGGAGTTGATGATTTTTTTAAGTTACCAGAACCTTTAATACAAAAAGAATTTTCAAGAATAATGAGCCTTAAAGATGGTAAAAAGAAAATGAGCAAGTCAGACTTGTCAGATTTTAGTAGAATTAATTTGACAGATAGTAAGGATCAAATTGTTAATAAAATCAAAAAAGCAAAAACTGATACTTTGCCAATGCCATCAAATAAAAACGAGTTAGATAATAGAGACGAGGTAAAAAACCTAATTGGGATATATACCATTTTAACAAATTCAAGTTTGGAAAAAGTTTTAAATGATTTTTCTGGAAAAAATTTTTCAGAATTCAAAGAAAATTTATCACAAGCTCTAGTTGATAAAATTTATCCAATTTCGAATGAAATTAAAAGATT
>CACDMG010000037.1 GCA_902553845.1 uncultured Pelagibacteraceae bacterium
TTAATTATATAATTAAATAATGAAAAGAATCACATATATACTTTTAATATTTTTGATTAGTTGTGGATATCAACCAATATATTTATCTGAAAAAAAAGAAAATCTTACATTTAATGAAATTGAATTAAAAGGGGATAAAGAGATAAATGATAAAATTATAAATCTTATTGGAATTAAAAAAAACAATAACAGTTCAACACAAAAAAAATTAGATTTAAATAGTTTTTTAAATATTATTGAAACATCAAAAAATTCTAAAGGTGAAGTAACTTCATATAAATCAGTAGTAACTGTAAATTTATCAATTGAGCAAGATGGTCAAATAATAAAGAAAAAAAGATTCATACAAGATTTTAGTTATAACAAACGTGATAACAAATTTGATTTAGTTGAATATCAAAATGAAATAAAAAAAAATATCATCAATAAAATAATCGATGAAATTATTGTCTACATAAATCTATAATGATCATAAAGTATTATGATTTAAACAAAAAGTTAATTCTAAAAAATAATTTTTTTTTACTGTATGGAAATAATACAGGACAAAAAAAAGAGATAATTGAAAATGTTTTAGTTGCTAATTTTACTAAAAATATCACTTATTATGAGGAAAGTGAAATTATAAAAAACCCAATTTTACTTGAAGAAAAAATTTTTAATAAATCTTTTTTTGATAATGAAAAATTAATAATTATTAATAGAGCTTCTGAAAAAATTTTAAAAATACTTGAGCCAGTAGTCAAAAAAGAAATAAATGACATAAAGATTGTAATTACTGCAGGAATTTTGGAAAAAAAATCTAAATTAAGAAATTTTTTTGAAAAAAGTAAAGAAACTATTATTATTCCATTTTATGAGGATAATCATCAAACACTATTTCAGATAGCTGAAAAAAAATTTGCAGAAAGTAAAATTAATATATCTAAAGAAAATATAAATTTAATAGTATCAAGATCAAATAATGACAGAATTAATTTGAAAAATGAAATTCAAAAAATTAAATCTTACAGCTTAAGTAAAAAAAATATTACCTTTGATGAAATTATAAAACTAACAAATTTAGCTGAAAACTATAGTATTTCGCAATTAGTAGATAATTGTCTTATTAAAAATAAAAAAAAGACAATAAATATATTAAATGAAAACAATCAAACAGCAGATGATAATATTTTAATTCTAAAAACTTTTTTATATAAACTTAAAAGATTAAAAAAAATTCAATCAAGTCTCAGCACTAATAATAGTATTGACGGTGTATTATCAACTTTTAGACCCCCAATTTTTTGGAAAGAAAAGGATTTAATAAAACAACAGTTAAAATATTGGTCAATTCGAAGTATAGAAAAATTGGTTTATAGTATAAATAATTTAGAATTATTGATTAAAAAAAATCCTAATATTTCTGTCAGATTAGTAAATAATTTCATTTTAGAAAATTTAGAAACTTCTAATAATTAGATTTTATAATTTCTATAATCCTATTTAATTGGCCTATTTCTTTAAATGAAAAAGTTATGGACCCTTTGTTTCTTTTATTATTTTTAATTTGAACCTGTAATCCAATTTTATCCATTATTGAGTTTTCTAATTCTCTTAAATTAGGATCCTTAGAAGATAAATTTGATTTTTTTCCACTTTTAAGGACTTTGACAAGATTTTCTGACTGTCTTACAGATAATTTTTTTTCAATTATCTTATTAGCAATAAATTCAGCATTTTCTAAACCTACTAAAATTTTAGCGTGACCGGGTGTGAGTTGCTTGGTTTCAACAAATTTCAATACTTGAGAAGGAAGATTAAGAAGTCTAAGTGAGTTAGTTATATAACTTCTACTTTTTCCAATAAATTTAGAAACTTTTTCTTGGTCATAAGAAAATTCATCAATTAATCTTTTGTAACCTTGTGCCTCTTCCAGTGGATTTAAGTCATGTCTTTGAACGTTTTCAACTATTGCAAATTCAAGAGATTTTAGATCATCTGCATCAGTAACAACAACTGGTATGTCATGAAGGCCAGCTTTTCTCGCAGCTAACCATCTCCTTTCGCCAGCGATGATTTCAAATTTAGAATTTTCAGAATTAGACTTCCTTACTATAATTGGTTGAATTACTCCTCTCTCTTTTATCGAGGCAGTAAGATCCTCAAGGCTTTCTTTGTCAAAATTTTTTCTAGGTTGGAACTTATTTGGAACTATTTCACTCAATGATAATTTGTTCGTTTTAGTCTCTACTTTTGTTTCACCTATTAATGATGACAATCCCCTACCTAAACCTTTTTTAATTGTGTTCATTAAGCTGCACTTCCCACTGTATTTTCTTGATTAATAAATTCATCTGTAAAACTATAATAAGATTTACTGCCTGGACAATTTTTGTCGTAAATCAAAACAGGTATTCCATGAGATGGGGCTTCGGATAATCTTACATTACGTGGTATTACTGTTTGATAAACTTTTTCTTTAAAATAACTTCTTGCTTCCTCTTCAACTTGTGATGAAAGTTTATTTCTTCTATCATACATTGTTAATAATATACCTTGTATTTCTAAATTAGGATTTAAATTAACTTTTACCCTCTCGATTGTTTTCATTAGCTGGGTCAGTCCCTCTAAAGCAAAAAATTCTGTTTGGAGAGGAACTAATAATGAATTTGAAGACACAAGAGCCATTACTGTCAGCAAGCTCAAAGAAGGAGGGCAGTCAATTAATATATAATCATATAATACTCCAGAATCCTTTAAATACGCGGTTAATTTAGCTTTCAAAATAAAGGCCCTATTATTATCTCCCGCAGTTTCAACCTCTAATCCAGATAAATCGACATTAGAAGTTATTAAATCAAGATTTTCAAAGTTTGTTTTCTTAATCACATTGGAAATAGACATGGTTCCATTTAATATTCCATAAATAGTTTGATTTGATTGTTCTGTGTTTGACAGTCCTAAACCTGTTGTGGCATTTCCCTGTGGATCTAAATCAATAACTAAAATTTTTTTACCTTGTTGAGATAAAGCCGATGCTAAATTGATAACAGTTGTTGTTTTACCAACCCCACCCTTTTGATTTATTATAGAAATAATTTTCATAAAATTTTTTTATTAATTTTTTTAATGTTTAAAATAAATGAATCTTTACTTGTTAGACTTTTCTTTTCTTCAAAGTCTAAATCCCATTCTTGAAGTACTTCATTTAAAATATTTCTTCCACTTTTCCCCATAAATAAAATAATATTTTTAAATTTTTTAAAATTTTCATTTACCAAGTTAAGAATTATTGGCATTGGTTTAAAAGCTCTTGACATTATTGTACCTGTTTGAATATCTTTTACTGCAAAAATATCTTTTTGAATTACCTCTGTGTTCAAACTAAACTTTTTTGAAACTTCTTTTAAAAATACGCATTTATGATAGCTCTTTTCATAAAGTTTTATTTTCATACTATTTTTTATTTGTTTCATAACTATTGCAACAATTAAGCCTGGCATACCTCCACCAGTTCCTAAATCTGAGGTTGTATTGCTATTTAAATCAACAAAATCAATTATTTGTGCTGAATCTACAATGTGTCGCTCTCTTATGTAGTCTTTTTCCTCCATTTTTTTACTTATAATGTTAATTTCTTTATTCTTTTCTTGAATCATCGAAATTAGGATTTCAAGCTCATTACAAGTTTCACGTGAAACATTAAAATTGGGAATTTTATAATAAGAATTTAAAATTGTATTGTCCATTAAGCTATATGCTTAATAGACTTTCTTTTAACGTGTGACAACAAAATATATACAGCAGCAGGGGTTATTCCATCGATTCTAAGAGCCTGTCCCATTGTTTTAGGCCGTATTTGTTTAAATTTAGCTTTTACTTCGTTAGAAAGGCCTGAAAATTGATCATAATCAATATTATCAGGGATAGATAAATTCTCATCTCTTTTAAAGGCAAGAATATCAGCTTTTTGCTTTTTCAAATAACCTCTGTAATGAGAGTTGATTTCTATTTGTTCATCAATCTCTGTACCATGATTAAGAATTTCAGGCCAAATATCTCTAATTTTACTCATATTAACGTCTTTTTGAGTCAATATTTCTTCAGCTGTTCTAAAAACACCATCTTTAGCAATTTTAATACCAAATTTCGCAGCTTTAGAGGGAGAAATATTCAAATTAGACATCTGCAATGATATTTTGCTCAATTTTTGAAATTTGTTCTCAAATATCTCTTTTCTATTATTTGAAATTAAACCAATATTA
>CACDMG010000038.1 GCA_902553845.1 uncultured Pelagibacteraceae bacterium
ATCACAAAAGCGGCTGCGCCCATAACTGGGGGCATTATTTGACCATTAACTGATGAAGAAACTTCAATAGCTCCTGCTTTTTCTTGCGAAAAACCAGTTTTTTTCATTATTGGTATTGTAAATGTACCCGTTGTAACAGTGTTTGCAATTGAAGAGCCAGAGATTAAACCTGTCATACCAGAGCCTAGAATTGCTGCTTTTGCTGGACCACCACGCATTTTACCAACCATTGCGAAAGCTAGATCAAGAAAATATTTACCCCCACCTGCAGTTTCAAGAAGTGCACCAAATAAAACAAACAAAAAAATAAAATCAACAGAAACTCCAATTGGGATACCAAATATTGCTTCCTGATCCAGCCATTGAAAACCAACTAATCTATTTAATGAAAGTCCCCCATGAGAAATAATTTCTGGTGCATACCTTCCAAAATATGAAAATAATAAAAAAGAAAATGCAATTATAACTAAAGGTAATCCTATTACTCTTCTCGTTGCTTCTAAAAGAATTAATATTCCAATGCTACCAATTATTAACTCTATAGGAAGATTAAAGTGTTCATTAATTTGAATATTTAATAAAACTCCACCTCTGTCTACAAGTTGATCATAAAAAAAATAAATATATAAACACGAGAAAGCACCAAAAATACTTATAAGAAAATCAAAAATTGAAATCTTTTTTCCTTTTGAAATAGGATAAATGAGAAATGCAAGAGTTAAAGCAAAACCTAAGTGAATAGCTCTAGCTGGAAGGCCTTTAAACATTCCAATGTTAAAAATAAATGGGAAGGGTGAAGCATACCAAAGTTGAAATAAAGACCAAATTATTGCAATTGCAGCAACAATTTTTAAATGAACACCTGATAATTTTTTTGTTGGAGATAAATCTTCATCGATTTTATATTTTATTTTATCTTTTAAAGTTTCCCTCATTATATTTATCTTATCATAAAAAAAGGCCCGGTAAAAAATACCAGGCCTTTTTTATTAAATAAGACGGTCTAGATTACATTAATCCAGCTTCTTTATAATACCTAATTGCACCTTCGTGTAATGGAGCTGATAATCCATCAGCTATCATATCCTCTTTTTTAAGTGGCGCAAAAGCAGGATGTTGTTTTCTAAAATCATCAAAGTTTTCAAAAACTGCTTTAACAACTAAATAAACAAGATCTGCCTCAACCGCATTACTAGTCACTACAGTGGCTTTAACACCAAAAGTAGTTGCATCCTTTTTTTGGTTTGTATAAGTACCAGCAGGAATAACAGCTTTTGCATAATAATCCGCACCATCAATTAAGCCCTGAACTTCTGGCCCAGTTAAATTAATTGGTGAAGCTTTTGCTGCACAAGTTGCAGCTTGTTCCATAGCACCATTTGGAAATCCTACAGAATATCCGAAAGCATCTATTTTACCGTCACACAAAGCTTTTACTTGCTCTGATGAAGTAAGTTCTGTTGTTGATTTAAAGAAACTATTATCAACACCTTTCGCTTTCATAAGTTCTTCCATAGTTCCTCTTTGACCTGAACCTGGATTACCAATGTTTACAACTTTTCCTTTTAGACCAGCAAAATCTTTAATTTTAGCTTTTTTTCTTGCCCAGATTTGAAATGGTTCGTTATGGACTGAAAACACAGCTCTTAATCCTTTAAATTGTTTTCCTTCCCATTTACTTGATCCATTTACAGCATGATACTGCCAATCAGATTGTGCAACACCAAATTGAAACTCACCTGCTGCAATCTGACCAATATTATAATTTGATCCCCCTGTTGATGGAGCGGTACATCTATAAGCCTTATCAATACCTTTTTTTCTTCCATGCTCTTTAGCAATTGCTGATTTGTGTAACATTTTACAAATTGCGTTACCTGTTTGGAAATATACTCCAGTCGGTCCGCCCGTTCCTATCGTGAAGAACTCTGCAGATTTTGCAACGGTTGTAAAAGTCAAAGATGCAAAAAATATTAACAAAGCACTAGATAGGGATGTTATTACTTTTTTCATTGTTTCTCCTCTGTATAGCGTTATTTTATAAATTAATTCTAACAGTAATTTGAGGTCTTTGTATAGATAGATTTTAAAGTTTATCAGACCATTTCTTAAGCATATCTACACCTTCTACAACTTTTGGTGCACATCGACTTATTAGTTTATCGTTAATTACATAATCTCTCTCATATTCTTTTATAAAATTATTTCCATCAAAATCTGTAAAACTTAATCTTGCTATCATTTTCTTTTCATCAAAACCAAAATCAGATCCTGGTAGTAAAGCTACTCCAGTTTTTTTAAGAATGTTATTACACATTTCAGATGATGAATTAAATTTAGCATCTATAAAATCTGGCATTATATAAAAACCTCCTTGAGGTTTATTAATTAAAACTTTATTAGAATTTAGTTTTTCATAAACAAAATTTCCAACAGCTTCCAAAATTACTCTTGAGGATTTGATATAATTGGAATGATCATTTTCATAAGCTTTAATTGCTGCATACTGAATAGGTGCGCTGACAGCAGAGAAAGTTTCACTCGCTAAAACATTTAAAGAGTTTTTAATAGTTTTAAGATTTTCAGGTATTATAAAATATCCCAACCGCCAACCGCCTGCTCCACACCATTTGCTCAATCCTGTGCTTATGATTGTTTTTTCTGGACAAAAATTAGAAATTGATTTGTAATCATTGCTAAAACTAAGCTCTGAATAAATTTCGTCAGACAGAATTAATATATTATATTTTTTTGCAACCTCACTCAACTCTTTTAAGTTACTGCAAATTTGTCCTGATGGATTATTTGGTGAATTTAAAAGTAAAAGATAATTTTTTTTTTGGTCTTTAGAAACTATTTCTTCAATATCTTGACTAGTTGGAAACCAATTATTTTCACTTTTGGTTTGAAGTTTGTGAATTTTATTTTTATTTATTATTGCTTGAGGCGCATAAGAAACCCAGCTAGGAACAGGTAATATAATTTCACCATCAAAAATTACATGTAATAAAAACATTAATTCTTTTGAACCAGGCCCTATAATTATATTATCAGGATGATAATTATAATTTTTTTTAGCAGATGTATAATTTGCAACTGCTTTTCTTAATTCAGCAAGCCCTTGCATTGGTAAATATTTATTTTGATGAGCATTATTTTTAAGTTCATTCACAATGTCTATTGGTATTTTGAATGGCGATTGACCAAATCCAAATTTAAAAATTTTTTCACCTTTCTCCTCAAGCTTTTTTGAAATTTCATTTATTTTGAGTGTCGATGAAGGTTCTAAATTTTTAATATTATCTTTTAACATTTAATATTTTAATTCTTTTAAATTTTTATATTCTCTCAATACTTCAGGGTTTAATAAAGCTTCTTTATTCTTTATTTTATTGCCTTCTATTGTATTTTTTACTGCAAGCTCAACTATCTTTCCACTTTTCGTTGTTGGAATATCTTTCACAACTAGTATTTTATTTGGAACATGTCTTGGTGAAACATTTTTTCTAATTTGCTGTTTAATTTTTTTAAGTAGACTTTTACTCAAAGTATTACTTTTATTCATAACTAAAAACAAAATAACTCTAATATCATTATCCCATGATTGACCAACTACTATGGATTCTTTTATCTCATTAAACTTTTCAACTTCAGAGTAAATTTCTGCTGTTCCAAGTCTAACTCCTCCTGGATTTAGTGTTGTATCTGAACGACCATAAATAACAAATCCTCCATTATTTTTTACCTCAGCAAAATCTCCATGATGCCAAATATTTTTGTATTTATTAAAATATGCCTTTTTAAATTTTTGATCATTTTTGTCATTCCAAAATTTTAAGGGCATAGAAGGAAACGAATTAATACATACAAGTTCACCTTTTAAATTTTTTAAAGATTTTCCTTTTTCACTAAATACCCTTACATCTAAAGCAAGTCCTTTGTTTTGAATTTCGCCTAAATTAACTGGCTGGTACAAATTTCCTAAAACGAAACAGGAAATT
>CACDMG010000039.1 GCA_902553845.1 uncultured Pelagibacteraceae bacterium
TTTTTTAACTGATGATAATTTAGTTACATTAACTGCAGTTACATTCGTTTGTTCATGAAGAATGCCTAATCTTTTTGCAACTTCAGTATAAGCTGGAATTAAATCACCTAAATCTTTTCTAAATCTATCTTTATCAAGTTTTTTTTCAGTTATTGAGTCCCATAATCTGCATGTATCAGGGCTAATTTCATCTGCTAAAATTATTTCATTTTTATTACTTTCATGAGTTAAACCAAACTCAACTTTAAAATCTACCAATTTAATTCCAACTCCTCTAAATAAACCTAGAAGGAAATCATTTAAACGTTTTAAACTTTCATCAATTAATCTTAATTGTTTTTCATTTAGCCAATTAAAAGTGAGAATATGTTCTCTACTTATGTTTGGATCTCCAAGTTTGTCATCCTTAAGACAATATTCTATTAGAGGTCTCTCTAATATAGTGCCATCTTCAATTCCTAATCTTTTTGTCAATGATCCAGTAGCTATGTTTCTAACAATAAATTCTATAGGTATAATATCAACAAGTTTTACAAGTTGTTCTCTCATATTAAGTCTTTTCACCAAATGATTTTTGATTCCTATTTGAGTTAAATTTAAAAGTATATGTTCTGAAATTCTGTTATTTAGTACACCCTTGCCCTCAATCGTACTCTTTTTTTGATTATTAAATGCAGTTGCATCGTCTTTAAAATATTGAATTACTAAATTTTTATCCGATGTAGCGTATATTATTTTCGCTTTTCCCTCGTAAAGTTTTTTTCCTTTTTTCATTATTATTTAAATACTCTTCTAAATATAAAATTTACGTTTTTAAAATGTTTAGAATAATCAAAAATAGTTTTTAATTTTTTTGGTGAAATTTTACTCATAATATATTTATCAGTCTGAATGACATTAAACAAATCTAAATTTTCAGCAAAACTTTTTTTTGCGTAACTTTGAACCAGTTTATATGATTTTTCTCTACTTAAGCCAGTTTTTGTTAGCTCTAGCATTAACTCTTGAGAAAAAATTAATCCCTTCGTAATATTTAAATTTTCCAGCATCTTCTTGGGATAAACAATCATATTTTCTAAAATATTTGTTAATCTCACTAATGCAAAATCCGTTGTTATATTTGCATCTGGTCCAATATTTCTTTCAACACTCGAGTGAGATATATCTCTCTCATGCCATAAAGCTATATTTTCTAAAGATGGGATTACTGCACTTCTAATCATTCTTGCTAGACCTGTAAGATTTTCAGTTAATATAGGATTTTTTTTATGTGGCATGGCCGAAGAACCTTTTTGGCTTTTTGAAAAATATTCTTGTAATTCATAAACTTCGGATCTTTGTAAATGTCTTATTTCAATAGCTACTCTTTCAATAGATCCAGCAATAATACCTAAAACGGAAAAATAGAATGCATGTCGATCTCTAGGAATAACTTGAGTGGATATAGGTTCAACTTTCAAACCTAATTTTTTTGCAACATGTTTTTCAACATTTGGATTGATATTTGCAAAAGTTCCGACTGCACCTGAAATTGTACAGGTAGAGACTTCATTAATTGCTTCGACTAATCTCTTTTTATTTCTTTTAAACTCTTCATAAAATGAAGCTAATTTTAAACCAAATGTAATTGGTTCAGCATGAATACCATGGCTTCTACCTATACAAGGAGTAAATTTATATTTTTTTGCTTGTTTTTTTAAAACTTTTAAAATTTGATCCAAATCTTTAAGAATTATTTTTCCTGATTGAACTAATTGAATATTAAAACTCGTATCTACTACATCTGAGGAAGTCATTCCTTGATGAAGGTACCTGGCTTTAATTCCTGCTCTTTCTGTAACTGAAGTTAAAAAGGCGATAACATCATGTTTGACTTGGGCTTCTATTTGATGAATTCTATTTACATTAATTTTAGCTTTTTTTCTTACTGCAGATGAAACTCCCTTGGGGATTTGACCAAGTTTTTCCATTGCTTGAGCAGCAGCAATTTCAACATCAAGCCAAATTTTATATTTATTTTCTTCCGACCAAATATCAGTAAGTTCTTTTCTCGAGTATCTTTTTATCATTAATAATTATATGGAGGCTTTGAATAACCTTTAACAGATTCTGTAAAGATTTCATAACCATTTTCTGTTATTCCTAATGTATGCTCAAATTGAGCAGATAAAGATTTATCTTTTGTTACTGCAGTCCAGCCATCATCAAGCATTTTAGTTTCAAATTTTCCAGCATTAATCATTGGTTCAATTGTAAAAGTCATACCTGGTTTTAATTCCATTCCTGTATTTTTACTTCCATAATGTAAAATATTTGGTGGTTCATGAAATGTAGTGCTAATACCATGGCCACAAAAATCCCTTACAACAGAAAAGCCTTTTTTTTCGACATAAGATTGTATCTCATATCCAATATCGCCAAGTTTTATTCCAGGTTTTAAAATTTTAATTGCATTCATCATAGACTCGTAAGTAGCATCAATTAGATTATTTAATTTTACAGAAGTTTTGCCTATACAAAACATTCGACTTGTATCACCATAGTGCCCATTAACTATTGCAGTAACATCAACATTTACAGCATCACCTTCTTGTAAAATTCTGTTCTTTGTTGGAATACCATGACAAACAACATGATTAATAGATGTACATAGTGATTTTTTAAAACCTCTGTAATAAAGTGGGGCAGAGTATCCACCATTATCTTTTATAAATTCATATCCAAGTTTATCTATATACTCTGTTGATATACCTTCTTTAATATTATCTGTAAGCATATCTAGTGTTTGAGCAGCAAGTTTTCCTGCGACTCTCATCTTTTCAAATTTTTCTAAATAATTATTCATCAACAATTTTAATCTTTTTATCTATATAAATTTTTTTTGGGCTTATTTTACATCTATAAGCTAAAAAATTTACACCTGCTTTTTTTGCAGCTAAATAATTCTTATAATATTCATAATCAATATCTTTAGCTATTTTAAAATATTCCATTTTTTGAATTTGAACTAAAAATATCAAATATGATTTATATCCCTCTTTTATGGCATCAATAAGAGTAAGTAAATGCTTTGATCCTCTAGAAGTTACAGCATCTGGGAATTCAGCAGTTTCTTTATTTCTAAAAAGAGTAACATTTTTTACCTCTATAAAGATTTTTTGTTTTTTTTTCTCAACTAAAAAATCAAATCTTGTTTCTTCATTAAAAAAAACCTCTGATTTTATTTTTTCATTATTTTTAAGTTCTTTAATTAAGTTAGATTTTAATCCATGATTAACAATTTTATTTGCCATATGAGTGTTAACACCAACAAGGTGATTTTTAGTTTTAATTATTTCTAAGCCATATTTTAATTTTCTCTTGGGATCATTATGTTCAAGAAGAAATACTTCATTTCCCTCATCAAGAAGACCTTTCATTGAACCAGTATTTGGGCAATGTGCGGTAACTACTCTTGTATTTAATTTTACATCTACAAAAAAACGCTTATATCTTTTGATTAATTTGCCTTTAATTAAAGACTTGGTAAATTCCATAATCAAATTATACATATAAAATGACAAAAAACACAAAAGTAAATGCTGCTATACTAATAATTGGAAATGAAATTCTTTCAGGCAGAACTCAAGATACTAATACTAGTGCACTTGCGATTTGGTTAAATTCGATTGGGGTTAAAGTTAACGAAGTAAGAATAGTTTCGGATACTGAAGAGATAATTATAGATACTTTAAATTTTTTTGAGAAAATCAAATGATTATGTTTTTACAACTGGTGGTATTGGTCCTACTCATGATGATATTACAGCAGAAGCTGTTTCAAAAGCTTTTGATCTTAAATATGAAATACATCCAGAAGCATTTAAAATGTTAGAATCATATTATAAACCTGGAGAATTTAATAAAGGTAGACAGAAAATGGTATGGATGCCAAGTAATGCTGAATTAATCCTTAACCCAACAAGTGGCGCTCCTGGATTTAG
>CACDMG010000040.1 GCA_902553845.1 uncultured Pelagibacteraceae bacterium
AGATCTCCAATAAATCTTTTTCTTGAGACGCCGAGTAATATAGGAGATCCTAAAGAATGGTAAATTGATATATTCCTCAATATTTTCAAATTATGTTTCAAATTTTTTCCAAAACCAATACCTGGATCTAATATTATTTTATCTTGATTAATTCCATTCTTTTTTAAAAACTCAATTTTATCTTTAAAAAAATCATAAATATCTAAAAGCACATTTTTATATTTAGGTTTATTCTGCATTGTTGCTGGACTACCTAAAGAATGTTGAAGAACGAAAGGTACTTTATATTTTTTTAAAACATTTAAAGTTTTTTTATCGTAATTAAGTCCTGATACATCATTAATAATTTTTACTCCTAAGCTCAAACTTTTTTCCATTATTTCAGACTTTCTAGTGTCAACTGAAATTACCTTTTTTTTATCTACTTTTTTTAAAATTCTTTTTATCCTGCCCCATTCAATTTTTGAATCTATCGTTTTCGAACCAGGTCTAGTTGACTCTCCTCCTATATCTACCAAATTTGCGCCATCTTGGAATAATTTACTTAAATGTTTTAAAGCTAAGTGAGTTTTAATATATTTACCTCCATCAGAAAAACTATCTGGAGTAACATTCAAAACTCCCATCAAGTTTATTGGTAAATTAAAATCTAAACTCAAAAAATTTTTGATTTTTTTTGTAATAATAATTAAATCTTCTTTAATTTTTATTTTTAATTTAATTGGTAATTGATCTATTTTTTTTATAGATACTTTTTTTTTAGATTTACGAGTTATTATTTCTATTTGATCAAATGAAATATCTTTTCTACCGTTTAACGGAAGAGTTTTTTTTTGCTTAACCAATTTTTTAGAATCTTCACCATAATAGAAATTACACGCCCTTGTGTAATATCTAAGCATCTAATTAATGGACGATTTTTGGTTTTAAACCTAATGCACTTAATGCAGATCCTTTATCCTCGTCAACTTTTAAATCTTTTTTATCAGCAGGATAAACATTTTTATTAATTAAATTTTCTATTTCCTCTCCTGATAAAGTTTCATAAGTAAGTAAAGCTTTTGCTAACTTGTGAAGATCATCAATTTTTTCTGTTAAAACCTTTCTTGCTCTTTCATATCCCTTATCAACAATTTTTCTTATTTCAGCATCAACTTTTCTAGCAGTTTCTTCAGACATATTCTGTTGTCTTGCAACTGATCTACCCAAAAACACCTCTTCTTCATTTTCACCATAAGCAACAGGGCCTAACTCTTTACTTAATCCTGCCCTCATTACCATTGCTCTAGCTCTTTTTGTTGCTTGTTCAATGTCACTCGCAGCACCAGTAGTTACTTTATCATCACCAAATATAATCTCTTCTGCAACTCTACCACCCATTGCAATTGCTAACTGTGCATGTAGCTGTTCTCTTGTTTGTGATAACTCATCTCTCTCAGGTAACTGCATAACCATCCCAAGTGCTCTTCCTCTAGGGATAATTGTTGCTTTGTGAATTGGGTAAGCAGCGCTCTCATTTATTGTTACTATAGCATGTCCTGCCTCATGATATGCTGTTAGAGTTTTCTCCTCCTCAGTCATAACCATAGATCTTCTTTCAGATCCCATCATTACTTTATCTTTAGCTTCTTCAAACTCATTTAAAGTTACAATTCTCTTATTTTTTCTCGCTGCTAACAAAGCTGCTTCATTGACTAAGTTTGCTAAGTCTGCACCAGAAAATCCTGGTGTTCCTCTTGCAATAATTCTTAAATTAACATCTGGAGCCATCTTAATTTTTTTAACGTGAACTTTAAGAATTTTTTCTCTACCAATAATATCTGGATTTGAGACAACAACTTGTCTATCAAATCTCCCAGGTCTCAATAAAGCTGGATCTAAAACATCTGGTCTGTTGGTTGCAGCAATAATTATGACTCCTTCGTTTGTATCAAAGCCATCCATTTCAACTAATAACTGATTTAAAGTTTGCTCCCTTTCATCATTTCCTCCACCTAGACCTGCACCTCTACTACGACCTACAGCATCTATTTCATCTATAAAAATTATACATGGTGCATTTTTTTTTCCTTGTTCGAACATATCTCTAACTCTTGATGCACCCACACCTACAAACATCTCTACAAAATCAGATCCTGAAATTGTAAAAAAAGGAACTCCCGCTTCTCCTGCTATTGCTCTAGCAAGAAGAGTTTTACCAGTTCCAGGAGGACCTACTAATAGAGCTCCTCTAGGAATTTTTCCTCCAAGTCTACTAAATTTTTTTGGATCTTTTAAAAATTCAACTATTTCCTCGACTTCCTCTTTCGCCTCTTCAACACCAGCAACATCATTAAATGTTACTTTGCCTTTAAGTTCGTTCATCATTTTTGCTTTCGAACGACCAAAACCCATCGCTCCACCTTTTCCACCTTGCATTTGTCTCATAAAAAAAATCCAAACCGCAATTAATAAAAGCATAGGAAACCACGAGAGCAACACACCAAATAATGAAGGCATTTTTTCATCTATAGGCGCAGCAGAAATACTTACCCCTTTATCAGAAAGTTTTTCAATTAAATTTGGATCGTTAGGAGAATAAGTCGTAAAACTTTTTCCGTTTGAATAAACTCCTTTAATATTATTGCCTTGTATTTCGACCCTTAACACTTCTCCATTATCTACTGATGTTAAAAATTCTGAAAAAATTACTTGATTTCCACCTCTGTTATTATTTTGTGGATTCTTAAACATGTTGTAAAGGCCAATAGTTAAAAAAACTATAATTGCCCACATAGCTATATTTTTAAAATTCATAAGTATAAAATAAGAATAATTCTAAATTTAACAAGTGTCAAAATTACTCTTCTTTTGTAATAATTATAGTGCGATTTGCCCTTTTAATAACACAACCACCCAAAGTTTCCTTAATTAAGCTATTATCTGTAATTTTTTGTAAGATATAATCAATTTTTTTTCCACGAGGGGTGTGATATTTCATACCAATCAATTTAATTGATTCTGAGAAAGATCTAAAAATGACCTCATAAGATTGCTTAAAAAAACTTTCCTTCAATATTAATTGATTTTTTTTTCTATTAAAAAATGTATTTTTTTTAAAATTTTGATCAACATAAAAGATGATTGATTGGTTAGATTTCTTTAAGTTATTAATAGTCAATAAAAATTTTTTTTTGTCTAAGCCAAATTCCTCAAATTTTTTTATCAAATTCCTGATCTCTATTCTTTTAAATTTGGTATCATAATTAGAGGGGTCTTTTACAAAAAAATTAAAAACATATTTTGAAATAAATATTAAATCATCTTTTTTAAATCCCAATAATGGTCTAATTAAATTAATTTCTTTGATTTGTGTATTAGTGTCAAAAGATACAAGGCCTTTTAATCCACTGCCTCTCAATAATCTTATAAAAAAATTTTCATACAAATCATCAATATGATGGCCTAGAACAAGATTATTAATCCTTTGTTTTTTACATTTACCAAATAATAGATCATATCTTTTTTTTCTTGCAACTGATTGTATATTTTTTAAGGGTTTTTTTCCTCTCCAGGTTAAAATCTCTGATGAAATTGAAAACTTTTTTAATATTTTCATTACATTCTTTGCTTCTTTTGTGGAGTCTGATCTTAGTTTATGATCAATAATAAAATACTTTGATTTTAAATTCTTTTTTAAAGAATATATTTTAGTTAAAAAAGAGAGAGCTAAACTGTCAGACCCACCAGATACAGCTACAATAAAGTTTTGGTTAATTTTAAATGTT
>CACDMG010000041.1 GCA_902553845.1 uncultured Pelagibacteraceae bacterium
ACCCAGCTGAAACGCTAGGGATGACAGATAAAAAAGGTAAAAGGCTAAAAATTAAAAATAAAAGGAATAAAAAACAAAACTTAAAATTAATATTTAAACAAATCTGTTTATGAAATAATATAAAAAAATTATTATATATAAACTTGATCGGTTTATTCAAAAACAACTTTAAAAAATCAAAAAAAGTTATAATTAAAATAAATATACAAAAATATATTAAAACTGGATTTCCTGGTAATCGATATATCCCAAAAGAAGAAGTAAAGCCCTCAAGGGGAAATATTATTTCTATAAAATTTTTTAAACTATATGTTCCTTGAAATACTCTCCATCCGTCAAACAAACTTAATTCTCTAATTAAAAAAAATAAATAATTTGATAAAATTAATATAATAAAAATAAAACATATAAATATATTAAAATTAAATATTTTTTTTAAATCTTTTAGATTTTGAATAGATAAAGTTAAATAAAAAAATAAAAAAATTATATACGTCGAAATATGTCCTAGATGACCATTAAGTATCCAAAAACTAAAAAACAAAGAAAATTTCAAATACGACAAAAATTTTTGATTTTGAAGAATTTTTACAAAATAATAAAATATAATTGGAAAAAAGCTGTAAGAAAAAAAGCAAGAAATCCAATCATCCGATAAAGCAAACAATATATTTGGTAAACAAAAAACTAAAATTATTGAGAGTAAATATAAATTATACTTTATTTTAAAAATTTTAAGTAATCTTCTAGAAAATTCTATTTGTAGAATAAGGTGAGAAAAAATAAAAATTGAATAGTAAATTTTATAATCAAATAAAAAAAGATTTAAAGGATGAAATAAAGGACCAGATCCTATTGGTATTTTTGTTCCTGGACCGTAAAAATCATAAAAAAAGATAAATAAACTTGTTGGTAAATTTTCCCAAAAAATCAGGGTTGAGAAAGTACCTAGCATATATTCCTCAACATCATTAATTCCAAATATTACTACTGGAAGAGTAAATATAATTGGAAAAAATAAGTAGGTATATTTTTTATAATTAAAAAATTTCATAGATTAAAATTAAAAATACTAATTAATTATTGATATTTTTCACTAAAATTTTGTTTTATTTTTTTATTTAAAACTTATATTAATTCATGGTTGGTTTTCCAACTATGACGATAAACGAATTTCGTAATAACCATTGCGGACGTGGGGGCAGTACCCACCACCTCCACCATTTAACTAAATAAAGGGGGTGAATTAGAATCGACGGGTGACTAAAAGTTATTCTTTCGTTCGGAATTGTTCCACCGTAACGGGCAAATTTATAATTGCTAACGAAAGTTATGCACTTGCTGCTTAATTATTAAATTAATTAAGTAAACGGGGTTTGGGGCACCTGGCAACAGAACGCCCCTTAAAATTATATGAAACTAAATTTACCAAATAATTTAAATGATTTTGATGAAATTATTCATAGTCCATTTTGTATATTTGAAAAAAAAAATTTTTTAAGCAATGAAATATTCGATGAACTAAGAAAAAAATTTCCTGATGAAAAAATTTTTCCTGGAAAACATCAAAATGGAAAAAAAATCTTTCTAAATAATAAACATGAAGAATTTTATAAATTTATTAAAGATAATATTTGGGGTGATTTTTATAATCACTTTAACCAAAAAAAGTTTATTGTTTATCTTATTGAATTAATAAAACCTGAATTAGAAAAAATCGAAAATAGAAAAAAATTTAATAAGTATTTAATTACTAAAAAATTTTCTCAAAATTTATATAGAAAATTAATTAATAAACTAGTTAGATTAATAAATTTTGATACTATTAGAATTGGATTTGAATTTTCAATAATGAAAAAAAATTGTTATATACCTCCTCATTGTGATACCGAAAATAAACTTTTATCATTAATGATATATTTTCCCAAAAATAATGTTGAAGATTACTTGGATCTAGGAACAAATTTTTATTCAAAAAAAACAGACTCTGAAACTAATATGGACATATGGAAAAGTGAATATCTAGATATACAAAACTCAGAAAAATTTTATGAAAATTATGATGTTTTTTACAAATCTAAATTTGAAGAAAATAAATTAGTTGGTTTTATTAAAAATGAAAAATCATGGCATGATGTTAGTCAATTTAATAATGATATAATTAGAAAATCTTTAAATATAAATCTTTACTTAGATTAATTTAAATTTTTTTAACAACTCTGCTTGTGCAGCAGCTAGCCTAGCAATAGGTACTCTATAAGGTGAGCAAGATACATAATTTAAACCTACTTTTGAACAGAAACGTATACTTTTTGGATCACCTCCATGTTCTCCACAAATTCCTAATTTAATTTTTTTATTTTGTTTTTTTCCATTACTCACTGCAATCTGTACTAAATCTTTTACGCCATCATCTATTGAAACAAAAGGATCAATGTCAAAAATCTTATTATCAATATAATCATTTAAAAACTTACCACTATCATCTCTGCTTATACCAAATGTGGTTTGCGTTAAGTCATTGGTTCCAAAACTAAAAAATTCTGCATGTTTAGCAATAGCTTTTGCTTTTATTGCTGCTCTTGGTAATTCAATCATAGTGCCTACTAAAAATTTAATCTTAATTTTATTTTCCTCTTGAACTTTTTTTGCAGTTTCTATCACAAGTTCTTTCATAATCTTAATTTCAGCTTCAGTTGAAACAAGTGGAATCATTATTTCTGGAAAAGCATGTTTTTGTTTTTCATTTTTTAATTCTGACAAAGCTTCAAAAATTGCCCTACATTGCATCTTATATATTTCAGGAAAAGAAATTCCTAACCTGCAGCCTCGATGACCAAGCATCGGATTTTGTTCATGGAGTTCATCAATTCTTGATTTTACCTCTTTAACATCAGTTCCTACTACTTTTGATATTTCTAATATTTCTTTGTCAGATTTTGGTAAAAACTCATGCAAGGGTGGGTCAAGCAATCTTACTGTAACTGGAAGACCGTGCATAATTTGAAATATTTCCTTAAAATCATTTTTTTGATGAGGTAAAAGTTTTTCTAAAGCTTTTGCTCTGTTATCTGGTGTTTTCGATAAAATCATCTCTCTAACCGATAAAATTCTTTCTTCATCAAAAAACATATGTTCTGTTCTACAGAGTCCTATTCCCTCAGCCCCAAAGTCTCTAGCAGTTTTTGTGTCTAGTGGAGTTTCTGAATTTGTACGAACTCTAAGTCTTCTAATATTGTCTGCCCAACTCATCAATTTTGAAAAATCTCCAGATATTTCTGGTTTTACAGTTGGAACTTTGCCCAAAATTATTCTCCCAGTTGAGCCATCGATAGTAATAATATCTCCTTCTTTAATCTCTACAGACGAGGTTTTAAAAATTTTTTTATCATAATTGATCCAAATTCTCTTGATACACTGTTACATCCAACTTTAGACGAAAAAAGTTCAATAAATGTTATCGCAAATGGTCTACCTGCTTCTCCAGGAGCTGCAAGTGGAAAAGTGGTATTTTCTTCAGAAGAAGCCGAAAGATTAAATGACATGATGCAAGATACAATTTTAGTTAGAGTTGAAACATCTCCAGAAGATATACAAGGAATGCATGCAGCAAAGGGTATATTGACTGCAAGAGGTGGAATGACAAGTCATGCAGCTGTTGTTGC
>CACDMG010000042.1 GCA_902553845.1 uncultured Pelagibacteraceae bacterium
ATGAAGAACTTTTAAAAAATGAAAATTATTCTCTTGCTAGAGATTATTTGAAAAATAGATCACTTGATAAAAACCAAGTTAAAAAGTTTAAAATAGGCTATGTTGAAAAAAAACCAAATTTTTTTGAAAAAATAAAAGATAATTTTAAAATTGAGGATTTGTTAGAAACTGGATTATTTTATTTAGATGAAAAAAGAAACATTTACGTGGAAAGATTTAGAGGTCGTCTAATTTTTCCAATAAATAATATTTCCGGACTACCTGTGGCTCTAGGTGGAAGAATTATTGAAAAAAAAAGATTTTCTTGCAAAATATATTAACTCACCTGAGACTTCTTTTTTTAAAAAAGGTTCAAGTTTATATAATTTAGATTTAGCTAGAAAATTATCAATTAAATTAGATAGTATTTTCTTAGTTGAGGGATACATGGACGTTGTAGGTATGAGTAAAAATGGTGTTGAAAATGTTGTTGCTAATTTAGGTACATCTTTAACTGATAAACAGATATTTATTTTAAATCAATTTTTTAATGATATTGTTATTTGTTTTGATGGAGATGAAAGTGGTTATAAGGCTGCTCTGAGAGCAGCAGAAAATTCTATTAAAGATCTTAAACCTGAAAAACAAATCTCATTTTTGTTTTTACCAAACAAAGAGGATCCAGATAGTTTTATAAATAAAAATGGTAAGGACTACTTTTTAAATTTTTCAAAACAAAATAAAATTTCAATACATCAATTCATATTTAGTCATTACAAGAAACAGACTGAAAATAATCCATCTTCATTGGCAATTTTTGATAAAAAATTAAGATCTATAGCCAATACAATAAAAGATAATTTTATTAGAAAATATATTTTAGAGTATTTTTTAGAAAAAATTTCTGAACTAGCACCACATACGAATAAAAGTAACAGATATAAGTATCTAAAAAATACTAAATCTTTAGAAACAACAAGAAAACATTTTAAAGAAAGTCAATCTTTATCTGGGGTTGAGTTAAAAGAAATTTCTTTAATTTATATTATCATGAATAATTTTAAATTATTACAGAGTAATATTCATTTGATAGAAAATATTAAGTTGTTTACTAACTTAAACAAACAAATATTTGATAAACTAATTTCTAAACTGAAATCGAAGAAAGATCTAAAGATTGACGAACTAGATATAGATAGTCAATTAATTGAAAAAATTAATAAATTTGCTCCTGTAAAATATATTTTAAATAATAAACCAGATAATGATCATAAGGTTATCGAAATATTGGATGATATAAGCCGAGATCTAAATAATTACGATCTAGAGTTTAGAATTCAAGAATTAGAATCAAAATTCTCTAGAGATTTAAGTGAGACAACATTTAATGAGCTAAAAGAGCTTAAAAAAAAGCAAAATATCAATTAATCATTCTAATTTAATAATGGATTTTTACAAATTTGATATTATATAAGTCTTCTAAATCAAAATTACTGTGGAAAGAATAATTACAAAATCATTTGCTAGATTAATGGGTCGAGGAACTCATAGAGGTTTTATTACTTATGAGGAATTGAGTAAATCTTTAGGAAAAAGAAACCTTTCAGATGAAAATTTATCTCAAGCATTTATTCACATTTTAGATGAAAAAATAACCTTAGTTGAAAAAAAATCTGATTATAAAGTTTTAAGAAAGAAAGAGAATTCTTCAAAAGAAGAAGGGAAAACTATAGAAAAAAGTGACGATCCCATAAGAATGTATCTAAGAGAAATGGGTGGTGTTGAATTACTATCAAGAGAGGGTGAAATAGCAATAGCAAAAAGAATAGAGGCTGGAAAAGATGTAATGTTGATTGCATTATCACAAAGTCCGATAACAGCACAACAATTTTTTGATTGGAATGAAAAATTACAAAAAGATGAAATTTTAGTCAGAGAAATCATTGATATCGATACTAACTATATGGAAGATGAAACTACAGGCCCTAGTGCTAAACAAAAAAATTCTGGCGAAACAGAAAAAGAGGATAGTTCAGATGATGAATCTGATGATGATTTTAATCCTACTTTGGCTGCAATGGAAAGTGAAATTAAACCTAAGGTTTTGAAGACTGTACATACACTTACTAAGGAATACAATAAGTTAATTAAGTATCAGAAAGAAAAACTTGAATGTGTTTTAAATTCGCAAACTTTTTCAGCTGCAAAAGAAAAGGGATATGAAAAAATTGTTAACGATATATTAGAAAATATAAAGTCTCTTCAGTTATCGCCATCTGTTTTAGAAGAATTGGTACAAAATCATTACACTGAAAATAAAAAGATAATTTCTTTAGAAGGAAATCTTTTACGATTGGCAATGGATCATAAAATTCCAAGAAATGAATTTATAAAATTTTATATAGGAAATGAAATAAATCCTAACCTTAAAAAGTTCTTAGACACAAACTCAACATGGAAACAATTTTTTTCAAAAAATAAAGAACAATTTAAAAATATAAGAGAGAGACTTATCGAAATCAGTAATAAATTAGGGATGTCAGTCACTGATTTTAAAAAGTTGGTGAGCAGAGTTCAAAAAGGTGAAAAAGAGTCAAGAATTGCTAAAAAAGAAATGGTTGAAGCTAACCTTAGATTAGTAATCTCTATTGCAAAAAAATATACTAACAGAGGGCTTCAGTTTTTAGATCTAATTCAAGAAGGAAACATTGGTTTAATGAAAGCCGTAGACAAATTTGAATATAGAAGAGGATATAAATTTTCTACTTATGCCACTTGGTGGATCAGACAAGCAATAACAAGATCAATTGCTGACCAAGCAAGAACAATTAGAATTCCAGTTCATATGATTGAAACTATAAATAAGATTGTAAGAACCCAAAGGTTAATTTTAAGTGAGTTTGGACGAGAGGCAACACCTGAAGAGTTAGCTAAAAAACTTAGAATGCCATTAGACAAGGTAAGAAAGGTTTTAAAAATTTCTAAAGAGCCTGTTTCTTTAGAGAAACCAGTTGGTGATGAGGAGGACAGTAGTCTTGGAGATTTTATAGAAGATACAAAAGCCCTGGCCCCACTTGAACAAGCAATTAAATCAAACTTGGGAGAAGCTACAACAAAAATATTGTCCACACTAACACCTAGAGAAGAAAGAGTCTTAAGAATGCGTTTTGGAGTTGGAATGAACACAGATCATACTTTAGAGGAGGTTGGTTTACAGTTTTCTGTTACTAGAGAGCGAATAAGACAAATTGAAGCTAAAGCTTTAAGAAAACTTAAACATCCAAGCAGATCAAAACAATTAAAAAGCTTTTTAGAAAGTTAATATATTTATAATATACTTTAATAGGTTTGAAGTTTTGATAAATGAAATT
>CACDMG010000043.1 GCA_902553845.1 uncultured Pelagibacteraceae bacterium
TTCGTCTTTTAATCTATGACCATGACATCTTTCACATTTGGTATCAGATTGATATTGAGCAATTTCTTCTCTTTTCCAGTCACTATCAGTCTCAAGATATCTTCTTTCTAAATTATTTATAACCCCTTCAAAAGTCTTTTTATGAGAATATTTTTCATAGCCATCATCATATGTAAATTTTATTTCCTCATCGTCAGATCCATAAAGAATAATATCTTTAATTTTTTTTGAAAGTTTTGACCATTTTTCTTCTAATGAAAAATCATAATGTTTTGCTAATGATGCTAATGTTTGTGCATAATATAGTGTATTAGTTTTTGCCCAAGGTTCAATTGCACCATTGATTATACTTTTTTTTTCATTTGGAATTACTAAATTTGGATCTACGTTTAGTTTTATACCTATTCCCTCGCATTCTTCACATGCTCCAAAAGGACTATTAAAAGAAAACAATCTTGGTTCTATTTCTTCTATTGTAAAGCCACTCTCAGGACAGGCAAATTTCGTTGAAAAAATTAATTTTTCTAATTTCCTAAATTTTTTAGGTAATGTTTCATCTTCATATTCAATGAAAACTAAACCATTAGATAAAGAAATCGTTGATTCAATACTTTCTGCCAATCTATTCCCTAGTGATGAATTTATTACAATTCTGTCTACTAAAATTGAAATATCATGTTTTATTTTTTTATTTAAATTTGGAACTTTTTCAATGTCATATAAAACATTATCTATCTTAATTTTTCTAAATCCTCTTTTTTTGTAATTTAAGATTTCTTTTTTATATTCACCCTTTCTTCCTCTTACAACAGGAGCATAAATATATATGGTAGATTTTTTTGGAAGTAGTTTAATCTTATCCACAATTTGAGATACAGTTTGAGAAGCAATTGGTTTACCAGTAAAAGGTGAATAGGGTATACCTGCTCTTGCATATAATACTCTCATATAATCATAAATCTCTGTAACAGTAGCAACTGTAGATCTAGGGTTTTTTGATGTATTTTTTTGTTCAATTGAAATAGCTGGGCTGAGACCTTCAATTAAATCTACATTCGGCTTTTTCATTTTATCTAAGAATTGTCTTGCATATGCTGATAAACTTTCAACATATCTTCTTTGACCTTCAGCATATATAGTATCGAAGGCAAGTGATGACTTTCCTGAGCCAGATAAACCAGTAATTACAATAAATTTATCTTTTGGTATTTCTAGAGAAACATTCTTTAGATTATGTTCTTTTGCTCCCTTAATAACTATCTTTTTAATCATAATTTTTGTTGCTTTGACTTAATAAAATTAATATTCAGAGTAAATTGTGATATAATTCTAATTAACAAATTTAACAATTAATAAAATATTATGGCTGGAAGTTTAAATAAAGTACTTTTAATTGGTCGTTTGGGCGCAGACCCTGAGATAAAGCAAATGGTTAACGGTAAAAATGTAGCAAGATTAAGCATTGCCACAAGTCAATCATGGAAAGATAAAAACACCGGTGAAAAAAAAGAGAAAACAGAGTGGCACCGTGTAGTTGTATTTAATGAGGGATTGGTAAATGTTGTTCAACAGTATCTTAAAAAAGGTGCTCAAATATATGTTGAAGGACAACTATCAACAAGAAAATGGAAAGATGAACAATCAGGTCAAGATAAATACTCTACTGAAATTGTTATACAAGGATACAACTCCTCTTTAACAATGTTAGGGGGTGGAAATTCTAGTAGTGGAATTGCTAATGATAACAATCAATCTACTAGTAAAGATGAAATGTCACAAATATCAAATGATATGGATGACGAAATTCCATTTTAACATCTATGCAAAAGACTGAATTACCCGAAGATAAGAATATAAAATTAATTTCAATGCATGATGAGATGAGCTCATCTTATCTTTCATATGCTATGAGTGTTATAGTTAGCAGAGCATTACCCGATATTAGAGATGGATTAAAACCTGTTCATAGAAGAATTTTATATGCAATGTATAAAGGGGGATATGATTGGTCAAAACAGTTTAGAAAGTCTGCACGAATTGTTGGAGATGTAATTGGTAAGTACCATCCACATGGTGATCAATCAGTATATGATGCTTTAGTAAGAATGGTTCAAGATTTTTCAATGAGCTTACCATTAGTTGATGGACAAGGAAATTTTGGTTCAATAGATGGGGATCCAGCAGCAGCAATGAGATATACAGAAACTAGATTATCAAAAGTATCTCAATATTTAATAGATGATATTGAAAAAAATACTATTCAATTTAAAAGTAATTATGATGAAACTGAAAAAGAGCCAACGGTTTTACCTGCACAATATCCAAATTTATTAGTTAATGGAGCTGGTGGTATAGCCGTAGGTATGGCCACAAGCATACCTCCCCATAATTTAGGTGAAGTTATAAACGGTGCTTTAGCCTTAATAGAAAATAAAGATATAAAAATTAAAGATTTAATGAAACATATACCAGGCCCAGATTTTCCAACTGGTGGTGTTATTATTGGAAAAGATATAATTAAACAAGGATATAACAAAGGAAGAGGTTCATTTAAAATTAGAGGAGAAATTTCAGTTGAAAGTTTAAAAAATGGTAGAGAGAGATTAGTAATTACTTCTATACCATACCAAGTTAATAAGTCCGTTTTAAATGAGAGAATAGCACAATTAGTTAGGGAAAAAAAGATTGAAGGAATTAGAGATATAAGAGATGAGTCTAATAGAGAAGGAATTAGAGTATCTATAGATTTAAGAAATGGTGTTGAGCCAGAAACTGTGAAGCGTCAACTTTACAAAAATACACAGATAGAAAGTTCCTTTGGTTTTAATACTTTAGCTATTGTAGATGGAAAGCCAGAAACATGTAACCTTAAAGATTTTTTATCAAATTTTTTAACATTTAGAGAAGATGTTGTAATTAAGAAAACAAAATTTGATTTAAAAAAAGCAGAAGAAAGAGCTCACATATTAATCGGTTTATCTGTTTCTGTTGAAAATTTAGACAAAATTATAAAGATTATTAGAAGTTCTAAAACGCCAGATGATGCAAAAAAATCTATATTAAAAACTAAATGGAAGATAAGTAAATCTCAAAAAATAATCTCTTTAGTTGAAGATAAGAAAATTAAAGGTTCATATAGTCTTACAGAATTACAAGTAATCGCTATATTAGAATTAAGATTACAAAAATTAACAGCCTTGGGTATTAATGAAATAGA
>CACDMG010000044.1 GCA_902553845.1 uncultured Pelagibacteraceae bacterium
ATAAAGTTGGATATGTTCCACAGAAAATTTCAATTGATTGGACGTTACCTCTAAGAGTAAATGATTTCATGATGTTAACTGAAAGTCTTAATAATGAAACAATAGATGAAGCTTTATCATTGACTGGTGTTATTCATCTTAAAAATAAAAATTTAGGAGATTTATCCGGTGGTGAATTTCAAAGAGTATTACTTGCAAGAGCCATATCAAAGAAGCCAGATCTATTAGTTCTTGATGAACCAGTTCAAGGAGTAGATTTTACTGGTGAAATAGCTTTATACGAACTAATTAAGAAAATTTCTGATGAATTAAATTGTGGAATCTTATTAATTTCTCACGACTTACATACTGTAATGAGTGCTACAGATCACGTTGTTTGTTTAAACGGTCATGTATGTTGCTCAGGATCTCCAATGGATGTTGCAAAAAACAATGAGTATAAAGCTTTATTTGGTGAACAAGCTTCTCAAATTTTATCACGTTACGAACATAGACATGACCATATACATACAGATGAAGGTAAAATAAAAAAAAATTAAATGTTTGATGACTTTTTTATAAGAGCTTTGGTAGCTGGAATTGGGGTTACTTTTGTAACAGGACCTCTTGGCTGTTTCGTTATATGGAGAAGATTGTCTTATTTTGGTGATACACTGGCCCACTCTGCATTGTTAGGTGTTACATTAGCTTTTACTATGGAATTTAATATTGCATTATCAGTATTCATTATTTCATCACTAATAGCACTTATTCTAATTCAACTTCAAAAAAAAACTAATTTACCAGGTGATGCATTGCTAGGTCTTCTAGCTCATTCATCTCTAGCAGTTGGACTTGTTGTGATTGGTTTTTTAACATTTATTAGATTTGATATTATGGGATTATTATTTGGAGATATTTTAGCGGTTTCAGTTGATGATTTGTTAATCATATGGATAGGAGGAGCATTGATTTTATTAACTCTTAAATTCATTTGGAAACCTTTATTTGCCTCAACAGTAAATTATGAATTAGCGGAAGCAGAAGGCTTAAATCCTGACTTTTGCAGCTGTCTCAAAACTAAAATTGTCACCAACTAAAGCTCCAGCCATCAACTCTACCATCATCGCTATTTCAATTAAAATGGTTGGGTTATTATTAATTACTGGAATGCTGATTATACCTGCTGCAATGGCTAGAAATTTATCATCAAGTCCACAAAGTATGGTTATCTATTCAATTATAGGAGGCTTGTTATCTGTAATTATAGGATTGTTCACATCTTTAGAATTTAATACATCTTCAGGTCCATCAATAATAACTGCTGCCTTATTATTATTCATACTTTCATTATTCAAAATTAAACAATCAATTAAATTGAAAAATTAATGAGGAATCAGTAAAATGAAAACAATGCATAAGGAACATACTCTCACAAAAAATCAGCAAATTATTTTTGATTTAATTGATAAATCTTCAGAGCCAATGAAAGCTTATTCAATCCTTTTTAATGTTCAAAAGAAAGGCATTAAAGCTCCCCTACAAGTTTATCGAGCGTTAGATAAGCTAGTGGAAATAGGAAAAATTCACAAAATAGAGAGTCGAAATGCATTTATTGCGTGTCACAATTCAAGCTGTCGAGTGGCTAAAGCTACAGCGTTTTCTATCTGTGAGATTTGTGAGAAAGTAACAGAAATAAGTAGTGCAGGTCTTTCCAAATACTTAGCTAACTTCAAAGACAAAGATGGTATGAAATATAGTAAATACAATCTTGAGTTTTTTGGATTATGTAAAAAGTGTAGATAATCCTTTATTTTAATAAATTCTTAACATAACTGAAATAATAATAACGAAAGGAAAATTTATGTTTATTAAAAAATATCTAAAGTGGATCAGTACGTTTCTCGTTTTAGTGGGAATACTACTTACAAATTTAAATATATATCCATTAAATATATATTTTCATGGATTAGGAGTTGTTGGATGGACTATCGCTGGATTTATCAGCAAAGATAAAGCAATCTTAACAAACTTTGGATTACAAATTCCATTGTTTGTAATTGGTATTTATAAAGTTATTTTTTAAATGAAGAATATATTGTTCGTATGCACAGGTAATTCAGCAAGAAGTATTATTGCTGAAAGTATAATAAATAACGAGTATGACGATTTGTATAAAGGTTTTAGTGCTGGGAGTAATCCAACAGGAAAAATTAATGAAGATGTGAAGAATTATTTATTATCAAAACATTATGATCTTTCAAATTATAGATCTAAAAATTTTAATACGTTCATTGATAGTCAAATTAAAATGGATTACGTGATTACAGTTTGTAATAATGCCAATAACGAAGTCTGTCCTATTTGGCCAAATAAAGATCAGATAATTCATTGGGATATAGAGGATCCTGTTAAATTACTTAATGAAACAAACGACTTAAATAAAAAAGATGAAATAATAGAAAAAGTTTACAATAATATTCATAAAAGAATAAAGGAACTGATTTATGAAAAATAAAAGCCGCTATTTTCTTGCTGAATTATTAGGCAGTTGTTTTTTAGTAATGATTATTGTTGGTTCAGGTTTAATGGCTGAAAACTTAACTAATGATGTTGCTGTGATGTTAATAGCTAATACTATAGCAACAGGAGCAGGTTTATTTGTGCTTATTACAGTTTTTGCTGATGTATCAGGAGCTCACTTTAATCCATTTGTAAGTATCGCAATGGCAATAACAGGCAAATTAAAAAGGAAACTATTACCCTACTATATCATTGCTCAATTGGTTGGTTGCTTGATTGGTGTTGGTTTAGCCAATTTCTTTTTTGAACATGAAATTTATGAATTATCTACTAAGTCAAGAGATGGAATTTACATATTTACATCTGAGGTAATAGCAACATTAGGTCTTATAATAATAATTTTTGGCTCCATGAAGTCAGGCAAAATTGCTGTTGCTGCTAGTGTTGGTCTTTATATTACTGCTGGTTATTGGTTTACTTCATCAACATCTTTTGCAAATCCTGCGGTAGCTATTGCTAGAACATTTACAGAGTCGTTTACTGGTATTAGTTATTTAAATACTCCTTATTATATTTTAGCTGAGCTTGTAGGAATGTTAATTGCTGTATTTATT
>CACDMG010000045.1 GCA_902553845.1 uncultured Pelagibacteraceae bacterium
TTTATTAGGTCCTAAGGATAGATTTCCTAATCTTAAGACAAAAGAAGATTTTGTTCTTTGGATAATTTTATTAAAAAAAAAATTAACTTTTAAATCTATAAATAAAGCGTTAACTTTTTGGAGAAAAACAAATAATTCACTATCTTCTTCAACTTTTCAAAAATTACTAGATGGGTTTAGAGTTTATAACACATTTCTAAAGTTTAATTTTATAAAATCTTTTTTTTATCTGTTTATGTTATCTTTTAACTATATCTTAAAAAAATTTAATTGATTATTAATCAAAATTAAAAAACATTTTTATCATCTGTTGTAAAATCAAATATCCATCTTTAATAGCATTAACTTTTTTCTTTCCAGCTATTCTCCTTCTTTCATGTGAAGGACTTGTTGTAAGATTTAGTCCAGATTTGAATGCTTTAATTGGTAGCTCGACACATAATGTAAAATCTTTTCTTTTTAGTCCTATTTTTTGAACTTTTTTAGTTTCACCCAAAACATAAGTGTAGAGAATATCTGAAATTGGAAGAGAAAAGAAAAAATTACCGATCAATGAAAAAATTTTATTTCCAAGTAGCGTAACCATAGTATCGTCTTCACTGCCAGAATTTTTTTCATATCTGGTTGCAAAAACTATATTAAAATTATTTTTATTGATTTTTAAATACATCTTTTTAAGTTCAATCGGATTGAATGATCCATCGGCATTAAATATACAAAAATATTTTGTTTTTACATTTTTTATTCCGTAAATAAGTGCATCGCCATAACCTTTATTTTTTTGGAATAAAATTTTGCAATTAAATTTTTTAATTGAATTTATCGTTTTGATATCACTTTTCTCTAATACTACCAAAATTTTTACTTTAAATTGCTTAAGCTCATTTAAAACTTTTGGTAAAGACTCACTTTCATATTTTGCAGGTATTACTAATGTTACATCCCTCATTTTTTGTGTATCTAATATATATTAGTATATGAAAAGTTAAATTATTTGTAATCTCTTAAAAAAGTATATATCTACCTTTATATTAAATTGAAATATAATAATTAAGTATATTTAATCGTAAAGAGCTTTAATAAATCTAAATATATTTTACAATAGTACACATGCTTAATCTCACTTTATTTTTATTTACTTATATTTTGATAATTTTTTCTGTTCTTGGTTATGGAGTATTTTTCGAAAAAATTTTTTATGACAAATCAAACTCAGTAAGTAATATTGGCTATACGGGATTAATCGGAGTCTTTTTTTTAATTATTTATTCATATTTTTCTCATTTTTTTATTGCGCATGGTTATTTTCATAATGTATTGGTATTGCTTCTTGGTTTAATAATTTTTTTTTATTTCTCATCAGTTTTGTTTAAAAAGTTAGATAAATTTTTTTTCACAATCTTTATTTTATTATTTTTTGGTTTAATTTTATTTAAAACTCACGATGATTTTCCTTATTATCATTTTCCATATACTTACTATTTAGTTGAAAATAAATTAGTAATTGGTGTAGGACAATTCAATCATGGTTTCAAAACACCTTCATCTATTTTTTATTTAAATTCGTTATTTTATTTACCAGTAGTAAAATATTATACCTTTTATTTTTCAGCTGTTATTATTATGGGTTTTTCAAATTTAGTCATAATCTCAAAAATAATAGAAAAAATTAAGGAAAAAAATATTGATAACCTTTTTTATTTTTATTTAATTATAATTATATTTATAAATATTTTTTTTTACAGAATACAAGAACATGGCACTGATAGATCCGCGCAAATCTTAATATTTTTGATATTTGTAGAATTGTTAATTTTTGTTAAATTTCAAAAAAATAATATTAGAAATATAAGTAATTTATTTTTGTTATTGGGATTAGTTATCTCTTTGAAATCATTTTATATTCTTTATGGTTTAATATTATTCCCTATTCTTTTTATTCTTATTAAAGAAAAAAAACTTTCATTAATAAAAGATAATTTATCAAATAAATTTTTTCTATCTTTTTTGCTATTATTAATTTTGATAGTATCAGTTAATTTTTTTAATTCTGGATGTTTAGTGTATCCAGTCTCTCAATTATGTTTTGACTTACAATGGTCACTTGGACCTAACCAAGCTGAACATATGAACCAATGGTATCAACAATGGTCAAAAGCTGGGGCAAGTCCTAATTTTCGTGTTGAAAATCCTGAAATTTATATCAAAAATTTTAATTGGGTTTCGAATTGGATAAATATTTACTTTTTTAATAAAGTATCAGATTTTTTATTAGGAATTATTTTTCTTGCCTTAATTATGGTTATTACTTTTTACAAAAGTAAAAGAGCAAATTTAATTATAAATAAAAATAATTTATTAATTTACTTTAGTTTCTTAATACTTTTTTTGGAATGGTTTTATAATCATCCTGCCTTAAGATATGGAGGGTATTGTTTAATATCAATAATCTTATTTTATCCAATCTCAGTTTTATTAGCAAAATTTAATAACAGTTTTTTGGAGATTAATAAAAAAGTTTCAATTTTATTTATCATAACAATAATAATTTTTGTGGGTAGAAATATTTCAAGAATATCTGATGAATATAAACAGTATGCCTATAACCCAATAAAAAATGTTTATTACAGGATTGATGAAAGTCATTTTAGAATAGAAAAAGGTTTAAAAAAAATTATCAATAATTATAAAAATTGTGAAATGAAAAATATAAAATGTGATAAAGAATCTAGTATCATTGTAAAAAAAACAATAACTAACAATTACAAACTTATTATAAAAAAATGATTAATTATTTGTCATTAAAAATATTAAAATTTTTTGACTCATATAAACAAAGTAGACTTATAAATTTTTTAAAAAAAGATAAAAAATTTTTTAATGTTTTTTTTGATATAGGTGCTCATCATGGTGAGTCAATTAAGCTTTTTTTAACAAACTTTAAAATAAATAAGATTTACTCTTTTGAACCTGTAGAGTCAAATTTTGACGTTTTAAAGAATAATAAAAATTTGATTAATAAAAAATTTAAGGATACAGAAATAGTTATTGAAAATTTTGCTTTAGGATCAG
>CACDMG010000046.1 GCA_902553845.1 uncultured Pelagibacteraceae bacterium
TCACTTATCAATGAGATGACATTTCCATCTTTTAATAATTTGATTACTTTACTCAAATTTTTTTTTTCATTAAATTTATGATTTGAAATTAACTTCGAGTTAATACTAAATTTATTCAATAAATTTTTAGAAACTCTCGTATCTTCACAAAGAATAAAATTAGAATTTTTTAATATTTCAACTGCTCTAAATGTAATATCAGATAAATTACCTATTGGAGTAGGCACTAAATATAACCCGTTTTTAATTTCTTTATCTAATTTTATTGAGTTTGCCATAATTATTATAATAATTTGATATAATATCATTAAATGAAAAAAATTATTAAAATTCTTTTATTAATAACTTTAAAGTTTTTAATTATATTTTTTCCTCTAACTGCTGATGAAACAAAAATCAAAGTTGGTCTTTTAGCCCCACTATCTGGAGAGAACGCTGAAATAGGAAAACAAATAATTAAATCTGTTAGGATGGCTCTTAAAGATATAAATTCAAACTCAATAGAAATTTACCCGAGAGATACTAAATCTGATCCGGATCAAACTTTGATATCTGCTAAGGAACTTGAACAAATTGGTGTTAAACTTGTGATAGGTCCAATCTTTTACAAAAATTTATTATATCTAAATGAAATTAATAATATTATTTTTTTATCACAAACTAATAAAACTTTAGATTTGCCAAAAAATGTAATTAGTACAGGGATTAATTCTACTTCCCAAATCAATACAATAAAAAAATTTATTGAAACAAATGAAATAAAAAAAACAATATTTTTAATTCCTAATTCAAACTATGATTTAGAAATTAGAAAAGGAATAAAAAATTCGAAAATAAAAATATCAAAACAACATTTTTACGATATTGATCCAACAAAACTAACAAAACAAATAGAAAAAATTACCAATTATGAAATTAGAAAACAAAATTTATTTGATGAAATTACGAGAATAGAAAAATCTGATGAAATCAATAAAGAAAGAAAAATAGAAAATTTAAAAAAAAAATATACGCTAGGAAATTTAAATTTTGACTCTGTCATAATTGCTGATTTTAGTGAAAGTTTAAAGAGTGTAATTACATCTTTACTTTACAGCGATGTATCTCCTAAACAAAATTATATTATCACCTTTAATCAATGGTTTGACTCAAGTTTATTATCTGAACTAAATTCACAACCAATATATTACCCCTCTATAAACAAAAAAAATTTAAACGATTTTCAAAATAAATTTTTAAAAGAATTTAATCAGAAACCAAATCATTTATCTTTATTAAGTTATGATTTAATTGGCTTAGTATACTATTTATCATTGAAAACTGATTTCTCAACAATTGAAAAATCCTTCAAATCAAAAAATTCATTCAAAGGCAAAATTGGTATCTTTGAAATTCAAGATAACAAAATTAATCATATTTTGAATTTTTACGAAGTTAATAATGGTTCAATCAAAAAAATTTTTTAATCTTTTTAAAAGCATTAGAACGATGATCTATTTTATATTTTTCAGAAGGTTTCATTTGCCCAAAAGTAATTTTCTTTTTCGATGGAATAAAAATGGGATCATAACCAAATCCTCTCTTTCCTTTAGGTTGTGAAGATATGTAGCCATCTATTTTACCTTGTACACAAGCAATTTTTTTTCCTAAGTAGCTTAACGACAATGCACATATAAATCTTGCTTTGATTCTTTTTTTTTCCCAATTCTTATCTTTTTTTTTTAATTCTCTAAAAACTTTTTTTATTGCATTATAAAAATTTGAGCTTTTACCAGCCCATCTTGCAGAATAAATTCCTGGCCTTCTATTTAAAATATCAATCTCTAAACCTGAATCGTCTGCTAGACAAATTAAATTACTCTTGAGTGAAAAATATTTTGACTTAATCAATGAATTTTCTTTAAAAGTTTTTCCATTTTCTGTCGGGCTCTTTAAATTAAAATCTGATGCGTCATAAACTTTAAGATATTTAGGTAATAAACTCTTAATTTCTCTTGATTTACCTTTATTATTTGTCCCAATAATTAATTTTGTTATTTTTTTCTTTTTCATCTAGAAATTCTAAAATTTCTTACCATATATGAAACTATGGAAAAAGATAAAAAAAATCTGAATGAGAATATTGAACAAAATTCTGAGCAAGAAGAAGTTAATGAAACAATGTCTTCTAACAACAAAAGTGAGTCAGAAAAAGAATTTTCTCCAGAAGAAAAAATAATTGAACTTGAGGACAAATTAACAAGATCTTTTGCTGAAATGGAAAATCAGAGGAGACGTTTTGAGAAAGAAAAAGAGGATGCTTTTGAATATGGTGGTTTCGCTTTTGCTAAAGAAGCTTTAAATTTAATTGATAATTTAGAACGTTCAAAAAAAATTTTAGAAGATGATGAAAAACTAAAAAATTCTGAGGCTCTAAAAAAATCACTAGAACACTTTGATATAATTTACAAAGATCTCATTTCAATATTCAGTAAAAATAATATCAAACCAATAGAGTGTTTAAATAAAAAACTAAATCCTAATTTTCATCAGGCTATGATTGAAATTGAGGATGAAAGTAAAGAACCAGGAACAATTATTCAAGAAATTCAGAAAGGTTTTACCATTAAAGATCGACTACTGAGACCCTCATTAGTAGGAGTATCAAAGAAACCAGAAAATAAAGATGAGAAAAAACAGGAAATTAATGAAAAATCGGGTGATAAATAATGAAAACTGCAACTTGTAGAACAAAAAATAACACTTATATGAACGGTAGAATTATAGAAAAATGAGTAAAATAATTGGTATAGATTTAGGAACAACAAACTCATGCGTAGCTATCATGGAAGGTAGTCAAGCAAAGGTTTTAGAAAATGCTGAAGGGACAAGAACAACTCCTTCAGTAGTAGCTTTTACAGATGAAAGTGAAAAGTTGATTGGTCAACCAGCTAAAAGACAAGCTGTAACAAATCCAGAAAATACAATATTTGCTGTAAAAAGATTGATTGGAAGAAACTTTGATGACC
>CACDMG010000047.1 GCA_902553845.1 uncultured Pelagibacteraceae bacterium
TTTAGAACAAATTAAAGAAATAGTTGATTTTGAAACACAAATTAAAAACAAGGGAGTTCCTAAAGATTTTGTAGAATTCAATAGAATAAAATCAATAGGGTTTTCAGATAAAAAAATTTCAGAATTAACTGAAACTTCTGAAGACGTTGTTAGAAGAAAAAGATCGGCGCTTAAAATACTTCCAGTTTATAAAAAAGTAGACACTTGTGCTGCTGAATTTAAATCTTTTACACCTTATATGTATTCAACGTATCAAAGAAATTTTTCAATTAACTCAGAATGTGAAGCTAATCCATCCAATAAGAAAAAAATAATTATTCTTGGAGGAGGACCAAATAGAATTGGTCAGGGAATTGAGTTTGATTATTGCTGTTGTCAGGCTAGTTTTGCTTTAAGAGACCAAGGTTTTGAGACTATAATGGTTAATTGTAACCCTGAAACAGTATCAACAGACTATGATACGAGTGATCGATTATACTTTGAACCTTTAAAAGAAGAATACGTTTTTAACATAATTAAAAAAGAACAAGAAAAAGGAAACCTAATAGGGGTGATAGCTCAGTTTGGTGGTCAAACTCCAATTAAACTTGCTAAATTTTTACATGACAACAAGCTTCCAATTTTAGGAACCCAATATATCTCTATTGATTTAGCAGAGGATAGAGACCGATTTAGAAATTTATTAAATAAATTAAAACTAAAACAGGCAGAGAGTGGAATTGCAAAAACATTTAATCAGGCAATCAAAATCGCAGATAAAATAGGACTACCATTAATAGTGAGACCTTCTTATGTTTTAGGTGGAAGAGCAATGGAAATTGTTCATGAAAAAAATCAGCTAAAGAAATTTGTTGAAGAAGCGTTTAAAGCTGCAGAGGAAAATCCAATTTTGATTGATAAATTTATTGATCATGCAATGGAAGTTGATGTGGACGCCATATCAGATGGAAAACAAGTTCATGTTGCAGGAATTATGCAACATATCGAAGAAGCTGGAATTCATTCAGGAGACTCGGCATGTAGCCTACCCCCTGTATCAATTAAACCATATCTTCTTAAAGAAATTGAAAATCAAACTAAAAAATTAGCGATAGCTCTAAATGTTAAAGGTTTCATGAATATACAGTTTGCAATTAAAAAAGATAAAATTTATGTGATTGAAGTAAATCCTAGAGCAAGTCGAACAGTACCTTTTGTGTCAAAAGCAAAAGGTCTTCCTCTAGCTAAAATTGCATCAAGAGTAATGGCTGGTGAAAAGTTATCTAAGTTTAATTTAAAAGATAAATCTAAAGGTATGTTCGCAGTAAAGGAAGCTGTATTTCCATTTAATAAATTTCCAAATAGTGACTTATTGTTAGGGCCTGAAATGAAATCAACTGGGGAAGTTATGGGATTTGATAAAAATTTTGGAATGGCTTTTGCCAAAAGTCAGATCGCAGCAGCTAACTCATTACCAAAACAAGGATTAGCCTTTATATCTCTCAAAGATAGTCACAAAGATGAGGGAATAGATTTAGCTAAAGAACTTCTTAAACTTAAGTTTACATTATGCGCAACTAGAGGAACTGCAGAATATATTCGAAAACATGGAATGAAATGTAAAATCATAAATAAAGTAAGCACAGGTTCACCTCATATAGTAGATGTTTTAGACTCTAAAAAAATTGCATTAGTAATAAACACTGGAGGTGGAAATAGTGAACATAGATTAAGCGATGCAATAGCTTTAAGAAGAGCAACGCTTAAGAATAAAGTTCCTTATTGTACCAATATGTCTACTGCTCAAGCATGTTTAGAGGCAATTAAATCACTAAAAACAAAAAAATTAGAAGTGACTTCTCTTCAGGACATTTAATAATTTACTTTCCAGTCAGTTTCAAAGGTAACATAATTTACTTGAATACATCGTCTTTCTTTAACGATCTTTTTCTTCTCCATACCATGCCATGTGTTTGGTCCGCTTGTAAAAAGATAACCATAATTGTGTTTGTAAGGAAGTGTCTTAACCTTTTCTAATTTTTCATTGTAAAAATCAGTTCCTAAATCTTCAGACTCATTTGTTTTATTAACAAATATTAATCCTGACATAAGTTTTTCTTTTATATCACAATGAGGTTTTAACCAAAAGCCCTCTCTATCACATATAACCTCAACCCTAACATAGGAATTTGATAAATCTTTATTTATCATTTTAGAAATTGTTTCATATGTTTCTTTAGACTGAAGTTCATTTATAAATTTTACTAAATTTGGAAATTGAGATGAGTTTTCTTTATTAATAAAACATCTAAACTTTATTGCTTGTCCTCCTGAAGCTATACCTTTTCTGAATTCTGCGGCTCCACCATCTATTGCTCTTGTTCCATCATAATTAAGATTATGTTCACTGACATCAGGAATGTCAGCTTTAACTATTTCATCAATTGCCTCTTCGGACAAAGCATCGCTATACTCCCAGTGATCAAATGGGAAATGATGTTGTTTTGAATTATTTTTAATTGAATTTAAAAATGACATTATGATTGAATTTTTTCTTTAATAATTTTTGCTACTCTATTCGTTTCATCTAATTTTTGATAGTTCCAATTTTCAATTTCTTCACCTAAATTTCTAGTAATATTTAATTCTTTGAATAAATTTCTAAAATTCTGAAATCTAATGTCTTTTCTTTTTGGTAACATATTAGCAACATAAATTGGTTTTCCAGTCAAAGCAGCTTCAGATATCATTGAGCTAGAGTCACATGTAACAACTATGTATTCCGAAATAGCTAATGCTGAAAGATAAGCTTTTTTATCAACATTCATAATCACAGTGTGATTTTCTCCAAAAAACTCTTTTGCATAATTTATAGTATTTAATGGTGTTCTCATTGAAGGTATTACAACAAGTTGAAAATCATGTTTTTCCAATAGTTTATGAAAAATTGAAAAGATATGCTTCATATTTTTTGTTGAGTA
>CACDMG010000048.1 GCA_902553845.1 uncultured Pelagibacteraceae bacterium
AGAGCATGCTTTAAGTTAGCAAGACCGGATGAAAAATATAGATTTGAATTTACAACTTCATCAAAAACTATCAAAAATCGACTTGGTGTAAAAAGTGATTGAACTATTTTCCGCTGACACGCCAAATGGTAAAAAAATTAGTATCATGCTTGAGGAAATTAATTATGAATATAAATTAACTAAAATAGATATTTCTAGTGGAGAACAATTTAATTCTGAATTTATTAAGATTAGTCCTTTTAGTAAAATTCCAGTTATAATAGATCATGATGATAATGAGACTATTTTTGAGTCTGGTGCAATCTTAATATACTTAGCAGAAAAAAGTAAAAAATTTTATGATAAAGAAGATAGATTAAAAATTAATCAATGGTTAATGGCTCAAATGGGATATATTGGACCCATGATTGGTCAGCATCATCAATTTCATCATTACAATCCTGGTAAGAGTAATTTCGGTGAGGAAAGGTATTTTAAAATTACAAAAAAAATTTACCAAGATCTCGATGATCGATTAGCAAATTCTAAATTTTTAGCAGGAAAGAAGTATTCAATAGCAGATATTGCAACATGGCCATGGATAGCGCGACATGAATGGCACGACATAGGACTAAAAAAATATAAAAATTTGTCTAGGTGGTATTTAAATATTGCTGATCGTGATGCTGTTGTTAAAGGATATGACTCTTTTAAAAAGGGTTTAGTTATTCCGGCACCTTAATTAGAACTTACCTTTTTTATCAGAACCTTTATAAAAAATTTCCTGAAGATTATCATTCTCTTGTCTTTTTATTTTAATATCATTCTTGTCTAATAATTTTTGAGGTCGTCCAATTTTTTCATGATAATTAAATTCATCTACTCCTCTTGCTAATTGGACACTGTTTTTACCTAGAACTTGTCTAACATTCGTTCCTATATAGCTTTGAATCACAAAACCTATTCTTCTATCATTGCTTGCATTGGGTTCTGAACCATGAACAATAGTTGGATGATGCAGCGACATTTGTCCAGCCTTTAAAATTAAAGGAGTAGTTTCAACCTTCGGTACATTTTTAACTGTTTGACCCCTAGTTAATAAGTTACCTTCATTAAATTTTTGTTCGTGTTCTTTTAAATTATCTTTATGTGAGCCTGACCACATTCTCATACACCCATTTTTTTCATTTGAGTCTGTTATAGCAACCCAAGCTGTAACCCAATTATGTGGCTCTAAACCAATATATTTTGCATCTTGATGGTAGCTTACAAACCCTTTCTCTTTAGGATTTTTAATAAATAGAGTTGTGCCACAAACAAGAATATTTTTACCAATCAAACTTTGAACAGCATCTAAAATTTTTGAATTATGTGTAACCTCATCTAATAAAGGCGATATCAAATGAGCGTTATATCTACCTGAATTTTCTAACTCTTTAGGCATATTGTTTTCTATCAATTCAATTTCATTTCTTATTTCTTTAGCCTTATCTTTTGAAAAAATATTTATTGGAGATACAAATCCTTCATCATTGTACTGTTTGAGTTGATTTGAAGAAAGATAAGACATATTATTAAAAGATTATATGAGCATATCTATTTCTTCAATAAATTATTGCCCGGTCAAATCTATTTCCTTTCAAACTATTAAAAGCTGTGAAATTAGAAATAACATCGGGATTATTGGAGATAGAATTTTTGCATTTTCTAAAGGTTTAGATTTAAATCAAGCACAGTTATTTGAAAAAAATCTTGATGAGAGAAGAGGTAAATGGAATAAGATTTTAACTCTTAAAAATTCACCTTCTTTAAATAAATATAATTTTATATTTGATAATAATAAATTGACATTAACTCAAAGTAATAATGCGATTATAACAATAAATAGTGACGAAATAGATGAATACGAGTTACTTTCAAATAAAATTTTAGAATTAGAAAAATCTCTTCAAAAACCATTGTTTTTGATGAAAAACAAAGATACCCCTTTTTTTGATACATCAATATCTAACAAAACTGTCTTAACTCATTCTATATCTTTTCTAAATAATAAAAGTATTGAAGATTTTGAAAAAAAAACCAATCAAACAATAGAACCTCAAAGATTTAGGGGCAACATTCATGTCGACGGTATGGAAGCATGGGATGAAAGAAACTGGATAGGAAAAATTATTAAAATAAATGATATTTCATTTAAAGTTGAAAAAAATATACCAAGATGCGTAGCAATCAACTTAAAACCAAATACTGATGATAATAGTCTAAATTTACTTCAATCCTTAAAAAAAAATTATAATCACATTGATATGGGAGTTTATCTTACTGCTCTTGAAAATGGACAAGTAAATATTGGTGACAATGTTTCAGTAAAATAATTTATTATCAACTGGAGATTGAAATTTTTCAACTATACTTTTTTAATCATTTTTGATTTAATTATTTTTTAATTAAAAAAAAACGGGGAGAAATATATGAGTAAAATATTTAAGTCATTAACAGTTTTACTTGTGCTTCTTTTTTCAATTTCTACTGTAAGCGCAAAAACTCTTACAGAAAGACTTGCAGATGGACACAAATTAAGACTAGGTTTTGGAACTGCAGTGCCGTGGGCCTATGCTGGAGATGGTGGTGAAGCTTTAGGGTTTGTAAATATGATAGCTTTAACTGTTTTGGAAGAAATGGGTATTACTGAGCATGAAACAAAAGTTTTTGAATGGTCAGGATTAATTCCAGGATTAAATGCAGACCGTGCAGATATGATTACTGGTGGAATGTATATCTTGAAAAGTAGATGTGCAAATATGGACTTTTCAGATCCAATAGGTGTATTTGGTGATGCAATGCTAGTACCAAAAGGAAATCCAAAAAATATTAACAATTATG
>CACDMG010000049.1 GCA_902553845.1 uncultured Pelagibacteraceae bacterium
TTGATGTACTTTCCGAGTTTATAAAAAAAACTCCGAAAACTGAATTACATTTACATATTGAAGGCAGCTTAGAACCTGAGTTAATGTTTAAACTCTCTAAAAGAAATAAAGTTGAAATTCCTTTTAGGAATGTCGATGAGATAAGATCTGCCTATAACTTTACTAATTTAGATAGTTTTCTGAAAATTTATTATCAGGGATCAAATGTTTTAAAAACTGAAGAAGATTTTTTTGATTTAACATGGGAGTATATTTTAAGATGTAAAAAAGATAATGTTGTTCATACAGAGATATTTTTTGATCCCCAGTCTCATTTACCAAGAGGAATTAGTTTTAAAACAATTATAAATGGTATCAGCAATGCTTTAAAAAAAGCTAAAGATGAATTGAATATTTCTTCAAAAATAATAATGTGTTTTTTAAGACATTTGGATGAGGAATCTTGTTTTGATGTTTTAAAACAAGCATGTAATTATAAAGATAAAATAATTGGAGTGGGTTTAGACTCGTCAGAAAAAGGAAATCCACCTAATAAATTTAAAAAATTATTTGAGCTGGCAATTAAAGAAGGTTTTTTAACAGTGGCGCATGCTGGGGAAGAAGGTCCACCAGAGTATATTTGGGACAGTTTAGATCTTTTGAAAGTAAAAAGAATAGATCACGGTGTTCAATGCCTGAATGATGAAAAATTAACTAGTAGATTAAATATTGAACAAATCCCCTTAACAGTATGCCCATTATCAAATGTGAAATTATGTGTTTTTGATAAACTCGAAAATCACAATTTAAAGAAAATGTTAGATAAAGGTTTGAGGGTAATGATTAATTCGGATGATCCTGCTTATTTTGGAGGTTATTTAAATAAAAATTTAATCGAAACATCAAAAGCATTAAATCTAGATCTTCAAGATGTTAAACTATTAATTGAGAATTCTTTTAAATCTTCATTTTTAAGTGAAGAAGAAAAAATAAATTGGTTGAAAAAAATAAATAATGAAATTTAAAATTCTAATTCCTGTATATAACGATTGGCAATCTGTTTTTAAATTATTAGAAAATATTGACTTGCTTATATCTAATCTAGATCATGAATTCACTGTAATAATTATAAATGATGCATCAACCCATGATCGAGATCATCAAGATAAAAATTTTAAAAATATTTCTTCGATAAAGATTTTAAATATGAAAATTAATCAAGGTCATGCAAGATGTATAGCAACTGGATTAAAATACATATTTGAAAAAGAGAATTTTGACTATATTATTCCTATGGATGGAGATGGTGAAGATAGACCTGAAGAAATAATAGAATTCATAAATCAAATTCAAAATTCTAACAATAAACCTATTGTTGGTAGTAGGGTAAAAAGATCTGAAGATTTAATATTTAAAATTTTTTACCAATTACATAAATTAATTACAATAACTTTTACAGGTAAATCTATCAAATTTGGAAATTTTACTTGTTTACCAAAATCAACAGTTGAAAAAATGATTAATGAAAAAGCCACTTGGAATAGCTTTTCAGGTTCTTTATCGAAGGTAGAAAGTAATTTTATTTCGATACCCTCTACTAGAGGAATAAGATATCATGGTCCATCGAAAATGAGTTTTTATAGTTTGATTAAACATTCATTATCTATCATAAGTGTTTTTAGAAAAACCTTTTTGATACGTTCAGCTTTATTCATAATTTTATATATTTTATTTATTAAGAGTAATGCTTCAATAATAACTGCGATCCCATTAGTGCTTTTATTAATAGCTGTTTATTCAATTTCAAATTTAGCTTTAAGAGAAAATATGGATGAATTTGATAAATCTTTATCAAACATAAAAAATATCGATACAATCAAATAAATATTTGACGAAAGAATTTATTTAATTTAATTTTTATAAAGCGGTAAGTGTGGTTGTGCTCACTTAAAAAAAAGGGACAACATAAAAAAAGGGACAACATAAAAAAAGGCGCATAACTATGAAAAAAATATTAGTAATCATTACTTTAAGCTTATTAACTTCAAGCAATGCATTTGCTGAGAGATTAAATTGGTTTTTTAGTAAGTGGCTTTCTGAAAACGGACATCATCAATATTTAAATGAACAAGGATCTCACAATCTAAATATCAAAATAAAAAATAAAGCATTATCAGCTACTAATATTGCCTATCATTCAAACCCAAACAGAGATACGCTGATTTATTATTTATGGAAATATTCATATAGAGATAGAAGTCAACATTTAAAAGAGTTTAAACCGACAAATAGTTCCTACGATTTTAAATTCAACTTAATTGAAGATAAATTTGTAAAAAAGCAAATGAAAACCAAAGGTATCCTTAGTTATTTATATTATCAAGATGGTGAAGTATTAATTGACGAACTTTCTCCTAAAGAAAGACTGGGAGAGTTTTTGAATAATGAAACAAAATTTTATTCAATGTCAATGGGTAAGTCAGTAACTTCTTATTTAGTAGGTCACGCAATATGTGAGGGTTATATTGATGGAGTTGATGCAAGAGTAAATGACTGGCCTATAATAAAAGATTCACTTTATCATAATCAAAAATTAATTAATTTTTTAAATATGAATACTGGTGATCAAAAATATATCGATGAATTTGAAGATGGTACTAGTAAATTAGGTGCATATGAAGATAGAGATATTGCAACAACCATGCGCTCTTACTTTAACAACCAAAATACAAAAAAATCTAAGGAAAGATACAATTACAATGGATTTGTCACTCAGTTAATTTTAAACTATATGAAATTTAAAATTGGTGAAGAT
>CACDMG010000050.1 GCA_902553845.1 uncultured Pelagibacteraceae bacterium
TAAACTCAGGAAAATTATCAGCTCTTGGCATTGTATAATCCATATATGAAGCTGTCATTAACTGACCAGTTTCATCATATTGAGTATTTTCATGTAAAGCCTGACCTATTCCTTGAGCAATACCGCCATGAACTTGACCCTCAACGATCATTGGATTTACTATTCTTCCAAAATCATCAACTGCAGTATATTTTTCAACTTTTACATTTCCAGTTTCAGGATCTATTTCTACCTCACAAATATGTGAACCAGCTGGAAAAGAGAAGTTAGCAGGATCAAAAAAAGAAGATTCTATTAAACCTGGTTCATCACCTTCTGGTATTGGTGATTTCATTTCATCTCTTTGACCTGGTAAATAACAAGCAAAAGCGACTTCTCCTATTGTTTTTTTCTTGTTTGATTTAAGGGCAACAAATTCTCCATCCTTGAATTCAATTTCATCTTCATTGACTTCAAGCATTTTAGCTGCAACTCTTTTACCTTTAGCTACAATTTTTTTACAAGCATTAACAATTGCAATACCACCTACAGTCAAAGATCTAGATCCATAAGTACCCATTCCAAAAGTTCCTTTATCAGTATCACCATGAACAACATCTATATTTTCCATAGGTACGCCTAACTCATCTGCAGCTATTTGAGCAAATGTTGTATCATGACTTTGTCCATGACTGTGTGCACCTGTAAATACAGAAATTTGACCTGTTGGATTAAATCTTACTTCAGCTGACTCCCAAAGCCCTACTCCACAACCCAATGACATTACTGCTGCCGAAGGAGCGATACCACAAGCTTCAAAATAAGATGAAACACCTATTCCTCTCAACTTACCATTAGCTTCTGATTTTTTTCTTCTGGCTTCAAAGCCAGCATAATCTGCCATTTGTTTCGCTTTTTCTAATCCAGCTACATAATCACCTGAATCTACGGTATGAACTAATGTTTGTTTAAATGGAAACTGAGTTGGAAAATTTTTCATTCTTATTTCAGTTTTATCCATACCTAATTCCATTGCAGCTTTTTCAACTAATCTTTCAATTGTATAAGTTGCTTCTGGTCTTCCTGCACCTCTATAAGCATCAACTGGTGCAGTGTTAGTATACACAGCTTTAACATTAGAATATGCGGCAGGAATTACGTAAACACCTGTTGCGCAAGGTCCGAATAAATATGTTGGAGTAACTGTTCCAAACACTCTTGCGTAGGCTCCTAAGTTTGCAATAGTTTCATTTTTAAACCCTAAAAACTTACCATCATTAGTTACAGCAAGTTCTGCATGAGTAACATGGTCTCTTCCATGAGTATCTGTTAAAAAAGACTCTGTTCTTTCTGCTACCCATTTAATTGGTCTTTCAATTTTTTTTGATGCCCAACTACAAACTATTTCTTCATTGTAAACATTAATTTTAGATCCAAAACCACCACCTACATCTGGAGCGACAACTCTTAATTTATTCTCAGGAGCAACACCTCCAAACGCTGACATTACTAATCTTGATAAGTGAGGGTTTTGACTTGTAGTATATAAAGTGATTTCTTCTGACGCAGTGTTGTAATCTACTACACATGCTCTTGGTTCCATTGCATTAGGAACTAATCTGTTATTTATTAAATCAACCTTAATAATTTTATCAGCTTTAGCGAAAGCTTCATCAACTGCTTTTCTATCACCAAGTAGCCAATCGTAACAAAGATTTTTATCTACACCATCATGAATAGCATCACTCTTCATAGCTTCAGCAGGATCTACTACTGCTTTTAAAACTTTGTAATCAACTTTTACTTTTTCAGCTCCTTCTTTTGCTTCATCTAGAGTTTCTGCAAAAACAACTGCAACAGGTTCACCCACAAAGTTAGCAACATCTTTTGCTAAAGGAGGGTTTGCAGGAACTTTCATTTCAGATCCATCTTCACTTCTAATTGCCCATCCAGCAATTAAACCTCCAATTTTATCTTCAGCTATTTCTTTACCAGTTAATATACCAACAACTCCTGATGATTTTAAAGCTTTTGAAGTATCTACACTTTTAATTTTTGCTCTGGCATGTGGAGATCTAACAAACACCGCGTATGTTTGGTTGGCTATATTTATATCTGCAGTATATCTACCTTTTCCTTGTAAAAATCTTGTATCTTCTTTTCTTTCAACTCTTGATCCAACTAAACTTGCCATTTTTTTATTCTCCTTTTGTTTTATTTACATTTTTGTTGCAGCTTCTTTAACTGCTGCGACTATGTTTTGGTAACCTGTGCATCTACAGATATTACCCTCTAACCATTCTCTAATCTCTTGATCACTCGGATTTTTCTTTGTCTGTAAAAGATCAACTGCACTCATAACCATGCCTGGTGTGCAATATCCACATTGTAGTCCATGAGTTTTTTTGAATGCTGCTTGCATTGGATGAAGTTTTCCATCTTTTGCTAAACCCTCAATAGTTGTTACTTTAGATCCTTCAACATCTGCTGCTAATGTGGAACAACTTTTTATTGATTTACCATTAACATGAACAACACATGCTCCACACTGGCTAGTATCACAACCAACGTGTGTGCCTGTTAAATTTAAATTATCTCTTAAAAAAACTGATAAAAGTGTATGGTCTGGAACCTCTTTGCTGACCTTTTTACCATTTACTTCTAATGTTACTTTTGTCATCAAGTGTCTCCTTCCTGAATAGATTCTAAGTACATCACAAGTAATTTTGAGAAGCAATTACTAATTTTGTAACGTTTCTACTCCTACTAGAAAT
>CACDMG010000051.1 GCA_902553845.1 uncultured Pelagibacteraceae bacterium
TTCTTTTTTAGCTTCGTCAGATCCTTCTTTTTTTCTATCTTTTTTTGGAATTGCCTTTTGAGGATTATTACCATTAACAGGCATAGGCATTAATTCATTTTCACCTAAAATCCTAGCTACTCTTGTTGTAGGTTGTGCACCTTGACCCAACCAGTATTTAATTCTTTCAGCTTCCAATCCAATTCTTTCTTTTTTTTCTTTTGGCAATAATGGATTAAAAAAACCAACCTTCTCAATAAATCTTCCATCTCTCGCAAACCGACTGTCGGCTACCACAACCTTATAGACAGGTCTTTTCTTTGTACCGCCTCGTGATAATCTTAATTTTAACATTTACTCTCCTTTTTTATTTTAGTTGATTAAATAATTCTGGAGGTATCCCTTTATCAGACATACCTTTCAGATTTCCTTTTGACATCTTTTTCATCATTTCAGACATCATTTTAAATTGTTTTAACAATTTATTGATAGTGGCTGGATCAGTTCCAGAACCATTAGCAATTCTTTTTTTTCTCGAACCATCAATTATTTTTGGGTTCTCTCTTTCTTTTTTTGTCATTGATAAAATTATAGCTTCGTTCTTTGTAATCACACTTTCATCAATTCCAGCTGCATCCATTTGCGATTTAACTTTTGAGACTCCAGGCATAAAAGACATTATGCCCTCGATTCCACCCATTTTTTTCATTTGTCTTAATTGAGTGAGGTAATCTTGCATAGAAAATTGTCCTTTTTTTAAATTTTCCTCTGTCTTTTTAATATTTTCTTCACCTAAATCTTGTGCTGCTTTTTCAACAAGAGATACTATGTCTCCCATTCCAAGAATTCTGTTTGCAATTCTATCAGGATGAAATACCTCGAGATTTTCAATTTTCTCACCTATACCTAAAAACTTAATTGGAACCTGTGAAATAAACTTCATACTAACTGCAGCACCACCTCTAGCATCACCGTCTGCTCTAGTTAAAATTATTCCAGAAAGATTAACAGTATTTTTAAATTCTTTTGCTACAGATGCTGCAACTTGTCCAGTGAGTGAGTCAGCCACTAAAAAAGTCTCAGCAGGTTTAATTGTATTCTCAATTTGCTTTATTTCACTCATCATTTGTAAATCTATTTGTGTTCTACCAGCAGTATCAAATAAAATAATATCAGCACCATTCAGATTAGCAGCACTAATTGCTCTTTGACAGATGTCAGCTGGTTGCTGTCCTTCAATTATTGGGAGAGTTAAAATGTTATTTTGCTCACCTAAAGATTTTAATTGTTCTTGTGCAGCTGGCCTATAAATATCTAAACTGACCATCATTACTTTCTTTTTTTTCGTGTTTTCTAAATATCTTGCAAGTTTAGCAGTTGTGGTAGTTTTTCCTGAACCTTGTAGCCCAACCAACATCATGGGTACTGGTGGTACTGCATTAAGATTTACGTCATTATTTTTTTCACCTAGAAAGTTAACCAATTCATCATACACAATCTTTACAACCATATCTCCAGGAGAGGTAGATCTGATTATTTCCTGTCCTAAGGCTTTAGGTTTAACTTTTTCAATAAAATCTTTTGCAACTTCAAGAGATACATCTGCTTCTAATAAAGCTTGTCTAATACCTCTTAGTCCCTCATCCACTTGATTTTCATCAAGAGAAGGTGCTTTTTTTAAAGAAGAAAAAACTTCCTCAAATTTATTTGTCAAATTTTCAAACATATTTATTACACGCAGTAGTAATCGCACTAGTGGGCGAACCCTCGCTGACTAGTGTCGATCTCTTTGTTTCCAAAGACACCGCAAATTTAACGTTTTTGCGGAAACTGCCACAAACTATAATAGAGGTTCAAAAAGTCAATAAATAAGTTAAATAACTATATATGGACATTAAAGCATTTAAAATGGACGGATTAGGTAATGATTTTGTCATTATTGACAATAGACAAAAAATTACCAATTTAACAAAAGAACAAATAATAAAAATTTGTAACAGAAATTTTTTAGGTTGCGATCAATTAATATTAATAGAAAAAGATAAATCTTCTGATGCTTTCTTAAAATTTTATAACTCTGATGGTGGAGAGTCTGGTGCTTGTGGTAATGGAACTAGATGTGTTGCTGATTTAATTTCAAAAGAAAACAATAACAAAAGTATAGTTTTAAAAACTATATCTGGGAACTTAAAATCTGAAATTTTAGGAAATAACATTGTCACGACTGAAATTGGCAAAGCTAAAACAGAGTGGAATGAAATACCTTTGTCAGAAAAATTAAATACAAAAAATTTAAATATCAAAATTAATGACAAAGATAATAAAGAGCATTCAGGTGGTACAGCGGTCAATGTCGGCAATCCACATATAATTTTTTTTGTGAATAAAATTGACAATTTTGATATTAAAAAAATTGGTCCTAATATTGAAAATCTTAAAATTTTTCCAGAAAAATGTAATGTCACTATTGCTCAAGTTTTTAATGAAAGTTTAATTAAAGTTAAAGTCTGGGAGAGAGGTGCGGGTTTAACCAAAGCTTGTGGTACTGCTGCGTGTGCTACTGCTTTTGCTGGAAAATTAAATAATTTAACCAACAATAAAACAGATATAGAATTTGAAAATGGGAAATTAACAATTTCAATTGATGAAAAAAATTCAATTCATATGAAAGGCCCTGTTTCAGACATAAAAAAAATTG
>CACDMG010000052.1 GCA_902553845.1 uncultured Pelagibacteraceae bacterium
TACTTGAAAGAATTAAATCCTAATGATGAGGTTATTGAAGATAAAGGAGTTAAAGTATTTATAGATTCTGCAGCTGTTATGTATTTATTAGGCACTGAAATGGACTATAAAAAAGAGGATTTTTCCTCAACTTTTGTATTTAATAACCCTAATGAAACAGAGCGTTGTGGTTGTGGAGAGTCATTTAAAATAGGCTAATAATTAGTATCCCATAAGTTGCATATCAGTATTGCTAAAAATGCATAACTAGTATATAAGATTCTTATGAATAAGTTTGAATTTAAAAATCTTGTTAAAGGTCTAAAGGATTCTTTAAAAGAAAAAACTTTCTTTAAAGATCTACGTAAAGAGGTTGAAACAGGTGCGAATGGCACACAAGACTACGTAGTAAAAAAAGGCGTTAATAAAGATTCTGTTGCTACAACTAAACAGTAATTAACTACTGTAATACATCTCAAATTCTACTGGATGAGGTGCGTGTTCGAACTTGTGAATTTCTTCAAACTTAAGAGCAATATAAGCATCTATTTGATCATCAGTAAATACACCACCTTGAGTTAAGAACTCTCTATCTTTATCCAAGCTCTCCATAGCCTCTCTTAAAGATCCACATACAGTGGGAATAGATTTTACCTCATCTGCAGGTAAATCATATAAATCTTTATCAAATGACTCACCTGGATGTATTTTATTTTTTATCCCATCTAAGCCTGCCATTAACATTGCTGCAAATGTTAAGTAAGGATTTCCAGCAGCATCAGGAAATCTAATTTCACATCTAGCACCTTTTTTACTTAAAGTTATAGGAATTCTACAAGATGCCGATCTATTTCTAGCTGAGTAAGCTAATAAAACTGGAGCCTCAAAACCGGGAATTAGTCTTTTGTAACTATTTGTTGTTGAATTTGCAAATGCATTTATTGCTTTTGCATGTTTTAAAATTCCCCCAATATAATGAAGTGCAGTTTCAGATAAACCTGCATATGCATCACCAGAAAAAACTGGCTTATCACCTTTCCATATAGATTGGTGAATATGCATACCTGAACCATTATCTCCTGCTACAGGTTTTGGCATAAATGTAGCTGTTTTTCCAAAAGAGTGTGTAACCATTTGAACTACATATTTGTAAAGCTGAACGTTATCAGCTTGAGTTACTAATGTACCAAAATACATACCAAGCTCATGCTGACTAGGCGCAACTTCATGATGATGTTTTTCAACTTTAATTCCAACTTCTTTTAAATTCTTAAGATATTCACCACGCATATCTTGCTCACTATCAACTGGAGGAACTGGAAAATATCCTCCTTTAATTGGAGGTCTATGACCCATATTTCCATTATCGTATTCTTTACCTGAGTTATATGGACCTTCTTTACTATCAATCTTAAATCCACATTCATTCATATCATTTTTAATTTTTACATCATCAAATACAAAAAATTCTGGTTCAGGTCCAAAAAATGCTTTATCTCCAATTCCGGAAGATTTTAGATATTCCTCAGCTTTTTTTGCAACACCTCTTGGATCTCTTTCATAAGGTGTTTTTTTAATAGCATCTAAAATATCACAAAATAAAACTACTGTGTTATGTGAGGTAAATGGATCTAAAAAAAATCTTGATAAATCTGGTTTAAGTATCATATCAGACTCATTAATAGCTTTCCAACCAGCTATTGAGGAACCATCAAAAAAAACACCATCATTCAACATACCATCATCAACAGCAGTTGAATCCATGGTTAAGTGTTGTAACTTTCCTCTTGGATCGGTAAATCTTAGATCAACGAATTCAGCTTCTTTATCTTTAATAAACTTTAAAACATCTTTCGCACTCATTTTATCTCCTATGTAAATCTGTGGGTTGTGATACCAAATAAAGACTGTTAAATAATGTTCTTTTAATTAATAACACCTATGCAATTTTCACATAAGTGTGTATTTTACAAGGAAATATAAACAATTTTAAGTTGAATATGTCATTGTTAGAGGAAAAAGAGCCAGTTAAGAGAGTTCAAAAGTATTTGAATGAATATAATTTAAATTTAAAAGTGATTTCATTAGATACTTCTGCAAGGACAGCTCTAGAGGCTGCTTCTTCATTAAATTGTGAAGTTGGTGCAATTGTAAAAAGCTTGATATTTAAAACGGAAAACAAGTTCATATTGTGTTTGATTGCTGGTGATAAAAAAGTGTCATTAAAAAAAATCAAAAAAACTTTGAATATAAAGGATGCTGCCATGGCTTCAGCTGATGAAGTTAAAAATATATCAGGGTTTACTATTGGTGGCGTTTCACCAATAGGTCATTTAAATAAATTAAACACTTATATTGATAATTCTTTAGAGAGGTTTGACACTTTATATGCAGCTGCTGGACATCCAAATTGCATATTTAAAATTGATTATAAGAACTTACAAAAAATTACTAATGGTCTAATTAAGAATATAACAGAATGAGACAACCTAATTTATTAGATTATTTATTATTAACAATTTTAGCATTAATATGGGCGTCAGCTTTTTTTAATATTAAAATCGCCACATATTCTTTTGGGCCGATAACTATAGCTTTTCTGAGAGTTTTTTTTGGAGCTATTCCTGTTCTGTTGCTCTGTTATTTCAAAAAAATTAAGATTGAAGC
>CACDMG010000053.1 GCA_902553845.1 uncultured Pelagibacteraceae bacterium
GCTAATAATAAAATTGTTAAAAATATTAATTCCGTTTCATATTCAGGAAATAAATATAAAATTAATCCATAAATAATTGGAAATATAATAGGAAATTTTACTAAAAAAAACTGTGTATCTAATTTTATATTATTCATTATCAATTAAAATTGATTCTTCATTTCACTTTTAGGACCTTTTCTCTCAATCCAATAAGTATCATTGTCATTAAATTTTAAATTTAATAAATCTTTTTTTAGTAATCTCATAAATAATCCTGTGGGAGTAACTACCAAAAAAAATATTATACCCATAACTATAGGATTTATAATTTTCCCCAAATATAAACCAAATTTAATCCATAATCTTTTTAATGGTGATAAGAGATTTGAGTTCAAAAGGCCTAAAATAAGAAAAATTAGAGATATAACTAACGACCATAGTTTAAGATCATTACCTTTTAGCAAGGGATAAAATGAAATTAAAAGGAATATTATAAAAAAAACTATTCCAAAACTTCTGTTCGAACTTTCCTTGATTTCACCCATTCAAAGCTTTTTGCGGTTTCATATCTTTTTTATTAATTCCAGCTACTCTGACAGGTTTTTTCATTGCATCTCTCCTGAAAGGTTCACCAAGTTCTTGGTTTAGAATCACTTCAATAAAAGTTGTAATACCTTTTTTTTGATCCTCACAAGATTTTTTAATTGCTGCTGTTGTTTCTTCCATAGTTCTTACAGTTACTCCTTTTAAACCACAAGCATCAGCAACTTTGGCATAACTTAAATCTGGATCCAGCTCTGTTCCAATAAAATTATTATCAAACCAAAGAGTTGTGTTTCTTTTTTCAGCGCCCCATTGGTAATTTCTAAAAATTACCATTGATATTGCAGGCCATTCTTTTCTAGCACATGAACTCATTTCATTCATACTTATTCCAAAAGCACCATCACCGGCAAAACCAATTACAGGAGTCTCAGGACATCCTATTTTTGCTCCAAGAATTGATGGAAATCCATAACCACATGGACCAAATAATCCAGGGGCTAAATATTTTCTTGGTTTTTCAAAAGTTGGGTAAGCATTTCCGATTGCACAATTATTTCCAATATCACTTGATATAATAACATCATCAGGCATACCAGATTGAATTGCTCTCCAAGCTTGTCTTGGTGACATTCTTTCAGAGTCTCTTTCTCTTGCTTCTTTATTCCAAACTGTTCCTTCATCATCATCTTCATGATCTAAACTTGATAATTTTTGTAACCATGCAGATTTTGTTTGATGAATTAAATCTTTTCTTTTTTGCCTATCAGTATCTCCTGCATTTGAGGATAATTTATCTAAAATTTGTTGTGCAACTAATTTTGCGTCACCACTTATTCCGACAGTAACTTTTTTTGTTAAACCAATTCTGTCTGGATTTATATCAACCTGAATTATACTTGCTGTCTTAGGCCAATAATCGATTCCGTATCCTGGTAATGTTGAAAATGGATTTAATCTAGTTCCTAATGCTAAAACTACATCTGCTTTTGAAATTAATTCCATTGCAGCTTTAGATCCATTATATCCGAGAGGACCAACTGCTAATGGATGGCTTCCTGGAAAACTATCATTATGTTGATATCCTGAACAAACTGGTGAGTCTAATTTTTCTGCAAGCTTTTTCGTTTCTTCAAATGCTCCACCAATTACAACACCTGCACCCGATAAAATTACCGGGAATTTTGCTTTAGATAATAAATCTGCAGCTTTATTTATTGCTTCTGCACCACCCGCTTGTCTTTCTAATCTTACTATTGGCGGAAGCTCAATATCTATAACTTGAGTCCAAAAATCTCTTGGAATATTTATCTGAGCAGGTGCCGAACCTCTGATTGCTTTTTCTATTACTCTATTTAAAACTTCAGCCATCCTTGAAGGATCTCTAACTTCTTCTTGATAACAAACCATGTCTTTAAATAAATTCATTTGTTCAACTTCTTGAAAACCTCCTTGACCCATTGTTTTGTTTGCTGCTTGAGGTGTTACAAGTAATAATGGAGTATGATTCCAATAGGCAGTTTTGATTGGTGTAACTAAACCTGTTATTCCAGGTCCGTTTTGTGCAATAACCATCGACATTTTCCCAGTTGCTCTTGTATAACCATCAGCTATTAGACCACCATTAGTCTCATGAGCAACATCCCAAAAAGTTATTCCAGCATCTGGAAATATATCTGAAATAGGCATGAACGCTGATCCTATTATTCCAAAAGCATGTTCAATGCCATGCATTTGCAAAACTTTTACAAAAGCTTCTTCAGTGGTCATTTTCATAGATTTTTACTCTTTAATTATTAGATTTAAATTTTGTATGATTAATATCTTAGATTTATAAAATTTCAATCAAACATACTCAAATTTACAAAACTAGCGACAAAAAATTCGCTGTAAAGTGAGGAATATAAATAATTCTAGATATAACTAAAAAAAATTATATAAGTAATATATGGAATTTTTAGTTGAATTAATTAACTTTTTGAAGGTTAGAAA
>CACDMG010000054.1 GCA_902553845.1 uncultured Pelagibacteraceae bacterium
TTTTGCCTCTTTATTTAGATTATTAAGTTCAATGAATTAATTAGCATCGAGCACAGCATGTAAAAATTGTTTTGTTCTTTCATTTTGAGGATCTCCAAATAACTGCTCGGGTGGACCTTGCTCAAATATTTTTCCATCATTAAAAAAACACACTCTATCTGATATCTCTCTAGCAAAACCCATTTGATGTGTAACCATTATCATAGTTAGATTGTGTTCTTTATTCAAAGATCTAATAACATTTAAAACTTCTCCCACAACTTCTGGGTCTAGAGCTGACGTTATTTCATCTAAAAGCATTACTTTAGGTCTCATAGCTAAAGCTCTAGCTATAGCCACTCTTTGTTGTTGACCGCCAGACAATCTACTTGGGTGTTGATCTTTTTTGTCTGTTAAACCAACAAGTTCCAATAATTCTAAAGCTCTTTCTTCTGCCTCTTCTTTTTTCATGCCTAATACCTCTACTGGAGCTTCTATACAATTTTGTAAAGCTGTCATATGTGGAAACAAATTAAATTGTTGAAATACCATACCTATTTTCGATCTTCTTTCTCTTAAATATTTTTCATTCGCTTCAACTAAACTTCCATTTGAGTCCATATGTGTTAAAGGTTCCCCATCTAAATGGATTACTCCACCATTTATCTTTTCCAAAGTCATTAAAACTCTTAATACTGTTGTTTTTCCAGATCCAGATGGGCCTATAATTGAAACCATTTCATTTTTTTTAATTTCCAAATTAAGTTTATCCAAAACGACTAGATCACCATATTGTTTAGTTACCTCATCAAACTTAACTATAAATTCATCTGAAAGATTTTTCTGCATAATCTATTTTTTAATTTTACCTTGAGATATATTAACATCTCTTTCAAGTTTTCTAACCCACATCGCTGCAGGAATTGATAATGTTAAAAATATAATACCTACTAGAGTATAAGGCTCTAAATATCTATAATTATATCCGCCGACTGCTGTAGCGGCGTGGAATAATTCTGCAACGCCAATTGTTGATAAAAGCGGTGTATCTTTAAATATTCCAACTAGATAATTACCCATTCCAGGAATGGCTATCGGAAAAGCCTGGGGAAGAACTATTCTTCTATATGTATAAATTGTAGAAAAATTTAAAGCTCTGCAAGCTTCCCACTGTGTCTTTGAAACTCCCTCAAGTGCTCCACGATATACCTCTGACATGTATGTTCCAAAGTGAAGACCAATGGTAATCATTCCACACACCCAAGCAGATAAAGTAATACCAAATTGTGGTAGTACGAAATATACAAAAAATAATTGTATTAGTAATGGAGTGGATCTTATAAACTCAACTATTTCTCTGTTAACCCAATTGAAAATTTTAGAAGGCGTTCTTTGTGCTAATAAAAAAAATAATCCGACGATCAAAGCGATTGCATAACCAACGCCAGCTGCAAGGATAGTATTAAGAGTTGCAATTGCCATTTGAGGCAATATTTCGTAAGTAAAATCCCATCTCCAACCCATTTCCATAATTTAAATTTTCTCCTTTCCAACTTTTCTAGCGGCTAAAATCTCTAACCATCTTAAAAAAGGAACTAAGGCAAATCTAGCCATTATATAGTAAATAAGTAATGCTGTTCCAAAACACTGTGCGGATAACCAAGTAATTGAATTTATTTGTTTTGCTTCAAAGGTAAGATCGACAACTGTTACTAATGCAACTAATGCAGTAGCTTTCAAAAGCTCTACTGTTAAATTAGCTGCTGGTGGTAATATTATTGGAAAAATTTGTGGAATTATAATTCTTTTAATTCTTTTTGCAGGAGTAAAATTTAATGAATGTGCTGCCTCCCATTGTCCTTTTGGAACTGCAAGTATACCGGCTCTAACTATTTCTGCCCCGTATGCTCCAAAATTCAAACCTAAAGCTACTACGCCTGCAGTAAAAGCTTCTAATGATATTCCAAAAAATGGTAATACATAGTAAGCCCAAAATAATTGAACTAAAAGAGATGTCCCTCTAAAAAATTCTATATATACAGTGGCTGTGCCTTGAATTAATGGGTTTTTTGAAAGCCTCATCAAACCAAATATCATAGAGATAATCACATAGAGAGTCATTGAACAAACAAGAACCTTCACGGTTGTTACTGTTCCAAGTAAAAGAGTTATTCCATGTTCGTTTAAAAATTCAAAATATGTCAAAATAATACCTTTAAATTTTAAAAACCAGGCAACACTTAAGTTGCCTGGTTTAATTTTTTAATAATATTTGTTATTTAGTTGAGCAAGCCCACTCGGTACTCATGTCTGGTGGAGGAAGTTGAGCTTTATCATAGCCATACTCTCCAGCTCTCTTCAACATTTTACCAGGATTCGCCATAACCTTAGCTAAAGCAGCATTAAATGCCTCTCTAAACTTGTCATCAGTTTTTCTAAAACCAATTCCCACAACATTTAAAGTTTCTTTTGGCATTAATTTTGGATCAGTTACCTCAAACTTACCATT
>CACDMG010000055.1 GCA_902553845.1 uncultured Pelagibacteraceae bacterium
TCAACTTTCAATGCTTTCAAAACAAAATTTGTTTAAGACTATAGATGATATTAAACCCTGGTTTAATAAATAAATTATTATCTATTAACAACTATACTCTGAATTTTTTTTATTACTTTTTTTGATAATTCTTCAGTAGTTAATTTAAAATTATTTTGAATAACTATATCTGGTCTTCTTGGGAACTCTGGTTTTATATCTATTCCAACAATGTTTTTTATTTTTTTTGTATGATAAATCTTTTTTTTATTTTGATTAATTATTTTTTTTAAATTACTTTTAATATAAATTTCAATATAGTTTTTTATATTTTTACGATTCCAATTTCTAGGTTGATCAAACATTGCAACTACTGCAAAAATTAAATTAATTTTTTGATCAGTTATATATTTAGCAAAATTACTATATTTTTTAGTTATGTTAAGTCTTTGAGTTTTAGTATGTCCCTTTAACCCAAAAATTTTTCTAACATTATCTCCACTAATCATTATAGTGGGACCATAAAGATTATTAATTCTTTTATGAATTTTTTTTCCCATTGTTGATTTACCAGAACCTGATAATCCTGTTATCCAAAAAAGTATCCCTTTTTGCTTATTTAATTTTCTCATTATTTCGACTTAACCCTTCCATATACATCTTTAAAACGAACAATGTCTGTTTCTTTTAGAATAGAACCAATTTGGGCTTCTATTATTTTAACTGGTTTTTTATATGGATTTTCTATTCTATGAACTGCACCTAATGGAATAAAAATAGTTTCATCAGGTTTCATTATAAAATATTTCTTATTTAAGGTAATTTTAGGTTTACCTTGAGTAACTACCCAGTGCTCTGCTCGATGATGATGTTTTTGAAGGCTTAATATACCTTTTGATTTCACAAAAAGTTCTTTAATTAGGAATTCTTTACCATTAAATAAATTAACATAACTCCCCCAAGGTCTATGAAATATATTTTTCTTTTTAAAATATTGTCTTTTATTTCTTCCATACATTTTGCAGATTTCTTTCCAAGATCCTAAATCGGACCAAGGGATATCTAATTTGATCGCATTTATATCTTTGGTTTTTTCTAAGATTGCATAGTCAAAAGACTTTGCTGTTGCTTTAGTAAAAGATTGTTTATTCAAATAATACACATTATTTTTATATTTTGCTTTTGTTACAGCTTTGTTACAGTTTCGATAGACATTAGGTTGGTATTTCTTAAAATTATTTATAATTGAATCTTTTCTCAAATAAAACATTCCTGAATTCCAATAACCCTTTTTACTAATTATTTGTTTAGCTTTAGTCTCTTTTGGTTTTTCTACAAATTTAGTTACTTTATTGTTTCTTGTTAAAAAATAACCAAATTCACTTGAAGGTATTGTAGGTTTTATTCCAAAAATAAAGATATTATTTTGAGTGAGTTTTTTTTGATTTTTTTTGATAGCTTTATTGAATAATCCAACTTTCTCTATCAAATGATCTGCTGCTAAAAACATTAAGGGTTGTTCATTAGGAATATCTTTAATTAATGCCGTACTTAATATAGCAGGTGCGGTATTTCTTTTTGCTGGCTCTAAAACTATCTTGAATTTTCTTATTTTATGTTTTTTTAAATGTTGTTTGACTTGTTTTAAGTATTTTGCATTTGTACTTATAATTGGTGCATCAAATATAGGTGTTTTAACTCTCTCTAAAGTTTTGCCTAATAAAGTCCAGTTACCAAAATCTATAAACTGTTTAGCTTGGTGTTTTTTAGTATTTGGCCAAAGTCTTGTTCCGGCGCCACCACATAAAATAACTGGGCGAATTTTCATTAAATTTTCGAGTAATCCTTAACTTCTTTTTTCTTACCAGGATGTGTTGGTGCTCCTAAATATGCAGGTCCAACTGTTTGTGCATATTTCCAAAGTGTTCCTGATCCAAAATCAGATTTTCTAGCTTTCCATTTTCTTTTCCTTGAAGCTAATTGAGCTCTAGTTAATCTAACATTAATTGTACCCTTTTTAGCATCAATATCGATAACGTCTCCATTACGTAAAAGCGCAATAGGTCCACCTAGTGCAGCCTCTGGACCTACGTGACCTACACAAAATCCTCTTGTAGCTCCTGAGAATCTTCCGTCAGTAATTAAAGCAACTTTCTCTCCTTTACCTTGACCATAAATTGCTCCAGTTGTTGAAAGCATCTCTCTCATACCTGGTCCACCTACTGGTCCTTCGTATCTAATAATTATCACATCACCGTCTTTGTATTTTCTACTTTGAACTGCTTTCATTGCACTTTCTTCATTATCAAAACATCTTGCTCTTCCTGTAAACTGTAATTTTTTTAGACCTGCAATTTTAACAATTGCACCCTCTGGAGCTAAATTTCCTTTTAATCCCACAACACCTCCATCAGATGATAATGGTCTGTTGTAAGCTCTTAAAACTTTTTGTTTTGAATTAAATTTTATCCCTTTTAAATTCTCTTTCATTGTTTTTCCTGTA
>CACDMG010000056.1 GCA_902553845.1 uncultured Pelagibacteraceae bacterium
AAGTTTAAAGGTGGTAAAGGAGTCGCTACATATCTCGGAATTTTATTTGCTATTAATTTTTATTTTGGAATTATTTTTATTGTATCTTGGTTTATAACATTTTTTATTTCAAAGTTTTCCTCTCTTTCATCTTTAATTGGAGCAGCCTCTATACCAATATATTTATTATTTTTAAGTCAATTTGATCAGGTAATATTTTTTACAATCATGTTTGTCCTGATATTTTTTACCCATAGAGAAAATATTAAAAGATTGAAAAATAAAGAAGAAACTAAGACAAAAATTTATTAAATTGACTATCTAAGTCTTTTGAGTAGTTTGTAGATTATGAATTTGGTCATTGTTGAAAGTCCTGCTAAAGCTAAAACTATTAATAAATACTTGGGAGATGATTATAAAGTTTTAGCAAGTTATGGTCACATAAGAGACTTACCTTCAAAAAATGGCTCTGTTGATCCAGATCAAGATTTTAAAATGGAGTGGGAAGTTGATAGTTTTTCAAAAAAATATCTAAAAGAAATTACTGATGCAGCAAAAGATTCATCTAAAATTATATTAGCTACTGACCCTGATCGTGAAGGTGAAGCAATCGCTTGGCACGTGAAGGAGTATTTAAATGAAAAAAAACTTTTAAAAGATAAAGAAATTGAAAGAGTTGTATTTAATGAGATAACTAAAAAAGCTGTCATACAGGGAATTGAAAATCCAAGACAAATTGAACCTCATCTAGTTGATGCTTATATGGCTAGAAGAGCATTAGACTACTTAGTTGGTTTTAATATTTCACCAATACTTTGGACTAAACTACCAGGCTCAAAATCCGCAGGAAGAGTCCAATCTGTTGCTTTAAAATTGATCACTGAAAGAGAACATGAAATTGAATCATTTAAACCAGAAGAGTTTTGGACTTTAAGTATAAACTTTTCTGATCAAAATAATCAAAAAATTACTGCAAGTATCAGTCAGTTAGATAGTAAAAAAATTGAAAAATTTTCATTCAGAAATAAAGATGAAATAAATAAAGCTATAGCAAGTGTAAATAAAAAAAAATTTAGTATTACAGATATTTCAAGCAAAGTTGTTAATCGAAATCCATCCGGACCATTTACTACATCTACTCTTCAGCAAACTGCATCAAGTAGATTAGGATTTGGCGCATCCAGAACAATGCAAATTGCACAAAAATTGTATCAGGGTATAGAAATTGATGGTGAAACAATTGGTTTAATTACTTATATGCGAACAGATGGAACTAATTTATCTAAAGATGCAGTGTCAGCTTTTAGAGATTATATCCAAAAAGAAATTGGTAACGAATACTTGCCTAAAGATGCTTTGAATTATTCTGGTAAAAAAGCTAAGAATGCTCAGGAAGCTCATGAAGCAATTAGACCTACAGATATAATCAGAACACCCCAAAATGTTAAGAAATATTTAAGTACAGATCAAAATAAACTATATGATCTTATTTGGAGTAGAGCTTTATCTTCTCAAATGGAGTCTGCTAAATTTGATAGAAACACCATTACAATAACTTCAGACAATAATGATACTATTTGTAAAGCTAGCGGATCAGTTCTTAAGTTTGACGGATTTTTGAAAATTTATAATAATCAAAATAAAGATGATGATGAGAATATTTTACCAGCTGTTTCCAAAGGGCCAATTAATATTGAAGCTTTATTAGACGAGCAACACTATACTCAACCCCCACCTAGATATTCTGAGGCTAGTTTAGTTAAAAAACTAGAGGAATTAGGTATTGGAAGACCATCTACTTATGCAAGTATCATTTCTACTATTGCTAATAGAGGATATGCAGAAATTTTAAATAAAAGATTTTTTCCCACTGACAGAGGTAAATTAATTTCCGCCTTTTTAGAAAAATTATTTTCAAAATATGTAGATTATAATTTTACAGCAGGACTAGAGAATCAACTTGATGAAATAACTACTGGAAAAGAAAGTTGGATTAAAGTTTTAGAGCTTTTTTGGAAAGACTTTAATAATAATGTTTCAGAGGTAAAAGAAAAAAGGACTAGAGAAGTCTTAGATTTACTAAATGATAGCTTAGGTGAGTTAATTTTTGATAAAGATAATGAAGGAAATGTTGTTAGAAAGTGCCAATTATGCAGTACTGGGACATTAAGTTTAAAAAATAGCTTCAGGGGTGGTGCTTTTATCGGATGCTCAAACTACCCTGAATGTAAGTTTACACGACCATTATCAAAAGCAAAAGCTGCAGCTCAAGCGCAGTTAGCTGAGCCAAAGTTGATAGGAAAGCATGAAAATGGAAATAATATTTATTTAAAAAATGGAAGATTTGGCCCCTATCTTCAGTATGAAAAAATCCTAACTGAAATTGAACTAGAAGAAGCTACAAAGAAAAAGAAAAAAACTAAAAAATCTAAATCAAATATAAATGAACTTTTAAAAAATATTTCGATTCCAAAAGGTTTAAATTTGGAAAATATTGATT
>CACDMG010000057.1 GCA_902553845.1 uncultured Pelagibacteraceae bacterium
AAATCATATCGCAAAGAAAAAACAATCAGGAGTAACAAGCTTAATTGGAATAGAAAATTTAGATCCTATCTTAGAAAAAGTTGAAATTAATGATGTATGGGGTGTTGGTAGGCAACTTACGAAGTTTTATCAAAAGAACGGAATTTATAATGCAAAACAACTTAAGAATAAATCTAATACATGGATCAAAAAATGTTCCAATGTTTTAAGTTCTAGAACTGCAATGGAACTTAGAGGAGTACCATGTATTGGTTTAGAGACAACACAAACAAAAAGGAAAAGCTGTGTAGTTTCAAGATCATTTGGAAAAAGAATCGAAAAGTTTCAAGAATTAAAAGAAGCGGTTGCAAATTATTGTTTAAATGCATCTGAAAAAATTAGATCAGAGTCATTAGTTGCAAAAGCAATTACTGTTTTTGTTAGAACTAGTCCATTCCAACGTGACTATGGCTACTATTCAAATGCAAAAACTATTGATTTTCCAATTGCAACAAACAATAGTATTGAAACAGTTAAAACTGCAGTTTCAATTTTAGAAAGTATTTTTAAAAATGGATACCGGTATCAGAAAGCGGGCGTCATGCTTACAGGACTACGTAACGATGATAGTAGAAAAAATTTATTTTCATCAGAAAAAGATGAAAAGATAAAAAGTTTAATGCGATCAATTGATAATACTAATTATAGATATGGCAGATCCACGTTAAGTCTTGCAAGCGCTGGAGTTCATAAAAAATGGAACATGAGAAGACAGTATTCTTCTAAAATAGATACAGCTGATTTTTATTGTCTACCGACAATTAGAGCTACTTAGTAAAATGACAGTTTGGTTCTACAACTGTCCAAGAGGCTGAACCAAAAGGTCTTTTTCCAATTTTTAAATAATGATGAACAATATCCCACTGATAACTATTAAGATTACTTTTATCTTGAGACCATTTTTTAAGTCTTTGTACATTTTCATGATCAGGAAATCTTGAAGCATAAGCGTACAACCATCCCCAGTTGCTGCTCGACCTACTATTAAGATCTTGTCTTTTATAATTTTTAGCAGGTCCTGGATGCTTCATACTTTTTGCATACTTGAAAACGATTTCATTATTTTCAGTAAAATCTATGAAAAATTTAACAATGTTATGATAATTTTTTCCTTTGTGCTCATAATCCCAAATATTATAACCTTGGTTTTCTGCTAAAATAGCAATGACAGCTAATGCATTCATAGCTCTTGCTTGATAAAACATTGCTCTTCCACCCCTTCTCGTTTCAATAGGCATACTTCCATCTTTTCTTTGATATCTTATAGCCGCTTCAAAATTTTTAAATGCAGTTCTAAAAAACTTACTATCATTAAGCAAAATTCCTAATTGCATATGACTAACTGCAGATGATAGAGCATGATTATGGGCTCTTTTTGGAGTACCATTTGCACCTGATCCAGTTTTATAATTAGAATATTCGTACATTAAATGTTTATTTTTTCTAACAATCTTTTTAAACCAATCTTTAATTATTTTGTCCTCAGATTTTGGAATATCTATTACTTGTTTAGCAAATGAGTAAGCTGCTATCATTGGTGAAGCTATATAAAGATTAACAGTTAAAGTATCGTTCCAGTGTCTTCCTTCTCCATCAGAAGGTCCGGTTCTTTGGGCAGCATTAGCTTTTGCCCACTCTAAAATTACTCTTTTTACATTTTCACACGCTTCTAAATTCCCACTACCACAGGGAAAACTAAAATTTTCAAATTTGCTCTTAGCGTGATCAAATCTATTATCAAGTCCGTATCCAGAGGGTGCTTCAACTTTCAATACTGGTAAAACATAGTTTTTATCTGGAGTTATATATAAATCTTTGATGCATCCTTTTTTATCTTTTTGGATTGGAAAAATGATTTCTGGTTGAGTGACTGTTGCTTTTTTTTTTATTTTTTTAAAATCAGCATAAGAAATATTTGAAATAAAAAATAATGATATGAAAAATATTGAAACTTTTTTCACTAAATCTAATTTATTTGTTTACCTTTTTTAAATGGATCGTACAGTAGTTTTTTGTGATTATATTTATATTTTTTATTATTATAATGAAGGGAATTAACAACTAGTATTCTTGAATTTTCTACATCAATTAAAATCATATTCCCGCCATAGCCACCCATACCAAATATAATTTTGTCTTTTAATCCTGGAAAATCCATATGAAATTGACCCCCATATGATTTTGTACGATTAAATGCAGGCTCGTTTCTTTCTTCAGTTAATTTTTTTGGTATTCTTCTTTCGTAAATCTCTTTTAAATATTTTCCAACACATGTATCATTTTGATAATCATCCATTATAGCTT
>CACDMG010000058.1 GCA_902553845.1 uncultured Pelagibacteraceae bacterium
TGAAATAAATTTTTCAATTTTTTTATATTGATCATTGTTCGATACAATACATATTCTTGGTTTACAATCATTGATAATATATTCATAATCTTTCTCTGAATATGTTGTAAATAATGGAACTGTTACACCACCAGCATTCATTATAGCTATATCTGTAATTAACCATTCTGGTCTATTTTCAGATAATAAAATACATCTATCGCCCTTTGTTAAATTTTTTCTTAAGAAATTAGATAGGTATCTAATATTTTGCTCAACTTGTGTCCAATTCAAAAAAGTACTATCTTGAATTTTTAAACTTTTTAAAAATGGTTGTTTAGTTTCAAATTTTTTTTCTTGATACTTTTTAAAAAAAAGTTCAACAAGACTATTAATTTTATTTAATTCCATAATCTGGTGGGCGAAGAGAGAATCGAACTCTCACTTCTTGCGAAACACGATTTTGAGTCGTGCGCGTCTACCAATTCCGCCATTCGCCCTTAATTTTTATAAATTTATTAAATAGTATAAGAACTAAAATTATATTAAAACCAAAAAATGTTTAACTCTCTTTATAAAAAATGTTTAAATTTAGCAGCTCACAAAAGTTCAAAATATTATTTAGCCATCATCTCTTTTATTGAAAGCTCTTTTTTCCCTATTCCACCAGATGTCATGGTAATACCCATGGTTATTTCAAAAAGAGTTGATTTTTTGAAAATCTTTTTCATTGCAACAATATTTTCAGTTTTAGGTGGTATATTAGGTTATTTTATTGGAGCTTTTTTCTTTGAAGTTGGAATGCAAATAATGAGTTTTTATGGGTACGAAGATAAATTAACATCACTTAAAAATAATTTAATTAACAGTGAAGGATTTTATGCTTGGCTTGGTATTCTTTTTTTAGCAGGTTTTACCCCTCTTCCATATAAAGTTTTTACTATTGCTAGTGGCCTAATAGGTTTTAATATCATAATTTTTATTTTAATAAGTTTAATATCAAGAGGTTTACGTTTTTACATTGTTTCTTATTTATCTTATAAATTTGGAAATTTATTCACTCAATTCATGGAAACACATGGGTCTAAATGGTTTACAATTGTTGGAACGCTTATTGTTATTATTGGACTAATAATTTATATAATTTTTAAATTAAATGTTTAAATATAAAGTAAATTATTTTTTAGGTTTTATTTTTCTTGTAAGCCTTTCTTCAATTGTTTCGGCTTTTTATATTGAAAATGTTCTTGGACACCAGCCTTGTAAATTATGTCTAATTGAAAGAATTCCATATATATTGAGTGTCGTTATAATAATTATGAATTATTTTTTCGAAAAAAATGAAAAATTATCACTAATATTATTAATTATCATATTTTTTATATCTTTAATTATCGCAATCTACCATTTTGGCATAGAGCAAGGTTTTTTTATTGAAAATTCTGTCTGTAATCTAAATTCTAATACCATAACTCAATCAAAAGAAGAATTATTAAAAATACTTCAACAAAGAAATATAAGTTGTAAAGATGTGACATTTAGAATTTTTGGATTTTCCTTAACAACAATTAATATGATTATAAGTTTATTATTAACGATTATTTTAACTAAGCTTTTTTTGAATTATGAAAAAAACAAGAAATAAAATTGAAGAATTTATAAGAGTAGATCATGCTGGTGAACGTGGTGCTGTAAAAATATATGAAGGTCAATTATTAGCTCTTAATACTTTAGTCAAAGATGAAAGTTTAAAAAAAACAATTGAAGAAATGAAAATTCATGAAAAAGAACACTGTGATTTTTTTGAAAAGGAAATAAAGAAAAGAAATATTAATCCAACAAAACTTTTACCGTTATGGGATTTATTAGGTGTTGGTTTAGGATTTGGCTCAACCATTCTTGGGAAAAAAGCAGCAATGTTATGTACAGCTTCTGTTGAAGAAGTTATTGATGAGCACTATCAAAATCAAATAAATCAACTTGATTCTGACGAAATTGAATTAAAAAAAAAAATTATTAAGTTCAGAGAAGATGAATTGCATCATAAAGATATAGCTTATGAAAAAGGTGCAACTAAAAAAGGACTTTATTCAATAATGGATAAAATTATTAAAACTGGCTCAAAATTAGCAATAAATATTTCTGAAAAAATTTAATTTTAAGCTTCTAATTCAACATCCCAATATAGATAATCCATCCAGCTTTTATGCAAATAGTTTGGAGGAAAATTTTTACCATTACGATGTAAATCTTCTGTAGATGGTTGATAAGGATACTGAGCAAGCTTCATGCCAGATGATTTTAATAACTTACCACCTTTTTTGACGTTGCAATCAGAACAAGCTGTTACTAC
>CACDMG010000059.1 GCA_902553845.1 uncultured Pelagibacteraceae bacterium
AAGTTTAATCCAAAAGTTGGTGGTTTTAAATGAATGTATTTTTGATGATAATTTTTCCAAAGCAATGTTCTTATTGAAACTGCTTCAGGTTTTATTAATTTATGTAAAAAGACATGGTACCTACCAAACTTAACTCCAAGAGTTCTTAGAATTTTTCTATCATTTTGATTCAAATTCTTAACATAGTCTAAAACATTGTCTCTTTTTATCACACCATTATTTTCATATAATTGATATGCTAATGCCTTTATTGAAGAATTTTTTTCTTTAAGGTATTTTAAATCAATTAAACTTTTTAAAATATTATCAATTTTATTATTTAACCATTTTTTAATAAATTCATTCAAGATTTTCGTTTGGTCATTTTCTAAAATATCATCAACTATTAATTCAAATTTTGGATTGAGATAGTCTTTTCCTGTTATCAATTTTCCTATAGGATGTTCATTCCAATAAATCTTAAAATCCTCCTTTAATTCTATTAATCCAGTATTAATTATTTGTTGAACTCTTTTTTTTAGTTCTGGGCCAACTGTTTGTCTTGCTGCTTTTTTAAGAGATTTTATATCAGTCTCTAGTGCACCTTTTTTTAAATCTAATTCTAATTTTAGACCTTTTATTTTGCCTATAAATTGATCATCAATCATTACATCATTGTTAACTAAAATTTTTGTATCAAATTTCATATCTTGTTTTAAGCCTCTAGCGAGAACACTTGCTCTTTTATCAATAAATGTTTTGGTAAGTTCTTCATGTAATCTATCTGAAAGTTTATCTTCTAGTAGCTTTGTTTTTTCTATCCAATAGTTTTGATTTTCTATCCAATTATTTTTATTTGAAACATATGACCAAGTTCTTACATTTGCAATTCTATTTGATAAAGAATCAACATTTCCTTCCAATTTATCAAGTTTTAGAAGTTGAATACGCATATAATCATTAGTGATTTTACCTTTAGAACTACTTAAATATTTGAATACATTTCTGATCACTTCATAGTGATTTCCATAAGTTTTTTTTACAAAATCAGGTATTTGGCAGCATTCCCATAAAAGTTTCAGTTTTTTTTCATTAAATTCAATATCTTGAAAGCTTTTTTCTTTAAGAAAAAATTTTAATGCTTTTTCATCTTCACATTCATTTATCTTTCTAAGCCAATTTTTAGAGGGCTTTTCATCCAAGGTCTTAATTAGTGCAGAAGCATTATTAAAATTTAAATTTGAATTTCTCCAAAATAAGGATTGTATTTTCTCAAAAGAATGTTTTTCAAGCAAATCAACTTCTTCAGAATTTATTTCTTTACATTGGCCAGTAATTCCAAAACTACCGTCATTTAAATATCTTCCAGCTCGTCCAGCTATTTGACCTATTTCTGATAAATTTAATCTTCTGAGCTTTTTTCCATCAAATTTTTTTAAGTTAGAAAAATAAACATGGTCTAAATCCATATTTATTCCCATACCAATAGCATCTGTTGCAACTAAAAAATCAACATCTCCAGATTGATATAGCTCAACTTGAGCATTTCTAGTTTTAGGACTTAAAGAGCCCATCACAATAGCTGCACCCCCCTTTTGTCTTCTTATAAGTTCTGCGATCGCATAAACTTCTTCTGCAGAAAATGCTATTATTGCAGTTTTTCTTTGTATTCTTGAAATTTTTTTATGACCATAATAAGTAAGTTTAGATAATCGATTTCTATTTATAAATTCTATATCATCATTTAATTTAGAAATAATATTTTTGATTGTATTTGATCCCATTAACATTGTTAATTTAGTTCCTCTTAGATTTAATAATCTATCTGTGAAAATATGACCACGTTCATGATCAGCACACATTTGTATTTCATCTACACCCACAAAATCTAATTGTTTATTTATTGGCATTGACTCTACAGTACATAGATAATACTTAGCGTTATCTGGAATTATTTTTTCTTCACCAGTAATCAAAGCCACTTTATTTAAACCAATTTTTTTGACTATTTTATCGTAAACTTCTCTAGCTAATAGTCTTAATGGAAAACCGATCATACCACTGTCAAATGACAGCATGGTTTCGATAGCAAGGTGAGTTTTGCCAGTGTTAGTTGGGCCAAGAACAGCGGTAATTTTATTTTTAGACATTTCTATCTTTGGTGTAGCTAAATTTTTACCTACCAGATGTTGTTAGTGTTAAAGAACAAAAATAGACTAAAACATGACCGAATCG
>CACDMG010000060.1 GCA_902553845.1 uncultured Pelagibacteraceae bacterium
TTTCCAATAATTTTTTTCATAAACAATATTCTTATTCATTGTTTTAACACCTTTTTGAACGATTAAAGATTTATTATTTTTTTTAAAATTACATGATGATTGATCATCGATTACTAAAGTACTGTGTGTAGCAGTTGATCTTGATAAATTATTAAGTTCTAAATTACTACTACCGTAATAACCACAATTACTTATTAGTTTGTTTCCATTTGAGACTATTTCAAAAGATAAAGCTCCAGATTGATAATTATTAGAAAATTTTTGATCAGGTGAAAAACCAGCATCCATCGACAAACAAATCTTTTTATTTCTTAAAATTATATAACCACCAAAATCTAAATTTTGATTTTTGAACTTATAACCCAATCTTTTTAAATAATTATCAAATTCATTATTATTAGAAAAATTGTTTCCATTGAATAAAATATCAGAGCCAGTATTTTGCCAAATAAAGGCGTAACCTTGGCCCAGATAATAAATAGTTTCATCTATATTTTCAGGAATTAGACTCTGAGATTCTTTTAACCATTCTCTTATCAGAATAAAGTATTTAAGATTAAATATTAATTGTTTAATATTTCTTGATTTTGGGAAACCACTATTATCAAGAGTTGATTTAGAAATTTTTTTTAAAACATTTAATCCAAATGATAAATAATTTTTTTGATTCCTGTAACACAAGCCAACCAAGATGATTGCTGCGCAGCCTATTAGTTTATCATCTAATAACTTTGACCTATTAATTTCGTTAATTAAGTGATTTGCTTGTTTTTTTATGATTTTATTAAAATTATTTTTATAAGTTTGACTGCTTTCTTCAAATGTTAGATGGTGACATGATAACCAAGCAATAATTCTTTTCGCTGTTATATCAAAATCCCAACTTTTATTGTTATATTGTAAATTAGACATGATCCAATTTTCAATAATTGATTGCGTTATTTTTTTCGAAGATTTTAAATCTAAACCAAAAAACCAATAAAAATTATTTAGATTTTTAAAATCCTTAGTATTAATTTTTTTATTCTCCCAGATATTACTAGGAGCATAATCTTCAATTTTAAATTTTTTTTTTTGATAATTTATTAAAGAAGAAAGTAAATAAGGACTTGGTTTATATTGTAAATTTTCATTATCAACTTTAGAAATTTTATTATCGTAAAACTTTGAATTTAAATAAACATTTCTTATTTGTTTTTGAATATTTAAAAAAAACTGATTTAAATAAATCATTAATTTATTTTGATTTTAGTAATTCAATATTTTTTTTAATATCTCCATTGTTACTTTTGAATATAGTAGTCCCTGATACTAATATATTTGCACCTGCTTCGATTGCTAATTTTGAATTTTCAAAGTTAATTCCACCATCTATTTCAATATCGAAATTAAATTTTTTATCTTTCTGAATATTATTCAATATTTTTACTTTTTCTAAAACTTCAGGCATAAATTTTTGACCTCCAAAACCTGGATTAACACTCATAATTAATACTAAATCAATTTCACTTAAATGATTTATTATTAAATCTAATTTTGAGTCAGGATTCAAAGAAACACCAACCCTTTTTTTTAATTCTTTAATTTTTAAAATTGATTTTTTTAAATCGTTTGTAGCCTCAGGATGAATTGTAATGATATCCGCCCCAGCATTTGAGTAATCTTCAATGAATTGATGTACTGGAGAAATCATTAAATGCACATCAAACATTATCGATGAATATTTTCTTAATGCTTTAAGCACTGGAGGTCCAATCGTTAAATTTGGAACAAAATGACCGTCCATTACGTCAACATGAATCATGTCAGCACCAGCTTCTTCAAGTCTTTTTATTTCATTACCAAGCTGACTAAAATCCGCAGATAATATTGATGGTGAGATTTGTATTTTTTTCATTGATTATTAGATTAACTAGTATCAATTTTTAAAATTTAATTGAATTAAAAAATTGGTAAATTTGTCTCGAAATTTCGCTTTCCAATGGAAATGACAACATTCCCATAATTGAATATCCCAAAATCCATGGCATTAAGTAAAATCTAATCATGAAAAAAAACCAAGCTACATATAAAGGTACTAATGGTCCAATGATAAATTTTGGTGTTATTGGTTTAAATAAAGTTAATAAAGGGTTTGT
>CACDMG010000061.1 GCA_902553845.1 uncultured Pelagibacteraceae bacterium
AAGCTACTATTGGTGACCATAAAGTATATTTACACACAGGTGAGTATGAAGATGGAAAGATTGGAGAAATATTTATAGACACAAGTAAAGAAGGAGAGCTTGTAAAAGCTTTAATGAATAACTTCGCCATTGCCGTATCTTTAGGTTTACAATACGGAGTTCCATTAGATGAATTTATTAGTGCTTTTATAGGAACTAAATTTGAACCATCAGGAAAAGTAACTGGTAATGATAGAATATTGAGTGCTACATCAATTTTGGACTATATATTTAGAGAGTTAGCAATATCTTATCAAAATAGAGAAGATTTAGCACATACTCCAGCGATTGGTGCATTAGATGATACAAATAATGATGAACAAAATACAGATGATCAAAATCAATTACTTAAAATAGTGAAAGACATAACTAGTAAAGGTTTTGTCAGAAACAATTATAAAAAAAACCTTGTAGATTTATCAGACGTTAAAATTAATTTAAAAGGAAAAAAATAATTTATTTTTTTGCTTTTAAAGACAGATTAAGTTCTTTTAATTGATTTTCGTTCACCTCGGATGGTGCATTCATCATTAAATCTTGAGCATTTTGGTTCATCGGAAACATCGTTACTTCTCTAATATTTTTTTCATTCGCTATGAGCATAACTATTCTATCAATCCCTGGTGCTATTCCACCATGTGGAGGCGCACCATAGCTTAAAGCATTTATCATACCACTAAATTTGTCATCAACTTGTTTCTTGTTATAACCAGCAATTGAAAAGAGTTTATACATTAGTTCTGGTATGTGATTTCTAATGGCTCCTGAAGAAAGCTCAACACCATTGCATACAATATCATATTGATAAGCCAATATTTTCAAAGGTTCGTTAAAATTTATATTATTTAAATCTCCTTGAGGCATAGAAAATGGATTATGACTAAATTTAATTTTTTTAGTTTGTTCATCTTTTTCAAACATTGGATAATCAACAACCCAGCAAAATGCAAAAGCATTTTCATCAATTAGTCCCAAATCATTAGCAATTTTATCTCTTGCCAATGAAATAATTTTTTCTAAATCATTTAACTTACCACATGCTAAAAATACACTGTCACCAATTTCAGCATCAGTTTGTCTCATTATTTCTTCTAGTGCTTCTGAGGAGAAAAATTTACCGATAGGTCCTTTAGCTAGTAATTCACTTTCTTTTTCTATTGAAAAATACGCTAAACCTGAAGCACCTAAATCTTTAGCCCATTTATCAATGTTATCAAAAAAACTCCTTGGTTTATCTTTAGTATTTTTTGTAACTATACACCTTACACTTGCTCCCTGTTTGACCAGTTTCTTAAAAATTTCAAAAGAAACATCTTCCCTTGAAAAGATTTTTGTTATGTCATTTATTATTAAAGGATTTCTCAAATCAGGTTTATCAGTTCCATATTTTAACAAACATTCCTCGTAAGAAATTCTAGGGAATTTTTCAAACAATAGTTTTTTTGAAGAAAATTCTTTAAAAGTATTTATCAATAGTTTTTCTACAACTTGAAATACATCCTCTTGCTCAACAAATGACATTTCTAAATCTAATTGATAAAACTCACCTGGGCTTCGATCAGCTCTAGCATCCTCATCTCTAAAACAAGGTGCAATCTGAAAATATTTATCAAATCCTGATACCATAATTAATTGTTTAAATTGTTGTGGTGCTTGAGGCAGAGCATAAAATTTACCTGGGTTTAATCTGCTTGGCACTAAGAAATCTCTTGCTCCTTCTGGGCTCGATGAAGTTAATATTGGTGTTTGAAATTCCAGAAATCCTAGTTGATACATTTCATTTCTTATAAATGAAATTACTTTTGATCTTAAAATAATATTTTCATGAATTTTTTTTCTTCTTAAATCTAAAAATCTATATTTTAATCTTATTTCTTCAGAATATTCTTGATCACTAAAAATTGGCATTGGTAATTCTTTACATTCTCCAAGAATTTCAAATTTATCTATTACAACTTCTATTTCACCAG